>JBEKNU010000075.1:0-27703 GCA_049522495.1 Terriglobia bacterium
TCCAGCAACGCCAAAGCTCGCTTGCGCCGGTCTTCCAATAAATCGCCACTCCCCTTTAGTCTGGCCATAGGTGCTCTGCTCCTGAGCACCCATTATTGCATTCTTTATGCAGATGTCAATAGTTCACCCGTGATCGTTGTCCCCGGACGCGCCTCGCTCTTGAAGATCAGGATGCGATCTTTGACCATTAACGCATAATAGTAAGAGACGTGGGTCGTCTCCACACCGTTTTGGTAGGTTGAAGTGACCTCCTTGACGCCCGTGTTTACAACTTTCTCCCCGTGAACCGTAACGAAATAGTGAAGAGTCAATCCCGGGTGGGTAATCCGGACCAACTCTTCGGGCGGAACCCAATAAGGGCCGCCTATAAAGTTTACGATATATCGCGTGCTAAAGATGAGGGCCAGTACCCCAACGCCTAGCACCCAGACCCAGGCATATACCCGCCGGCGAGATTTTTCACGACACATCTGCACAATCCATGGTTCCATGATGTTCCTCCGAAAACGCAATGACACAATGCAAATATAATTCCGGTGCATATCATACGCTGGTGCGACCCGAAAGCAAGCGCATCGTGCCAGCAGGGTCCCGTCAAAGTCGATTGGGTTGCAAGGGACCCCTCACCCACCGCCATCGTCCCTTGCCTCATAAGTGGGTAGCCCATTTGAGCGTCTCGTAGGGGCACCCCTCGTGGGTGCCCTTGTGGAGGGCACCCACGAGGGGTGCCCCTACGAGGCGCGTTGTTTGCGGCTCTGCCGCGCCCCAAGCCATCAGCCTTCAGGAATTCGTTCCCCCGGCTGATCTGCGGCCAGGGCGCGGGCGACTTCCAGAAAGCCTTGCGCGGCGGCGGACAGGGAAGCGTGGCGGCGGTAGGTCAGCCGGAGTTTGCGCTGGATGCGCAAATCGCTGACGGGCACGGCGACGAATTCTTGTCGCGCCAATTCTTCCTGAACGCACATGCGCGGCACGAAGGCGACGCCCATCCCCATGCCCACAAATTTCTTGATGGTCTCGATGGTGGGCAACTCCGCGACAATCTGGAGCGGCGTGTGGTGGCGGGCGAAGGCTTCAATGACGCGCTGCCGGTAAGGCGATGAGATGTTGTGCGCGATGAACTGCTCCCGCCCGAGTTCGCGAATGCTGACCCCGGCGGAGCGCGCCAGACGATGGCCACGCGGCACAATCAGGCAGAGTTCATCCACGCTCACCACAGCCGATTCCAGGTCGGGGTTCTGAGGGTAATAAGAGAGGACGCCCAGGTCGATTTCGTGGCGCAGCAGGGCGCTGGGAATTTCGCGTGAAAGGCTGCGCTTGACGGCCACCTGCACCCGCGGATGGCGCTGGCGGAATTGCTTGAGTACGGGAAGCAGGTAGAGCGCCGTGCTCTCGTTCGCGCCAATGGTGACTTTGCCGCTTTCCAGCGCCCGAAGCTCCGCCAGGGCCGAGCGCGCCTCTTCCCGCAGGTTCAGAACCTTCTTGGCATAGTCGTAAAAGAGGCGGCCGGAGGCAGTGAGCACGCCACTTTTGCTCGAGCGGTCGAGGAGCGGTTCACCGGCCCACTCTTCCAGGCGATGGATGGCCTGACTGACGGCGGGCTGCGTGCGCAGCATGCGGACCGCGGCGCGCGAGAAGCTCTTCTCCTCCACCACGGCGACGAAAGCCTCAAGCTGGGTGATTTCCATAGGGCAACTCCTATAATATATCCTTATGATATCAGAAAAATTATAAACTTGACGCGGCCATCCGACCGGTCGGACAATCATGGGCGAGTGGAGGCCCCCAGGCGGTTGGGCATAGTTAGGGAGTGTTGGGGATTGGTGGGTTATCCACAATGGTTTTGCCCCCCCCCTGCCTTTAGGAGGTAAAATGCCGGAAAAAGTTTTCATCTTTGATACGACCCTGCGCGATGGCGAGCAATCTCCCGGTTGTAGCATGAACCTGCCGGAGAAAATCGAGATGGCCCACCAGCTCGAGCGCTTGGGCGTCGACATCCTGGAAGCGGGGTTCCCCGTTGCGTCGCAGGGCGACTTTGATGCGGTGAAGGCCGTCGCGGCGGAAATCCAGCGGCCCATCGTCGCTGCGTTGGCGCGGGCCAATCAACTTGATATCGACCGCGCCTGGGAAGCGTTGAAGGGCGCCGCGCGGCCGCGCATCCACACTTTTCTCGCTACCTCCGACATTCATCTTCAATACAAGCTGCACAAGACGCGCGAGGAAATCCTCAAGATGATCAGTTGGTCGGTGGGGCACGCCAAGTCAAAGTGCCAGGATGTGGAGTTCTCTCCCGAAGACGCGGGCCGCACGGACCGCAGCTACTTGATCGAGTGCTGCCACGCCGCCGTCGAGGCCGGCGCCACCGTTCTGAACCTGCCCGACACGGTGGGCTTTTGCCTGGAGCCGGAGTACGAACAAATGTTCCGCGACGTGCAGACGCGCGTTCCGGGCATGGACCACGTCATTATGAGCACGCACACGCACAACGACCTGGGCATGGCGGCGGCCAATACGCTGGCGGGAATCCGCGGCGGCGCGCGCCAGGTGGAATGCACCATTAATGGCATCGGCGAGCGCGCGGGAAATGCGGCCCTGGAAGAAGTGGTCATGACCATCTACGTGCGGCGCGACGTCCTGCCCGTCTTCACGGACATCCACAGCGAGGAGCTCTACGCGTCCAGCCGGCTGCTGACCCGTTTGACGGGCATGGCCGTGCAACGCAACAAGGCCATCGTGGGCCGCAACGCCTTCGCGCACGAAGCGGGCATCCACCAGGATGGCGTGCTGAAGAACGCCATCACTTACGAGATCATTACCCCGCAGACAGTGGGCATGCCGTCGAACTCCATCGTGTTGGGGAAACACTCCGGCCGGCACGCGCTGACCAAGCGCTACGAGGAGCTGGGGTATCAATTGACGAAGCCCGAAATTGATCGCGCTTATGGGCTCTTCACCCAACTGGCGGATCGCAAGAAAAACATTTATGACGAAGATCTGCTGGCCATCGTAAATGAGGGGTTCGAGCATCTCCCCGAATTGTATTCCCTTAAACTTTTCCAGAGCGTTTCCTCCAACGAAGGGCGGTCCACCGCCACCGTGGAGCTGGAAAAGGACGGCGAGACATTTCATGATTCGGCCACCGGGGAAGGGCCGTGCGATGCGGCCTTCCGCGCGATCGACCGCATTACCGGCGTGCCGGGAACCATTTCCGACTTCTCCGTGCACACCGTGGGCCCGGGCACGGACGGCGTGGCGGAAGTCCGCATCCGCGCGCGCTTCGAAGGGCGCGAGTTCGGGGGAAAGTGCACCAGCCACAGTGTCGTTGAGGCCGCTGCGCGCTCCTACTTGCAGGCCGCGAACAAGGCCGCGTACGAAATGAAACGCCTGGAGGACACCGCGGCGGTGGGATCGGGTTCCGTCCACAAGAACGAAGCCGTGGACAGGTTGTTCCCGGGGGGCTACTGAGGACGTCGTTCCCCCTTCATCTTTGCCGCTCTTGCAACGGGCACGTTGCTTTGGACCATGGTGCCGCTGGGGAGGATAAAGTCTTTGCATTACAAGGCATTAAAAAGGATTAAAAGGTGACAACAAGGCGATTTCCTGCCCCGGTCGTCGACCGCAACTATCAGAAAATAAATGGGTTACTGTGAGATCCCAGTAAACTCCCCGTAGCCCTCTTCCTTCCTCCTATAACTTCAATAAATCCTTGCATTTTCGTGTCTTAATCCGGTAAGATATAGATAATTAACGATATGCAGAGCTTGTATCGCATTGCTGTGCTGACGGGGGACGGGATTGGGCCGGAGGTTACGGCGGAAGCCGTGAAAGTCCTTAAGGCTGTTGAGGAAATCCTTGGACCGACCTTTCGCTTCCAAAACGGTCTGATTGGCGGGTGCGCCCTTGACCAGACCGCTTCCCCACTTCCTGCTGAAACCATCGCTCTTTGCAACAATGCGCACGCGGTATTGCTAGGTGCCGTGGGCGGCCCGCAATGGGACACCAAGCGTCCTGAGTTGCGCCCGGAGCAAGGCTTGCTGCAAATCCGCCAGCGCCTGGGGCTTTATGTCAATCTGCGGCCCGCCAAGGTGATCGACTCGCTGGTCAACATGTCCGCGCTGAAGCCCGATCGCGTGCGGGGAACCGACCTCGTCATCGTGCGGGATCTGATGGGTGGGATCTATTTTGGCAATCCACGCGGCGTTTTTTCCAAGAACGGCGAGCGCTTTGCCGTGAATACGGAAATCTATCGCGAGCACGAGGTGGAGCGGGTGGCGCACCGGGCTTTCCAGTTGGCCCGACTCCGCCGCCGCAAGGTGACGTCCGTTGACAAAGCCAATGTACTGGAATCTTCCCGCTTGTGGCGAGAGGTGGTAACGCGCATCGGGCGCTCCTATTCGGACGTCGAACTGAATCACATGTACGTGGATAACTGTGCGATGCAGTTGATCGATCGGCCCACCAGCTTCGATGTGGTCCTGACCACCAACATGTTTGGCGACATCCTGAGCGACGAAGCTGCCATGCTGACGGGCTCGATTGGCCTGCTGCCCTCGGCCAGCCTGGGAGAACATTCCGCCCTCTATGAACCGATTCATGGCTCGGCGCCGGACCTCGCCGGACGCAATCGCGCCAACCCTCTTGCCGCCATCGCCTCCGCCGCCCTGATGCTGCGCTATTCGTTGCGCATGGAAACCGCCGCCTCGGCCATCGAGCAGGCGATTGAGCGCATCCTGAAGCGCGGCGTGCGCACCGCAGAGCTTCCCGGCAAGGCTCGTCCCACGTCCACCAGCCGCATGGGCGACCTCGTCGCCGAAACCACCCAGAAAATCCTGAAGTCCACGCAGTCCAAAAAGCGTTAGCGCTTGGCGTCGTAGGGGCGCATGGCCATGCGCCCCTACGTCCGCAGCAGGGGATGCCCACCGATTCATCGAAAGCTTGTTCCCAATGGCAATGAAGAGCCGTGGACCTACAGAACAGGTCCGCGCTACACTTCTCAACCCACATGCTCTTTCAAAAAAGCCAATGCCTCGTCGTAAATCCGCGTCCGCTCGCTCGCCGCGACTCCCGACAGCACGTGGCCGCCCCCGGGAACAGAAATGAATTTGTGGGGCACTTTGAAGTGGGCCAGAGCTTTGTCCATCGCGTCAGATTCTTCATACGGCACATCGGTGTCCGCGGTGCCATGAATCAAAACGGTGGGCGGGTACTTTGAGGAAACATTGCGCACCGGGCAGTAGCGGTCGAACCATTTCGGCTCGGTGTCGGGGTTGTGGCCCGTGACCTCTTGGGGCCAAATCCCGTTCTGGCGGCAATAGAGGTAGAACTTTCCGCGCGAGCCTGCTCCCTCAGAAACACAAGTGGCGCCTACCGCGGCGTAAGCGTCATCTTTGGAAACATGCGGCTGCTGAAGGTAGTAGGCGCTCGGCCGGCTGTACCAGGGCCCGTCAATATCACCATACCCGGAGAGCGAAATGAGCGCTTTGGGGCGAGGCTTGATGCAGATGCCGGTCATCAAGGTCAAGTAACCCCCCGCCGACCCGCCGGCCACCACCACTTTCTTGGTATCGATGTTCAAGAGCCCCGGGCCTTTCTTGTGAATCCAGGTGAAGGCGTCCTGCACATCCTCGATGATCTCGGGCAATTTCGTTTCCGGCGCCAGGCGGTAGTCAATCGAAATCACCACGTGGTCGCCCTGCGGGTTCAGCCACTTCATCGGACCTTTGCGGTTTCCGATAATCAAGGCGCCGCCGTGAATATTGACGATCACGGGTTTCCGGACGTTCGGATCCGAGCCGAGGGCGTCAAGCTTGATGTCGCAGCCACCCGCGGTTTTGTAAGTGAAGGTCTTAACCTCAGGCGGCTCATCGCCCCAAGCCCAGCGCGAAGCGAGGACGGACGCTCCACCCACCGCAAGGGTTCTTAGAAACTCGTGTCGATTCATTTGCTCCTCCTCTTGCCGCGCCGCATTATACCGCAAGCGTAGCGCGGACCTCCGCCTTTGAGGTCCGCGGCTCTTACTGAGACTCGCGCCCCCCAACTCGCGGATTGGCGTCCATTTTCGAGATTTGTAGTTTTGGAAACGAAAGAACCGCGGACCCCAAATACGGGGGTCCGCGCTACCCCTCTTTCACAAAGGTCAAAGCCTCCGCGAAGATTCGAGCGATTTCCTGGGGGGTGGACCCACCGAAAACGTGACCGCCGCCCGGGATGGTCACCAGCTTATGGGAAACTTTTCCCTGCGTGAGCGCCGCGTCCATTTTCACCGCGGCATCGTATAACACGTCGTAGTCCGCCGTCCCGTGAATCAATACCGTGGGCGGGTATTGGGCCGTGACGTTCTGAACGGGACAGTACGGCTTGAACCATGTCGGCTCGGTCAAGGGGTCATGCCCGGTGATTTCCTTGGGCCAGACTCCCTTTTGGCGGCAATAAACGAAGAACTTTCCGCGCTGGTTACCTCGCGGAGGTTCCGTCAAACAAGCGGTACCCACCGAGGCGTAGGCCTCTTCCTTCGAGATCGGCGGCTGGTTCACGGCGAAACCGCTGGGATGCGTGAACCAGTCCGCGATGAGGTCACCAAACCCGGATACGGAGATGAGCCCCTTGGGCCGAGGCTTAACGCAGAAGCCTGTCATCAAGGTCAAGTATCCGCCCGCCGACCCGCCGGTGACGATCAACTTCTCCGTGTCGATGTTCAACAATCGAGGGCCGTGCTTGTGAATCCAGCGGAAAGCGTCTTGCACGTCTTCGATGATGCCGGGCAACTTCGTCTCCGGCGCCAGGCGGTAATCAATCGAGATCACCACGTACTCGCCTTGTGGGTTCAGCCACGCGGGCGGCCGGCCTTTCCGGGAACCCATAATGAGCGCTCCCCCGTGAATCGTCACCATGACGGGCTTGCGAACGTTGGGGTCAGAACCGTAGGCGTCGAGCTTCAGTTCGCAGCCGCCCGCGGTTTTGTAGGTGAAGGTCTTGGACGCCGCCGGCTCATCACCCCACGTCCAGCGCGGAAGGAGGAGGGGTACTGCTCCGGCAGCCAGGGTTTTGAGAAACTCGTGCCGATTCATTTGATCCTCTGCTTGTGGGACCGAATTAGACAGAGCGACATAAGCTTTTGCACACAATGATGTAAAATTGCAGGTCCACGGTGTGTCATCCCCTTCCTGGATTCGCTGGCAGATGGGAACCTTTTCCGAACCAAACCGAAACATTTTTCTTTTGACGGGTGAACTTATTGCAAACCTGAAGCGAATACCCGTGTGGAACCAAGCATGATGCCCTCCGACGAAGAGCTCTGGCAAAAGGTTCGCAAAGGTGATGCCGACGCCTTCGCGGATTTCTATCGGGCTTACGCCCCGCCATTGCGCCGGTTCTTGCACTGGTATATAGGGGACTTCCAGGCGGAAGAGGACGTTACACAAGAAATCTTTCTCCACCTGTGGCGAGGTCCCAATGGCTTCAACCCTTCGCGGGCGCCGTTAAAGCGCTATTTGTTCGGCATGGCAAGGAAGCGTGCCGCCGATTGGTGGAGGCGTCATCCCTCCACAATGGCCAGTTCTGTGCTTGAGAGCCAAATGCCGGCGGCGGAAGCAGGCGCGTTGCTCGAAAACGCGCTGGCCCACTTGGACCCGGAATCTCGCACTCTGGTGTGGTTACGCCAGGCAGAAGGTTACACGTATGTTGAGCTCGCCGAAATTTTTCAGATCCCTCTCGGCACCGTGAGGTCGCGCTTGTTCACCGCGCGCGAGCGGTTGCGCCAGGTATGGGCAGGCGATGGGGGGAGCGGTAACAAAGGAGCACCATGACTTGCCAGGAAGCTTTGCCGTTTATTTCGCCGCTCTACGATGGGGAGCAGGTTCCCCCGGACGTTCCGAAGCACGTCCAATCCTGCCCGCAATGCCGCGCGCGCCTGAAGGATTACGCGGCCATCGACGCCGAATGCCGCCTCTTGGCCAGCGCGACTCGAACTGAGGAAGGCTTGCCGGCGTGGATCGAGTCCGCCGCGCCGCGCGGGCGCTTTCTGGCGGCGCGCGCCTTGACCGCACGCGTGATGGTGCCATGGTATGGAGTTGGACTCGCCGCGGCCGTAATTCTGGCGCTCTCCATCGGCATCAACCTGATCCCGGCACAAACCCCGGTCCTTTGGTTCCAATTCCAGATTTACCCGGCCGACATGCCGCATGCGGAGTCCCTTAGAACAAATGTAGCGAAGGCGGGTTTTCGAGAACCCGAGGCTTGGATGTTGCGTACCGATGACACAGGAGGTTCGCATTCTTTGCACTTGGAGTCCTACCGGCCACTTGTGGCGAAGGCAGGTTATCGAGAGCCCATGGCATGGTTCTGGACTACCCGTAACGCAGGAGCGTCGGGTTTTGTTAACGACATAGTAGAGTCTATCGTTTCTATTGTGGGTATTCAGTCGGGGCGGGTACGACTCGCCGTGAGAGCCCGCCACCGCACAGAGGCCCGCCGATACGAAGGGAACTCCAATCCTAAGCTGCTTGAACGGGATCTCGGCAACTTAAAAGGCCACGAGTATACATACGTCCCGGGCCAGACATTGGAGATTCCTATCGAAGGCGGAGGCACACTTACTTTGAAAGGTGAGGTCTCTGAACAACAGCCCAAGTTCGCGTGGGGCTTTCCACTTGAGCCCGCTATGAACCAAATGATCCTGAGAAATTTCGCATTGATCAGGGACAAAAAGGTTCTGAGTCCTGTCACCGGATGGGCCACGACGGTCGACGAGAAGGACGAGGGAATTTGTTTGTACGTGCCGGCTGAAGGACTCTTTACCTTCGCGCTCGAACCCTTCCAGGGTGCGGCAAAGGGTGAAGCAAACTGGAGCGAGGCCAAATTCAAAATTGGCGACCACGAGTACTATCTGCTCTCGCTCGCCCAGATTGTGGGCGGGGACCAGCCCCATGACATCTGGGTTTCCCTACAGGCAGATTTCGCGGCACCGAAGCAAATGGAGCGCGGCGCCCTGTTCGTCAACCCCACTTTGCAGTATGTCCACAATTAGCCGTTACACACGGGTAGCGCGGACCGCCGTCTTTGTGGTCCGCGTCTTTATCGCCTCACGTGGGAGCGATCAAGAAAGAAAGGGAAAACCATGCCAAGCACCCTATTTCCTGTTCCGAACAAGCGCCTCGCCAGCCTCTCCGTGATCACAGGCTCCGGCCTGAAGAAAAGGATGGTCCGCATCATGACGCGCCAAATCCTTACTCCCCTAAGATTGACTGGAAAACTCCTGTTAGCGGCGGTGGCCGTGGCCACGGTTGCCGCGTCCATCCCGTCTGGTCTCGTGAGCGGGCCGCGACTTTATGCCCAATCAGAACAACCTGTTCCCACGCTGGCTTACGACGTTGTTTCCATTAAGCCCCTGAAAACTCCAAGGCAACAGGGCGGCATGAGGTCGATGCCTGATGGTTTCATGCTGATGAGTATCCCTTTGAGCACTGTCATTGCCAGCGCCTACCACGTGCGGATGGACCGGATATCGGGGATGCCCGCATGGTTAACCTCCGATCCGTACGATCTCCAGGCGAAGATGGGTGACGAAACTATGGCCGCATTCCAGAAGCTCTCAAATAAGGACCAGATGATCGAGCGTTTCCGGATGCTTCAGCCGGTCTTGGAGGATCGCTTAAAGCTCAAGGTGCACCGCGAAACCAAAATCGTCAGGACCTATGACTTGGTAATTGCCAAGGGCGGATTCAAGCTGAAGGAAGCTGACCCCAACAATACCTACAAGGACGGCATTAAAGTGCCCGAGGGCGCCCCACGAGCGGGCATGACGCATGTGCAGGGTGGAAAGCTTCTCGCCCAGGCGATGACCATGTCGAGATTCGCCGGCCAATTGGGGGTAATGGTTGACGGCCCCGTTGCGGACAAAACCGGGCTCACCGGAAAATACGATATCACCTTGGAGTGGGCGCCAAGCACCAGCAGCGCGGCATCTGAGGATTCCGGCCCTTCGATCTTTACCGCAGTTCAGGAGCAGCTAGGACTGAAGCTGGAACCCACCAAAGGCCCGGTGGATGCCCTGGTCATCGACCACATCGAGCGGCCTTCGGAGAATTAGGCCCGACACCGTTCACTTCGCTGCCGGCACGGAATGGAGTAGTAATTGTGGGCCAAACGCATCTTGGAGTGCGGTAGCAGCAGCTACCGCCTTTCACCCTCCCTGCATCATTTCCGTATGAACCGAAGGGGGAAAGCGGTAGCTGCTGCTACCGCACTCCAAAGCGCTCCGGGAATGTGCGTATGGTGTCCCCTTCCCCCCGGCGATAGATTTCCCGGAAGTGGATTACACGGTTAGACAGATAGTCCATTTCACTTATTACTGTAACCATGACGGCTGCCTCCTCGTCGAAGGCAGTAAGGGTCGGCCTGTAGATCCCCTCTTTCACCCGATCCATTTTCCCCGCGTGACCGCTCGATTTGCGGCGCGCAGGCCAGGGAGGCCCCGATGAAGTTAAACCGCCTGGCTAGAATTTCCCCGCACGTAATCCTCGGAATTGCCGCACTTCTCATTCTCATTCTTCGCACCACACCAGCGCAGTCGCCGACGCCGCTAACCATACCTCCTCCGACGACCATCAAAGTCGCCACGCGGCTGGTCACCGTGGACGTGGTGGCGCAGGACAAGAAAGGTCAACCCGTCCAGGGCTTGACCAAAGATGACTTTGAACTGTGGGAAGACGGCGAGCAGCAGAGGATCAGCGTTTTTTCCGTAGAAGGCAACCCAACCCCGCCGGGGCCAGTGGAAGGCAGTCTAGCGCCAACTGTGCCGGGGGCCGCGCCGCCGGCAACCCTGCCGCCCCAAACCGTTTCGAATCGGCCCGCCAGCCCGCCGGACGCCCCCGCCACGGCGACCGTCATCCTTCTCGACGGGCTGAACACGAACAGCTATAACCTGGCCATGGCGGACAACCAAGTTGCCCAGTTCTTCCGCCGATTGGGACCTCAGGATCGCGTGGCCTTATACAGCATGGGGGCATACCTCCGAGTCTTGCAGGATTTCACCAACGATCCGGCGCTTCTGCTCAATGCCTTAAAGGAGATGAACCCACCAAAGGGCGTGGCCCAACTCGCGCCTCCGGCGCTGAGTGTACCGGTGGGGGAGTTCGTCTTCCAAGGGGCCACGGGGCCGGGAACCGCCCTCTCGACTCAACCTGGCTGGGACCCTAGCCAAGTCTTTGCTGTCCTCCAAAGACCGAGGATGACGATGAGTATGTTTGCCGCCATCGGCGAGCACCTGGCGAAAATCCCGGGGCGCAAAACCTTGATTTGGATGTCCTACGGCTTTCCCTTAATTGTCGATGTCTGCCCCGCTCCCCGCGCACCCTGCAACAAAGTCGATTTGACACCGGACGTCCGGAGCATCTCTCGCCGGCTGAGTAACTACCACGTGGCCCTCTATCCGATTGACGCCCGAGGACTGGTGGTGGGAGAGTATGGCGGAGGGAGCCAGCCCATTGCCTTGTCTTTGAGCGGCCCGGTCAAAGCGATGCTCAATGCGCACGATGCCAGCGTTCTGCTGGCTGATTTGACGGGGGGCCGCGCCGTCAACAACGACAATGATTTTGCCTTGGCAATACGGTCTGCCATCGACGATGCCCATTTGACTTACCTTCTGGGATACTACCCAGCAGCCGACAAATGGGATTCCCAATTCCACACCTTTAAGGTGCGGGTCAATCGGCCCGGCGTGAAGCTGCTCTACCGCACGGGCTACATCGCCATCGACCCGCAGAATCAGCCCCCCGATGAACGGCAGAGAAGGCTGGACAGCGCCCTCCAGAGCCCTCTGGATTCCACCGCGATTGGTTTTCGCGCGCAGCTTCAAAAGTCCGGTGCGAGCGGGACGCCGCAACTAACTCTCAGCCTGATCGTGGACATCACCGACCTGCAGATGAAGCAGGACAACCATCATTGGACCGGGGGAGTGGAGATCGTCATCGCCCAGCGCGGCCCTGAAGGCAACGTCGCGAGTGAGAACACGCGCAAGCATTCCGTCACGCTGAATCTCAAAGAGGACTATTACACCCAACTCCAGAAAAAGGGCTTATCGTTGTCCTTCCCCGTCACCCTTGATCCGCACTCGGTGCAGTTGAAGGTCTTGGTGTGTGATACCAATTCCGGCGCCATGGGCTCCGTTAGCATTCCCTTGGACAAGACCGCTGGAGAATAAGAAATCGGACCACCTGGTCATTGAGCTGGCAGCGCGTGGTAATCCCGCTTTGAGCGGGATTTCACCGCGGCATTTTAATCGTGAACACTAATAAACATGTGGATGTTTGCCGTGTTGAGAGCCACGGAGTAGTGCGCTGCTCGCCCATCTCCACGCTTGATTGCTGGAACCCTAACGGACCTGCCCGCTCAGGTAGGTGAGTACGGCGCGCGTGAGGTCTTCACCCCCCTCGTCGGTGTACGGTGAGACGCTCGGCTCATACCCGCCGTAAGCGAACTCGGCCTTCGTGGGCAGATAGCCCAACCACCCATTGGTGTAACCGAAATAGAATGTGTATGGGAAAGGCGAATGGTTCCGCACGTCCATGGAGATTTCGCAGAAAAGTTCCAGAGGCGCCGCCCAGATGGCGATGTCTTTATTGATTCGCAAAAAGCGTACGGGAAGGCGAATCATGGTGGCTCCCGTGCTGGTCGTGCGCAGGTAATCGCCCAGGTCGGAAGCCCAGCCCAGGCCGGCCTTGCGCGGAGTCTCCACGGCCGTCTCACCCAGCGTGAGTTCAACCTCCGAAGTCGTTGGACCCAGGCGCGCGTTGGCCTCAATGATCGGGTCGCCGAGCAGCACTTCAAACTGCTTCAGGTGCCCGCTCGCGAAGTCGGGGTAGACCGAGTAAATGGGAGCCTGGTTGCCTGCCGCCCCGTTGATATAGAGCATCGGCGCCCCCAGTTTTTCCTCGACGTAATCCGCCACGACCCCGGGTGCATCGCCGGTAATCAAGGTATTCTGGGGGCCGAGGACCGTACCGTGCATACTGTAGTTGGCGATCAGTGCCAGCAACTTTCCATTCGCCGTCTCCAAACGCAGGAGCCCAATCTGGTGGTCAACGGGTCCGTCGGGATTCAAGCCTAGAAACGCCGGACCCTCTTCATTTCGTGCCCGGCGGTTGATGCTGGCGCTCGCGTATCCCCAGCCCACCCCCAATCGCGCCGGCTCTAGCTTCTCCCGCGCTTCCTTAATCCCCTCGAGCAGTTGCTTCTTCACCTGGGCCGTGTATTCCCTGTTGTGATCGTGCTCATACCGCCCTTTTAAGAAGGCTTCTCCCAACCCTGGCGGGCCCACCTCGGGAGCGGAATGCGTGTGCGTAACGCTCCACCACACTTGCAGGCGCTTGATCCCCATCTGCTCGGAGAGTTCCCTGGTAATCTCGTCATAAACCGAGGGGGAGTACAGGCAGATGTCCGTCGAGATCAGGAAGAACTGAGTCCTCCCGTCGTCCATCACGACGATGCGGTGGAAGAGGTGATCGTGTACGCCGGTCGATTGACGCGGGCCGTAACCCAGCAGCCATTGCGGCTTGTCTGGGGTAATATCGATTTTCACCACCGAGGCGCGAAACTGGCCGGCCAGGGCGGCGCATGAACCCAACGCGAAGGCCAGGAAGAATGCTGCAACAATCAGTGTCCGGTGGCGCGAGCTTGCGTTGGCCGGTTTCGCCATGGTTCACCTCAGCGGAGCAGCACGGACCTGCCCTTCAGGTCCGCGGGCTTGCCTCATAATACCTCTCATCCGTAAAGCTCGGGGCAGTACCTTGGACCCCTTCAGAGTCGGCGTGAAAACGCGGTTGCGTGTGCTGAAGGCGCTGCCCGCATTCGCAACAACCGGCGCCGTTGAGAATACGCATGTGGCCGGCATGGTCAGAAATTCGGCTTGGTGCTCGCCGGCCACTTGGGCGGATAGTTGCCACGCGGTAGCATGACCAGCATCGAGTAAATGTGCACGGACGGTATCTTCATGACCAAGTCGAGGCCGGGAGGACCGATCAGCACAAGGGGCTGGGATGAATCCGGTGAGTACACGGCCATGGTGGCAAACTTCTGCTGCGGCCCGACCCTGATTTCAGCCGAAGGTTTGAGCGTATAGTTCAAGAAATGAATCATCACGCTGCCCGTGGCCGGCTGCTGCACGATGTTGTAAAGAACTCCGGGAGGGACCTCCACGTGGACCAGTTCCGGCCCGGCGGCGTCGCGCAGAGTCTTGGAGAGATCGTCGAGTGGCGGTAATTGTTCGTAATATGTGCACTCTCCTTTGCCTGCCTGCTTCCCAAACCACCCCGGCGGCACGTGCTTTTGCCCATTCTCGTCGAGCGTCGCCGCATCTCCTGCGGCGATGATGCGGCCACCGTTGGTGACGTAGGTTTCAAGCGCCGACAGCGCGCGCTGTCGCACGGTCCGCGCGGTGAGCAGCGCCACGACTTTGTACGGTGCAAGCTTTTCCGCCGTCAGGTCGCTTTCATAGATGACATCAAACAGCACGTGGCGCGCTGCCAATCCGTCCAACAGGGACACGCTCTCGCTGCGATCGTCCAAGACGACAGCGACAGAGGCCAATGATTTCGTTCCAGCGTAATACTCCCGATGCTGGGAAAAGAATCGGTTGTAGGTTCCAATGGCGCGCCAGATGGCCATGCTGCCCGGGTCATGCTCAAACAACCCGCGCGCGAAAGCTCCTTCCACGAATACTTCCAACCCCACGCCGAAGCTTGTGGCCTCGGCGAGGGCCAATTGTTGCCGCTCCGGCGACATGGGAGTGGTCTCGCGGACGCCCACTTCGCGTCCCCCGTCCTCAACCAGCATCGGCTTCCAACCCTGGGACAAGGCGTTCCAAATGCGGAACAGGCCCATGTTGTTGACCAGCAACCCGTGGTCAACCGGCACCAGAGCTTTGGCATCCAGCCTGCCTCGCCGGCCCTCGATGTGCGCTTCATCATAGACGCCGGGCTCCGCGCCATCTTCGGTGGTCATGCAGTTGGTGAGGCGATTGAGGACGTAGCTGTTCTGATGGAAATTCCCCATGATCATGAAGTCCTTCTTGCGCGCTGCGCCGTAGCGGTAGATATCCTGATAGAGGTCCACCAGGTGGCCGCCAAAGTTATTGTCATACATCAGCGCGTCGGCCCCCGCATCGATGGCCAGGTCCACCCGCTTCTTCAAATAGTCGCGCCACTGAGGGTTGCCTAAGTCCGCCATGTAACGAGTGACGCGGCCCATCTTGGTGTAATCGCCCGAGCCGTAGGGAACAGGCTTGCCATCGGAGTCCTTCTGCACCCAGTCCCGCGACTCGGGAACCTGCTCAAACATGTCTTCCCAGAAAACGTTGGCCACCGATTCGTAAGCGATCACATGGATTCCCTGGCGATGGCACTCGGCAATGTACCGGCGCAGTTGTTCCCGGTGTTTTTCTTCAGTGGGAATAGAGAAGCCGTTGCTGAAGGTGACCCATGCCACGTTGATTCCCGCGTCACGCAGCAGGTGAATGGTTTGCGGGTCGTACCAGTTCGACATGGTGTAAACGTTATCGGGAATCGGCGGATTGAACCCCGGCCAACCGGAGAGCATGGCTTTGGCGGCCTCAATGCGGCCTCCATCCCAGCGTGCAATTCGAATCCCGCCCTCTCTCGCCCATACCGGGAGAGAGTCGGGGCCGGGCCCCTGCGGCCACTCCGCCGGATACGCGGCGCCCACTTGCCGCGGCATTCCCCTCTCGCTGCCCACCTGCGCACACAAGATGGCGGGCGCCAAGAAAAGCAAGGAAAGAATTAAGGCCTTTGAATGTCTCATCGTTCCATTTCTCCTTCCTCAAAACCGGTACGGCGTTGTGACGTGCTTGGGCAAATATATTACTCCCGTCGCGTTTGCCTGGCATTATCTCACCGCATTTAGTAACTGGCACGAAAGAGCAAGTGTAGCGCGGACCTCCGCCCTTGAGGTCCGCGGCTCTTACCGAGACTCTCGCTCCCGAACCCAAGTGCAGGCCTCCGTCGTGGAGATTTGGGGTTCTTGGCAGAGTAGAACCGCGGACCCCAAAAACGGGGGTCCGCGCTACACCTCTCAACTCCCACAAGTCTCTTTGGGAAATCTCAGGCTCCGAAAAAAAAGTCTGCGGCAGCCAACCTTTTGACATCCGATTGAGTCCATGGTACAGGTAATTCTCTAGTGAATAATTATGACTAGACTGTTTGTCCATTATGGACGACGCCGTGAGAGTTAACAGCCGTGAAGCAAAACCTTGGAGTGGCCACCGAAGCTCTCCCGCTCTTTGCAGTTCTTCCGGGGCCCGTGCGTCATCAAAATCGTATTGTTCGCCCGGCCCATTTGTGCCGGTCCAGATCACCCCTTCGGATTGCGCCGGGCGAAGCTCGGTGTTTCCTTGCCGCAGAGTTTTGCTCTGCGCAACCCAAATCATTCCCAACCCGAATTAATCCCAACCCGAATTATTCCTTTGCTCCATCGGGCCATTGCCTCATCGGCGTAAATCACTCGCTCCCCAATTCCAGATTGCCTTTGCCCACTGAATCCGAAATAATCCCCCTTCGAATCGGAGCGGCGGAGGCGCAAGCCAGAGGTTTGTAGAGGCTGGCCTCGTGCCTGCCCATCTGGAGGGCGGCCACGAGGGGCGCCCCTACGGCAGGCGGTTCTGCCGCGCGGCGTCACTGGAGGTGCACTCATGGGTTTCACTCGACGCAGGTTCTTGGGAACTTCGCTTGGCGCGGGCGCGGGAATAACAGCGTCCCACCTCTTGAAAGCAGACGCGGGCGTTGCTTTACAGCCAGAGGGGCAGGTAGTTCCCGCCCCCACCGGCGAGTGGATGACCAACACGCCGGCGAGCGCATATCGGGCTTACCGCTCGAAGCCCGCCAAGACAGCGGATGCCACAACCTGGGTGCAGATCGATCTGGGCGCAAGCCGGCCGATTGATCTCGTCAAGGTTTACCCGGCCAATGAAAAAGGCTTCCCCGGCCGCGATGAGGATTATGCAGGCGAGGGCTTCCCTGTCCGCTTCAAGATTGAAAGCTCTAACAATCCCGATTTTCAAAATCCCACGCTCATCGTAGACCACACCGCGGCGGACTTTCCCAACCCCCAGGGCCTCATCCAACAATTTGCGGCGCAAGGCGCGACCGGCCGCTATGTCCGCCTGACGGTTACGCGCCTGATGAAGGTGGCAGGGACGGTGAGCGGTGGCTACTACCTGGCTTTGGGGAAAATAGATGTGTACTCGGCAGGGAAAGAAATCGCCGCGCAGTGCCCCGTCACGGTGGATTCAACTTACGGGCGTGACGACGACGTTGCCCAGGTGACGCGGCCCGCGCGCCCGGGCGGAGAAACCACCTTCATGGACCATCCCGAGAACGTCACTGCGGCGAGCACCTGGAATCCTCCGGTCCACAAGGTTCGCGTACCCCTGACGGGTGTGACCCTGGATGGTGGCGTTTTCCAGAAGGCCATGGAAGATAATATCCTCTATCTCTTGAACTCCTATTCGGTGGATGACCTCCTGCGGCAGTTCCGTGAGCGCGTGGGCACGGCCACGCCTCCAGTGAATCCCACGAACGACGTAAAGTTCTGGGAGGAAGACCTTGCCGGCTCAAACGCCGGCCGTTTCCTCATGGCGGCGGGGAACACTCTACGCTGGATCGATCACCCGGAGCTCCGCCGGCGTCTCGATGCCGTGGTGGAAGGCATTGCGCAATGCCGCCAACCGAACGGTTACATTATGGCCTACCCCGAGGACACCATCTTCTATTCGGAGCGCGGCGCTTACACCCGCGCCTGGCTGGTGCATGGTCTCATCGAGGCGGGTTACGCCGGAAACCAGAAGGCTTTCGAGTTGCTGCGGGGCTACTCTGACTGGTTTAATCAGTGTTCCTACCTGCCACATTTGCTGCGCTTCGCCATTCAGGGCGGCCAGGGCATGATCGCCAACACGCGCATGTACTTCACGCCCGTGGGCAAACCTGCCGACATTCAGGTGATTCAGCGCTATTTCCAGGAAAACTTTTGGATGGAGCAATTGCAGGGGCGTGAAGAGCGCGCTATCTGGCAGTACCCTTATGATCGTCCTCATTGCTATTTGTTGACGAACCTGGAAGCTTACATGGACCTTTATCGCGCCACCGGCGATCCCCGTTACCGCCTCGCGGTGGAAGCCGGTTGGGATCTCTATCACGACAATTGGGAGAACCCCGGCGGTTCCATCTCCATCATCGAGTTCGTCGTATCACCACCCAGGTCCTATATGCTGCACGCCGAGCTGGAAGAGCTTTGTGGAAATTCCTTTTGGGCCTTTTTGAGCCAGCGTTTCCATTTGCTGGATCCGGACAACGAGAAGTACGTCACGGAAATTGAAAAGTCCATTTACAACGTGGCGATGGCCAATCAGGCGGGCTCGCAGGGCTTTCGCTACCACGCTCTGCTGGCGCATCACAAAGAAAAGCCCACGCAGATGAACACTTGCTGCGAAGGGCAGGGAACGCGGCTGATTGGTTCGATGCCGGAGCATATTTACTCGCTGGCGACCGACGGCTTGTACGTCAACCTGTATGAACCTTCCACGATCCATTGGACGGAGGGGGGAGCCTCCCTGCGGCTAAAGATGGTCACTCACTTCCCCTTCGACCCCGAGGTTCGCTTGCAGTTCACTGCGGCCCGGCCGACCTCGGCGAAAATCCGTGTCCGCGTGCCCTCCTGGGCCACCCGCGAAATGGTCGTGAACATCAATGGGAGCCCGGCGGCCTCGGGCAAGCCCGGCAGCTACGTGGCGCTCGACCGCGATTGGGCAGAAGGTGATGTTGCCAGCTTCACGCTGCCGGCGGCGCTCAGCGCCGTGCGCTATACGGGGATGGATCAAATCCCTGATCATGCGCGCTACGCGGTGAGCTTCGGCCCGATCCTGCTGACCGCCGTTGGCGCGCCCGAAATCAGGCTGCGCCTCGAGAATGTAAGACAGCCGGAAGACCTGCTGAAGCATTTGCAACCCAAACCCGGCCAGCCGCTCCATTTTCTGGTCGAGCATAACCCGGGCGTTGAGTTCATGCCCTATTGGCAGGTGGACAAGGAACCCTTTAATTGTTTTCCTGCCGTGGAAATGCGCACCTGAGCGCCGTCGGCAACTAGACAGCACAGGGGCATGAAGCTTCGCAGTTACACACGGCGAAGACCCTGCTGGCGCGCGGGGCCATTACCGTGGTAATATGTTCCCATGCCAATGGCTCGTTCAAAGGTCACCGCGCAGGGACAAATTTCGGTACCGGCCGAGGTGCGCCGCCGGCTGGGCGTGGGACCGGGGTCGGTTCTCGAGTGGCACGAAGAGGGCCGGAAAATCGTGGTGCGGCGGTCTGGGCGGTACAATTGGCAGGATGTTCACCGCGCGGTCTTCCCCGACGGGCCGCCCAAGCCTCGAACGCTGGCGGAACTAAAGCAGGCAATCCGGCAATACATCGTGGAACGCCATGCGCGCCGTTGACACCAACATCCTCGTTCGGCTCATCGCGCAGGACGACGCCCGTCAACTTGCGGCGGCCGACCGATGGGTGGAAGAAGGCGTGTGGGTTTCCACCTTGGCGCTCGCGGAAGCCCTCTGGGTCCTTTCCGTCGTGTATGGGCGTGGCCCCGCCGAGATAGCCTCAGCCGTTGAAACTTTCCTCAACCATAAGGACCTGACTTTACAAGACTCGGACGTGGTTGCCGCGGCCCTCGCGCGATTTCGGGAGCGGCCAAGCGTGGGCTTTTCAGACTGCCTCCTGCTGGAAATGGCACGGAAGGTAGGACATCTCCCCCTGGGCACGTTCGACCGGAATCTCAGTAAGCTGAACGGAGCCCAGAAGCTTTAGGACCTGTTTCCTCTTGTGCGCCCGCACGAGGGGCGCAGACTGTAGCGTCGATCTCGGATCGACGATTCGGCGGTCGGAGACCGCCGCTACCGGAGAATGCAAATGCTTCTGCGGGCCGTCGCTGCCATTTTCTTGACGGGGCTGTTCATGTCATCGACCGAATACGGCGGGGGAATTCATCCCTCGCCGTGGGCATCATTAAATGGGAGGGGCGAGCTAGTGCGCGGTGCAGACTTGGTTTTGTTGCACGGAAAGATTTGGACGGGAGAGTCCTCATCACCGGTGGGGACCAAAAACGCCGGCGTGAAGTTTGCCCAGGCAGTGGCGATCGCGAATGGCCGCATCCTGGCGGTGGGAACCGACGCAGAGATTCAGGCCTACGCCGGTCGGAATACCAAGATCGTTGACCTGAAGGGCCGCCTCGTTGTGCCGGGGATGATTGACAGCCACGCGCACTTCATTGGCGGCGGCTTCCAGCTTCTCTCCGTCGACCTGAAAGACGCGCGCAGCGAGGAGGAATTTACGCGTCGCATCGCCGAGAAGGCACGGACACTTGCGCCACGCCGCTGGTTGCTGGGCGGAGATTGGGACGAGCAGGCGTGGGCCTCCGCCAAGCTGCCCACGCGCCAGATGATCGATGCCGCCACCGAAAACCATCCCGTTTTTCTCAGCCGCTACGACGGGCACGCGGCGCTGGCGAATTCGCTGGCCCTCAAGCTGGCAGGAGTGACGCGTGCGACGCCCGACCCCGTGGGCGGCGTCATCGTGCGCGACGCGGCCACGGGCGAACCCACCGGAGTTTTCAAAGACGCAGCACAAGACTTGATCGCCAAGGCCATTCCACCACCCACGGAAGCCGAGATGACGGAAGCCCTGCACGCGGCACTGGCGGAAGCCGCGCGGGTAGGCCTGACCTCCGTCCACTCCATCACCGTCGATGGGGATTCCTGGAATGGCAGCTTTACCGGTGAAATCCAACTGATGCGCCGCGCCGAACTGGAAGGCTGGCTCACCTGCCGCATGTACGAAATCATTCCCATCACGCGCTGGGAAAAGCTGCGCGACGCAGGAATCGCGCGCAATATGGGCGACGATTTCATCAAGATGGGCGGTGTAAAAGCCTTCGCGGATGGCTCGCTGGGCTCGGCGACCGCCTGGATGTATGAGCCTTTTGCCGACGACCCGGCAAATCGCGGCATCCCCCTTCCGTTGATGAGCCCGCCCACGAAAATGGAAGCCCTCGCGGGCGGCGCCGACCAGGCGCAAATCCAAATCTGCATTCACGCCATCGGCGATCGCGCCATCGCAGAGATTCTCGATATGTATGAGCGGCTCGGGGGCGGCAACCCGGCCGCGCATCGCTTTCGCATCGAGCATGCGCAGCACATGCGCCCGCAGGATTTCGCGCGTTTCGGCAAGTTGGGCATTGTCGCCAGCATGCAGCCGTATCACGCCATCGACGACGGCCGCTGGGCCGAAAAGCGCCTGGGGCACGAGCGTGCGCGCTGGAGTTACGCGTGGCGGTCTATGCTCGACGCGGGCGCGCCCGTGGCCTTCGGCTCCGACTGGCCGGTGGCTCCACTCAGCCCCATCTTAGGCATCTACGCAGCGGTCACGCGCGCGACGCTGGACGGCAAACACCCGGACGGATGGTTCCCCGAGCAGCGGATCACCGTGGAGGAAGCTTTGCGCGCCTATACGCAGGGTGCCGCCTACGCGGCCTTCCAGGAAAACGAGAAGGGAAGCATCACGCCAGGAAAATTGGGCGACGTCGTGGTGCTTTCCGATGACCTTTTCACCATTCCGCCCGCCAAGATCAAAGATGCACATGTGGTCATGACGGTTGTGGGTGGGAAGATAGTTTACAGAGTCGACTAAAATGTAGCGCCGCGAGGCAGGGCCGCAACCAAACGCGTCTTGTAGGGGCTGGGCTTGCCCTGCCCAACGGGGGGGAGGTGAAAACTCTCATGTGTTGCTTACGCGGTTCATTATTACCCAAAAGTATTCTCATTGCTGCTCTGATGCCGTTATTCTTGGTCAGTGGATACGCAGGGGGACAAACCAGAAAGGACCCGCACCGCCCTGCCTGCACCGACGCTCGCTGCCGAAAGATCGAGTCTTTCCTGAAGGCACATTATTGTGGCAAATCGCCTTCCGGTACTGGCCCTGACGGTGGCTGCAAGATCAAGGCTCCAAGGACGCCTCGAACGGGTATCTATGTCTTAGCGGACTACCAATGCGACTTAAATGAAAGCAAGTGTCAGCAGAACGGACAGCCATCTTCAGTTGTCCGCGACATCCTGATCCGCGAATTGCTGCGGCTCGGCTTGCCACCGAAGGCGAAGGGGCCAACCTATTTTACGGTTTGGAAATCGACCTCATCGGGTTGGTCCCTGGCTGCGGCAAATCACTTTTGGTTGCTCGGAAACGATATAGAACTCTGCCAGGTGATGCTGATCATCGAACACAACTCTAAGGTGCTGGTGTTGCGACAAGTGCCATTCAAGAAGGTCGATGCGGATGTGAATACGGTGACACAATGGCTTCCGCTCGACCTCGCAGATGTGGAGGGCAATGGACAGGCCGATGTGATTTTGGAAGCAGATGCTTACGAGAACCACTGGCTTGAAGTAGTCAGTGTACGTGATGGGACCGTTGAAACCATTTTTTCCGGCCTTGGCTATCAAATCTAGGAAGCCGGCGCAGCAGCGGGATGCACGTGACGTTCGATTTCGACCACCGCGCCCGACCGCCTTTCGATTTCGAGGTCGAAGAAATTCTGCAGGTTCAGCCAGAATTCCGGGTTGGTTTTGAAGTAGCGCGCCAGGCGCAAGGCGGTGTCGGCAGTAATGCGGCGGCGTTCGTGCACGATTTCACCGATCCGAGTGGCAGGCACGTGGAGGTCGAGTGCCAGCCGGTTGATGGTGAGGCCAAGCGGCTTCATGAAATCCTCGCGGAGGATCTCGCCGGGATGAACAGGGGGCATGAGAGTTGTGGCCTTGCGCATGGTTAGTTTTCCTCAGTGGTAATCCATACTACGCATCACGTGGTACGCCAAGCGTTGCGCTACCGTCAGTAGCTGGCCAGCTTGCTGTAGCGGTGCATGGTGCCTGCTCCGTTTTGACGAGGAGCGCCGGATTCTCATAATGAGTTCAGGGGCTTGACGCAACGCTGACGCCGGGGGATACTGTGCCCGTAGTGGCGCTGCGCTGCGGCGGCGAGATCCAATCAATTACAGCGGGGGAGAGCTTTGAGGCCAGTGAGGCCGAAAGCGTCCTCCAGTTGGTGTGGGTAGAACATGGGCGGGTGCGGAAATTTCCCCTATCCCCGCGCTGAGCCTTGGCCGTTTGTCGCTGCGCCTCTCGTGGCCTTACGGCCCACTTATCCCTTGGGAACGGAGGTAACACACGTGTACAAGTTTACTTTGCGGGCTCTTAGCGTCTTGTTGGTAGCGATGGCGATGGCCACTGGTTGCTCGAAGAAACCGGAGGGTCCACCACCGGTAGAGATACCGCCCGACGGCATCACCGGCATACCAGCGCCAGTGGACCGCGACACCACAATGACACCGGTGGACAATGCGATTGCGGGGGCGGTTAAAGAGGTAAAGGCCAAAGTCCTTGATAAAGCCGCGGACGACGCGACCAAGGGCTTGGTGCGAATAAAGGTACTCGACCTCGATGGGCCCGTCGACGTCAGCGATAACACCCGCTTGGAAGTCTGGAAGCCGGGATCTGATCCGGAAGAACAAAAGGCAGAGATGTCGGATTGGGCTTCCCACGAGCCCGCCGTCGTGCCGGGGACCTGGGACATCCGCCTCCTGTATGATGAGGGTGGTGTCTGTAAGGGTGAAGGGTGGATCAGGAATGTAATTGTTGTGGCCGGCAAGCTCTGGAAGGCAGAAGTGATATTTGGGGCGCCGATGCAGTGGATCCGCATCTATGGCACGCTCGACAAAAAGGATGTCGCCGACAATATGCATGTGGAAGTCTTTAAGGCGGGCGCGGACCAGCAGGAGTTCCAGCCCATTACCAATTTCTGGAGCACCAATAAGGTGCCCCTGCTGGAAGGAAACTACGATCTGCGTGTCACCTACGACAAAGACAACGTAAAGGCAAAAGGGTCGCTGCCAAGCTTTGCCGTCGGCGGCAATCATGGTGTCCAAAAGAAGACCATCGTGCTTACCAAGCAGTAACGGCGTGTGCTTCGGCGCGCTTCCGGAAGCCCGTAGCGCTGCGCTCGGGCTTCTGGAACTCGCGCAGCTCTCCGGCAGAACCGCATCCGGTTTTCAGGGACGTTCAATTTCGACCTTCTGTTACCCAACCCCAGCCCCCGAACATGTAAATCCGGGCAGCTCTGGTCATCCGTGTGCTGGCAATGCCCTGGGAAAGCTCCGTAGGTGTGTATATTTTCGCCCGTCATGAGGCCAAAAAGGAAATTCTTGGTAGATGCCACCTTTGGCGCGGGCGGAATGTCCCTTTAGATGGACCGTCCCCAGATTGACAGCGGACCATCCCCCACACGTGCGTTTCCCGAGCAACCCAACCTTTTCGACCGGGGGGAAATCGTGAAGAAAAAATCATTCCTAAGAATCCCGCAAATGCTCCTCGTCGTCGCGGCCACGATAGGCTTTTGCCAGCAAGCTGGCGCTGCGCCCCAGGTGGTGTGGCAGATTGGCAGATTTGATCGGTCGTCTTCGGAATTCAACCTACGCGGCGCGCCGGCGCCAAAGCCTGGCGCCGGGCAAGCTCAGCGCGACCTGGTTTACGTCATCGGCAAGAGCCAGGCGGAAACCGACTGGCCCGGTTTCCAGCCCGGCTCATCGAATGGGAAGGCAGGCTATCGGCCTCATCCTTACGCCATCCAATTCGATCTGCCGTCGAGCCCGCGAGGCTTGTACACGCTGAAGGTGGCATTGCTCGTAGAAAGCCCTCGCGTGTCGCGCCTCGAGGTGGCGATCAACGGTCACCGTGCGCTGTACTTCCAGGATCCCGTGCTCGACTATTCGGGAGGCGATGTCAGCAGCGTCTTCCTGCCGAATTACTCCGCCGACACGATCACGGCCGAGCTGCCCACAAATTTCCTGCGGCAGGGGACCAACGAGCTGGTGTTGACCGCGAACGACGATCCCGCGGAGCGCGATGACGCCACAAGCCCCGGGCTCTACTATGACGCCCTGGAACTCGACCATGACGCAGAAGCAAAGTACGCTCCGAATGACCTCGCCGTGGATGTGCAGCCCACCATCTTCTACGTGCAGAAAGACAACTGTCTCGAAGAACTGGTGGACGTCTACGTTCGCCACAACTCTCGTGCCCCTCGCGGGCGAGTGATATTAGTATTAGGCCGCAGCACCCAACTCGCCAAGCTCGATTCCCTTTGGGAGTTCGGTGAGCAACGAGTAGAGTTTGCGGTTCCTGAATTTCCCGTCGGCACAAAAAGCGTAGTGAGAATTGAGCGGAAAGACGGTGGACAGAACTTTGACCTGACGCTCAGCCCCGCCAAAAAGTGGAATTTCTTCCTCGTGCCGCACACTCACCTCGATGTGGGTTACACCGATTACCAAGCCAAGGTGGCGGAAGTTCAAAGCCGCACCATTGACGAAGCCATTCAGATGATTCACGATCACCCCGACTTTCGCTTCAGCCCGGACGGGTTTTGGTGCGTACGGCAGTTCTTGGCGGAGCGCACCGACGAACAGAAACAGCTCCTATTCCAAGCGGTGAAGGAAAAGAAGCTCTTTGTGCCGACGGTCGAGGCAAGTTTACTCACGGGCTTCCCGGCGCTCGAAACACTGATCCGTTCGCTTTATCCGGCTTTCGAGTTTAATCAGCAGCACGGGGGCGACGCGGACTACGCTGACATCACGGACGTCCCCTCTTACTCATGGTCGTATGCCTCGGTGATGGCCGCTGCGGGCCTGAAATACTTCGCCGCCGGCAGCGACAACTATCGCGCGCCTGTTCTGCTGCAAGGCCGCCTGCATGAGAAAGCTCCGTTCTGGTGGGAAGGACCCGATGGTGGCCGAATCCTGATGTGGTACTCCCGCCACTATCACCAAATGAAGAGTCTGTTCGGATTGCCCCCAACGATTGCGGGCGGGCGCGATTCCTTGCCCCTCTACCTGCAGATTTATTCGCGCCCCGACTACAAATCGGACGCCACCATCATCTACGGCACACAGGTTGAGAACACCGACCTCTTCCCACAACAAGCAACTGTGGTGGATGAGTGGAACAAGATTTACGCTTATCCCCACCTGAAATACTCGGGGTTTGCAGAGGCGATCGGTTACATTGCCGGGCAATTCGGCGACTCGATTCCAGTGGAGCGCGGCGATGGCGGCCCCTACTGGGAAGACGGCATCCCTTCCACGGCCCGGTCGGCGGCGCTCGAACGCGAAACGGAAATGCGCGCTCTGGGGGCGGAGAAGTACTCCACCCTCAGCAGCTTTATCAATCCGCGCCTGCGGCCTGAGGCGGGAGTGGTCAAGCAACTTTGGAATGACATGGTTCTTTATGACGAGCACACTTGGGGAGATAACCGCAGCGTGTCGAATCCGCAGGGCCAGGAAACCGTGCAGCAATTGGCCATCAAAGAGGGCTTCGCCAGCGAAGCGAAAAAGCAGGTTGACTATGTGCTCCAGCGCAGCCTGGCCGCGCTGGCGGACTATATTTCCGATCCGAAAGGAACGGTGCTGGTATTCAACCCCTTGAGTTGGCAGCGTTCCAGTCTGGTGGAGATGGACTTGGACAAAGGGCTCGAGCTCTGGGATTTGGCGACCAACCAGGCGGTTTCGTACGAGGTTCTCTCCACAGGGCCGGCCTATCATCATGTCCGTTTCCTGGCGCAGGACGTGCCCTCGGTAGGTTACAAGGCTTATGCGATGAGGGCGGCTCAAGAAAAAGCGCCGGCCCTTTCATCGACTTCCGAGGGCGGTTTGGAGAACCAGTACTACCGGGTCGTTCTGGACGCCGAAAGTGGGGCGGTAAAAAGTGTTTTCGATAAGGAGCTGAACAAAGAACTGGTCAACACCTCCAGCCCCTATCGCTTCGATCAATATCTCTACGTCACTGGAGCCGATAGGCTTCCCAACCGGGCGGTGCAATATAGTTCCGTCGCGCCTGTTCCGGAGTTTTCCATCCACGGCGCGGGCAGCGGGCGCCTGGTGTCCGTAACCCATCAGCCCTTTGGCGTCGTCGCGCGCCTGGAAAGTCAGGGGGTGAACACGCCCCAGATCGCGACCGAAGTGATTCTGTTCAACGGCCAGAAAAAAATCGAATTCATCAACCGCGTGCACAAGACGGAGGTGTACACCAAGGAATCTGTTTACTTCGCCTTCCCCTTCGCCCTGGAACATCCGCAATTCCGGTACGAGATTCAAAACGGTTTTGTCGACCCTGGCCGCGACCAACTGCCGGGCGCGGGAAAGGAATGGTTCTCGGTTCAGCACTGGGTTGCGGCGGAAGAAGGCGGAGGGTCAGTCGCGCTGGTTCCCGTGGATGCTTCCTTGGTCTGCTTGGGGGATATCTTTCGCGCCACTTGGCCGAAAGAGTTCGGCCCGCGCCCGGGAACGATTTTCTCCTATGCGATGAATAACTACTGGGACACCAACTACGCCGCCGGGCAAGGAGGGGATTTCACTTTTCGTTACGTGCTGACCAGCGGCGATCATTTGCAAACTGCCAGTCTAAGCCGCCTGGGGTGGGAAGAGGTGACGCCCGCGGAGGTCGACCAGATTATTCCGCAGGATAAAGCCCTGGATTCCCCGCGGCCCCTGGATGGGGCCCAAGGCAGCTTCCTACAGGTGGACCAACCCAACGTGGTTCTGGTGACTTGGA
>JBEKNU010000076.1:0-27680 GCA_049522495.1 Terriglobia bacterium
GGCTCAACCTTCGCCCAAAACTCATCAGAGACTTCCCAAGATTTTATCTGTGGCATCTTGGGCCACTATTTTGCCTTAAACCCTCCTTGAGTTCAATACTTATTTACGGATAAGCTCTTAGTACCCCGTCTCTCGTTGCCGGGAGGTGAATAAGGCGCTGTATCATATAGATATCTAGCCGCAAAGTATTCGCGAAGGGGCTGAACTTCAAACTCATAGGTGCCTTCAACTCTGGACACAACTGCAACCACGCGCTCGACCATTCCAGCAAACAGTTTGCTTCCGAGTGATGGGTCCTGCCCCTCGCCGCACAAATATTCTGTTAGGAGCGTTTGCAGCCTCTCACTAGTAATGCTCCCGCGCTCCTTACCCCGCTCAGCCTCTGAGTGCAACGCCCAAGCCAGGTAACGGTGGATGTCGATCAGGAGGTCGCGGTGATCTCTAACGATGATGCTCTTCGCCGCCTCGCGACTAAAGAATAGCTCAATGTAGCTGTCGTATAACGCAGTCCTCTTGTCCGGAAGGGACGCGCCGCGCGTGTGCACGAGGCTGAGCAGAATGGCAAGCTGCATTGGATTCTTAGCTAGTTCCCGTATATGGGGCTCGTCCAGCTTATCCTCGAGTATCCTTTTCACCTCGGTACCCTCGCGGTCTTTCAAACGCCGCCCCTTGAGCCATTTATCCGCATACTCACGGATGAGTTCTCTTGTAACAGGTTCCAGTTGGTAGTATGGGAACTCGTCCCCAGGACAACCAGGAGAGTTCGCGAAAGCTGCTGGTCGGCTGGTCACAATCGCCTGCAAGGAAGCACTGTTGGCGCTGATGCGCTTCAGCCCTTTGCTAATCTCATCCACAACGTCCCGCCGACGAGAGATCTCCGCGACCTCGTCAAGCCCGTCAAAGACGAGCAATAAGGAGCTCAATTTCGCGACAGCCGTCAGATCATCCACAGCGAAATCTGCGCCGCCCGATTGATGTCGTATCAGGAATGCCAAGAATGATTCTAGTGACTTATGCCACAAAGCTGGCTGAACGTCTGAGTCCACTGGAGAGAATGGATCTTTTCGAATAAGCCAGGCGGCGAAGTCGCGGAGGTCGACCTTTATCGGGATTCGCAGAGGTCCGTTCTTGTGATGCTGTGGCACTTGGCCTAGCTCGACATCCTTACCCAGAAGCCGCATTCGGTGGACTTGACACACGTATTGGACAATTGTGGACTTTCCTTGACCAGGTGCGCCTTCCAGCACCATCCTAGGAACTTTAGTCTGACCCAACCCATGCAGCAAGAACGACGCAGCGCCGAGGGGAGGAAGATCTCGACCATAAACCAGTTGCTGATGCTCGTATGCCCAAGGAATCCGTGCAGCGTCTTCGGCCATCGCCGGAACCTGGGTCGCAACATCCTGGAAGATAAGCTGGCGGACATGGTAGGACCGTCCATCACCCGCACGGAAGCCGATCGGAACGTCTATAAAAAGTTCAAGCAGTTTGTTCTGTAGTTCCACCTGTTTGAATCGGACCTCTTCGTCAAGATCGTATTGAGCGGTCAAGAAGGCTCTTATCGCTGCGGCACGCCGCTCCTTGTGTTCCGATAGGCCAGACTCGATAACGAAGCGGATGAGGTCGGGTCCCGTCATAACCTCAGGGTAGGACCATTTGAGGTCCCATGCATTTTCCATGCGCCGGTCCAAATCGTCTCGCCACCAGCACTCGGAGGGGATGTCAAGATTCTGCGCGAGAATTTGATTCACTTGGTCGATCGATCCGCTTTCTAGATGGCCTGTGCCGCTCACATTCGTAAGTAGGTAATATTCTTTCGCTCCCTTCGGTATCAATTCTCTGAGCTTAGGCGCTTCCTCCTGAATTTTTCCGGTTAGCCACTTGTGCGGATCCACCTCGCTCTGTGGGTTTCGAACGTATTTCACTTGGAAGACCACAAAACCACCAGATAGCGCGTTTACAATAGGGCTCGTCGCGTCGCGGCCACCGTCGGGCTGCCCGATCGGGAAGCATTGCATTCTGGGGAATTGGCGGACCATCAGAGCTTGGCAGAATTGCTGGAACTTCTCCGGACTCAGATTCTCATATTGGTGGGTCATCTTTTTCTTCCTTTTGAGGCGCCGCGGGTGATTGACGATCATTCGGGGAGTGCTTCATGACGCCTAACCTCCCAGGGGTTCCCGGGCTGGCGAAAAGATGACGTGATTAAACAACTTATTAACCGGGGATGCAAGGGGAAAGGGCAGGAGCCAGGAGAAGCGGTAGGTGGTAGGTGGGAGAGACGGGGGATAGGTGCCAGGTATCAGGTGCCGGGTGTCAGGGGCGGGATACGGGAGAAGCGGTAGGTGGCAGGTGGTAGGTAGTAGGTGGGAGAGACAGGAGGCGGAAAGCAGAAAGACAGGTGTCAGGGACGGGAGACGGGATTCGGGACACGGGACACGGGGCACGACCAAGAGAAAGAGGGTTGGTTCGGGCGGCTGGCGGCATGCTATCATCATAGGCCAAGGAGGGAGAGGGTGTATGGCAAGGGAATATGTTGAAAATCGAGACGGCGGTTACTACGTGACGGGTTCGCGGGTATCGCTGGAATCGGTCATCCTTCTCTTCCTGGATGGAGCCTCGCCGGAGACCATCGTCGATGAGTTTCCGACTTTGTCGCTCGAGCAAGTGTATGGAGCCATCACCTTCTATCTTGCCGATCGGGCTAAGATTGACGCCTATCTCACCGAGTCCGCAGGACTCTGGGAAGAGGCCCGAAAGAATCCATCTCCCCTTCCCCCTGCTCTGCGGGAACGGATGGAACGCGCTCGCCGAGAGCTCACTTCCCGCGCATGAAAATCAAATTCCTGGCTGTTATTGATCTGGCTTGCTTCCGAAGCTGAAGAGTGGATCAAGCAAATTCGCTTCCTGCCTCTCTGACGCCCAGCATGTGGGGGCGGGAGACGGGAGAAGCGGTAGGTGGCAGGTGGTAGGTAGCAGGTGGGAGAGACAGTGGACGGGACACGGGAATCGGGAAACGGGAGGCGGGAGACGGGGCAAGGCAGAGCGGTAGGTGGCAGGTGGTAGGTAGTAGCGGGTAGCCCGGGCGTAACGGTAGCGCGGTGTTCAGATGTTTATTAACACAAAGGCGAGATGAAAAGCCGCACAGGAATCCGAGGATGCCTGTGCGGTACCTGCTGGTCCGCGCGCGGGGGGTCACGCAGATGCCTGCGGCAGCGCGGCACCCAGCGTCTTTTTCTGGACGAGCGAAACAACTTTCCGCCTCGACCGGCGTTGCCGCTTTTTTGCCGCGGCAAGGATTGCTTTCACGTCAAAGCCGTGCTTGGCGGCTTGTTCCTGGCGCAGGCGCCGCACTTCATCCACAATATAATCATCGGCCATGGAAAACTCTCCTAAAACAATTCCTCTGGCGTGCAAATTACCGGGGACTCCCAATCGTACTGCCGACAGATATTCGCTACGCCTTTGGCAATTACGGCATTTGCGATATGGACACAATTCCACGTTAACAGGAAATCGATGCCATGCACAGCCGCAATCGCGATATGCCCTGCGTCGGTCGCGGCTTTCCGGGGGAGGATGCCGGAAGTCAGAATCGCCGAGGCGAGATGCCCGACTTCCGGCGTGATATCGAGCATGGCAAAATCCCGGACGATTAGCGTTCTTTGCCGCGCTGCGTCAGGGTCTCCTGCGCTGGCCTCATCAATAACCAACTGCGAGATGTAAATCTCGAACGCGTCCCTTCGCCTCTCCCACCATTCCTTGGTGACTTGCTGGTGGCCGGCAATGATCAAATCCCGGCTGGGTCTTGAGGTGAGATAGCTCGGAATGGTCGTTTCCATGTAAAGGCTTTGCTTCATATGGTTTGATTATGGCGAATTCTCCAACACCCAGCAACTATCCTCGCAATAATGGCGATTTACAAGCCGGCAGTTAGGAAGCGCAGAAGGATTGCTACGCTACAATGCCTAACTCGGAAACGGCACTTCGCAACCTGCAGCCACTTCGCCGGAAACTCGCCAAACCGTAAATCGCAATCCCATGTTCGCCTGCTGATTCCCCGTGGATAGATTCGGCCTGAAAGCGTCCATACTGGGAATTGGCCAGTCTGCCCCACTGCGGGCCGCAGAGCTTTGCTCCGCGCAATCCATGATTTTGCCTAAGGTTCAATACGACAGCGGGGTAGCACGGGCAAGCGTAGCTGCGTGTCCGATTGATTGTGAAAGTCTACGGGGCGCCGCTATCTTCCCACGGCGCCCGCCAGCGGTTGCTGCGCATGGCTGCGAGGCCGCCACGCCAAATTTTCGCTCATCACATAGATCACCATGGCCGCAAGCATCAAAGACAGCGCTACCCAGAACTTCCAATCGTGATGGGCGCGTGACCAGTAAGGACGTTGGCCTTGATGATCGCCGTTGGGGTCTTGCTCGCCATGGTGGCGGTGGCTGCGCTTATTCTCACTCACGGCTTCCCTGCCTTCCCGATTCCATCCCGAATGATCTCGGGGGGGCGGTGTTATTGCTCACATCGTTTCCATCGCGCCACAAATCAACCGTGGCTCGCCGCAATGGTTTTTGGTTGCTTGGATTCTGAAGTCCAGTAAGGCGACCGGTCGTAATAATCGAAAAGCCTGTTCTCGTACTCGCGAGTGACACTCATAGACTCGAGCCACTCCGGGGCGTTCTTGATGGTTTCCCGGGTGAGGTCAACGTAAACCTTGGAGTCCGGCCAACTCACATTTTCGATCCATTGGGGTGACACGAGCACCTTTTTGCCAGGCCACCAGTTTCGCGTATCCACCTCCAGGTATCGAATCGCCCAGGTTTCATCATCGACGAGGAAGTCCTTCACGTGACCGATCGCGCCATCTTCCGCCTCGAGGTGATAGCCCGTCACCTCGTCGGTGCTGCGCAGATGTGAATCGGCCGACTCCTTTCCCGCCTTGGCTTGCAGCGCTTCCGCTTCCGTCACCGCTTCCCTTTCAACCGTCAAGCCTGCCGGGTAAGAGGCAAGACCCCATAGATTGGGCCCGCCCCAATAATAGGGGTAACCGTAATACCCCAAATACAAGGCCTCGTGCTGGCGTGAGACGGGCTTGTGCGTGTCGATGGAGGGGCTGTCCTCAACCTGCTTTTTCGTCAGCGCTATGTCGAGCCGCTTGGATTGCCATTCTGCCTGGCGGAGGGCAATGGGCGAGACCAACACGAGCCGCCCCCCCAACCAATCCCCGGCATTGACGACGAGGTAGCGGATAGCCCAACTCTCATCGTCGAAATAGAACTGATCCAATGTTCCAATCTCGCCGTCCCTGGCTCGGATCGCAAAGCCCTTTAGATCGGTGACATTTCTTAACATTGTTCTATCCTCCTTGGCATCTTGTAACTTGAAGTAAATTTACGCCGCACTGTGGTCTATGTTCCAATCCGGCCAGTTAACAGGATCGTGGTCTGCGGGAACCAGCCGATATCCTTATATCTCAGTGATTGTCCCCGTGACAGCTCAGTACTGCTCACCGGGCTGGTCAAAAATGCTCATCCTGCCTATGACCGGGAAACTCCGTGGGGACGCGCTACACAGAAAGCAACCTTCATCCCACGTACGGATTCTATAGCTATGAGGAGGCGTATCCGGGCTTGGAAAGCCCGGCGGGACGGCGTAGCACGGGCATCCTGCCCGTGTCGATCACGGCCAGGATGGCGGTGCTACAGTTTTCGCGCATGCTTCTTGGGGAGGGGCACCGATCCTTTTCAAAGTTCGGGAGTTGATTTCCATCTTGAAAAGGCGTAGATTCTCCCTAGGGATCGAGCGCGCCGCGCCTCAAGGAAGGGTGTTATGAGCATACGTATAAAGATCGTTGTCCTGGGGTTCGTGTTCGTCTGTCTGGGCGCTGTAAGCGCTTACGCCCAGGAGAAATCCGGTACCAGCACCACCTCACTGGGTGACCTCGCCCGCCAAGTCAAAGCGCAGAAGGCCAAAGAGGCCAAGCCGGCAAAGGTCTTCACCAACGATAACCTGCCCGCTGGCAAAGGTGGCGTGTCTGAATCCAGCGCCAGCACGCCGGATAAGAGCTCCGCCGACTCCACTCCGGGCGGAACCGAGAAGCCCTCCGCAGCTCACGGTGAGAAGTATTACCGCGAGCAGTTGAGCGCCCTGCAAGGCCAACTCGATAAGGACAAGCGTGAACTCGAAGTGATGCAACAAAAGCTTGGGCAGAATCAGACACAGTACTATTCCAATCCGCAACAATCCCTCATGCAACAATACTCGCGGGGCGATATTGACAAATTTACAGCGGACATCGAGGCCAAGAAACAGCAGATTGCCAAGGACGAGAAGGCCATCGATGATCTGCACGACCAGCTCCGCCAAGAGGGCGGTGATCCCGGTTGGCTGCGCTAAGCGAGGAGCACATGGGTAGGACAACGCTGTGGTTTACGATTCTTTTGTTGAGTGTGGCCTTGCCGCTCGTCGCCCAGCCCCAGCAACAGGAATCGCTGGGGGATTTGGCACGGAAAATCCGCGCCCAGCACGATAAGAACGACAAGAAAGCCACCAAGGTCTTCACCAACGATAACCTGCCCGCGCCTAAACCCGGGGAGGCCGTATCTTCGCCACCGCTCCCCCCAGAGAATCCTTCCACGCCCGCGCCCAGCGCTTCCAACCCGGAGGCTCCCCCGCCCTCCGAGGAGACCGGCAGCAACCCGCCCTCGTCTCCGCAGGACAAACTCAAAACGCACGATTACTGGCAAGGGAAGTTCCAAGCGGCCCGCCAGTCGCTGGCCAAGGCGAAGGAACTGCAACAACTATCCGAAGATGAATTGAATCTGTTGCAGATCCAGCAGGTGCGGGAAAACGATCCCACCGCCAAAGCGAACCTCACCACTAAAGTACAGGACAAACAATCTGAGGTTGATGTGAACAAGGCCACGACCGAAGCCGCCCAAAAGGTACTCGACGATCTGGAGAAGGCGTTCCAGGACAGCGGGGCTCCGGCTGATTGGAGCCAGCCCTAGCGCCAGGAAGAGGCTGAGAGCTTACCGTGAGCCGCCCCTCTGTCACCCCGGCGGCAGAGGGTAAAGCGAAACGTTGCGGTTGGCGGCGATTCGCAAGACGACAAACCTGCCCCTCAAGTTTGTGGTGAATACGCACCGCCACCTTAACCGCGTCGCGCGGGGTCGCCCAGGCCTCCGCTATCCTTTAATAAAAGAATCCGTCCGGGCTGGGTCATGGTTGCTCAACATACAGCCATGAAATTCTCTTGTGATGATGGTATCGTCAGAAAACTTGAGAGTAACTTTGTAGTTGAAATCCCATGTGTCGTTTTTCTGCGGGTGGAGAGTCAACGAAATGCTGCCGTTCTTGACTTGTTCTTTCGTTCGGTTTCCCTCGATTTGTAACGCCACGGTGTGGGTGGAATTCTTGTTCCAACGGCCTCCATTGCCTTCCGACTTGGCAATTTCATGCCCGCTGTCGGTCTTGATGTAAACATCCAGTTTGGTTTGTTGATCCTTATTGTCGGTGGTGGTGTCAAACTTCACTTCCGCGGAAGTGAGGGTTGGCTCCTGGGCTTGTACATCCTGCTGGGCCGGCGCTGGCTGCGGGGCTGGCGCTGGGTCCTGGGCGAACGCGGCTGACGTGAACACTGCCAAAGCCACTAGCGCCAGGCAGGCCATGATTTTTTTCATTTGAAATCTCCTTTTTCTGGTTCCGAATTAGCTAACCTGCTAATGAACCACTCTTCTTATACAGTCAAACTAATGCGGCGTCTGTATCTTCTCGACCACCTGCTCGGTCAATAACGCTCACCCCGGGTGAACCGCCTCGGCGGGCGCTGGCGGGCGCGAAAGGCCTCGGATCTTATACCGCGAGGGTCCGCGCCATGCTTGCCCTGACATCATTCATAGGGTATCCGTCCGGGCGGTGTTGTATTGAGTCAAGGCACAGCCGAAAACTTCTTTTGTGATCGAGGAATGATCAGAGAACCTGAGAGTGACTTGGTAATTGAACTTCCAAGTGTTGCCGCCGTTCGGGTGAAAAGTCAGCGAAATGTTGCCGTGCGCAACCTCCGCTTTCGTTGGGTTGCCCTCGATCTCTAATGTGAGGGAGTGGGTAGAATTCTTGTCCCAAAGGCCTTCATTGCCTTCGGACTTGCCGACTTCCTGCCCGTCTCTGTCCTTGAGGTAAACGTCCAGTCTGGTGTCCTGTTTCTTATTGTCTTTGGTCGTGTCAAACTTCGCTTCCACGGAAGTGAGGGTGGGGCCCTGGGCGAACGCGGCTGATGTGAACACGGTCATAGCGACGAACGCCAGGCAATACATAAGGGTCTTCATCTGAAATCTCCTTTTCCGATTCCGAGCTGGCTAACCTGTAATGAACCACCCCTCTTATACCGTCAAGGCGGCGCGGTGTCTGTGCCGTTCGGAACACGCGTTTGGTCAATAATGACCCCTTCCCCCGCGGCGCTGCCTGCTTGTAGGGGTGCGGCAGAGCTGCTGGCCAATTGTCAAAATTTAGATGGTACGCGACACTGGAAAAGGTGCTACTGACAACTGAAAACGGAGAACTGAATTGGGGGGAAATATGGCCCCGGCCGGTTGTCGTTCCGCTGTCGAGCGCGACGACCGGGGCCAAGGTTTGGATCTGGCCGAACTAGGAAACTCGCAAGCGCTCCCGGCCCAGCGCGAACATCAACCCGAGCAATCCCAGGCTGAGTAATCCCAAGGCGGACGGCTCCGGAACAACCGTCTCCGAAAAGTTGACTTGATATGCATTGTAATTGGAGCCGTATCCCAAACTGTTGCTGGGCCCGGAAGTGTTTGCGTCCCAGAGAACATACGGGGAGCCGGAAGTATCGCAACCCGGTCCCCCGCACAGATTCAGGGGGTTCCCGAAACCAGCAACACTAAATACCACCCCCCACAAATCCAGTTGCGGGGTGGAATTTGGAAAGACCATATCGTCGTAATCATACAGCCCCGAGGGATCAACCCCATAGGTCCCAGGGGCCCCGCCGTAGGTGGTAAAACCCGTGATGGCCCCTCCGGTGGTCACGCCGTTATATGTAATGTCCAGGTTACCGGTCATGCCTGTGACGAGGTATCCTCCGCCACTCTCGGCAGTGGCCGTAAACGTGCCACTTCCCAAGACACCCGGACCGGAGATGGACCAATCGATTGTGGTGGCGTACGCGCCTGTGGCCCACACCAGGCCCGCTGCCAGTCCGAGGATCATCACTTTCCATTTCACAAATTTCCGCATGCTTGAACTCCTTTAACCTACCCTAACCCTGAGTTAACTCCTACTTGCACCTATTTATGCCAGACCTTCGATTTTTGATCAATGGCCCAGACGTGCTATGAGTGCTATAGCCCCCCTACCTAGTGCCATACCCTTATCTAGTTCTTGCTGAGGTCCGCCAGGTACTTTCGAATCTCTTCGCCCTTCACATATCCGGGATCGAGTTTGAGAACCTGCCGGAATTGGGTGGCGGCAGCCGTGGGGTTCTTCATTCGCTGGTAAGCCACGCCCAGGTGATACCGAAAGGTGGGGTCGTTCGGTGTCTGCGTGAGGGCTTTCTGCAAGAGATCGATGGCAAACCCATAGACACCTACCTGAATATTGGCCCAGGCCAGCGTATCGGCTGTGTTCGGTGAATCCGGGAGGCTATGGCGGGCGGTCTGTGCCAGCGAAAGCGCTACGTTCACATCACCCCCGTGCTCGAGAAGCAGAATCGCCAGGTTGTTTGCCCCTAATCCGTACTGGGGATCAATCTGTATGGCCTTCTGGTAAGCTTCCTCGGCCTTCTGCCAGTTCCCGGACTTCTCTTCCATAACACCCAAGCCCGAATTGGCTCGCACATCCCGGGGATTCTGCTGGACCGCGCGCTCGGCAGTGGCCAAGGCTTGGGCAAGCAAACCGCGGGCGGCTTGCGTATCGGCCAGCAAGAGGAAGGCATTAACGTTGTTGCGGTCAACTTCAACGGCCTTCTCCAAAGCAGCTTGCGCTTTCTCAAAATTCCGCAGGCCATAGAAATTCTGACCGAGCATCAGGTAATACGCGCTGTTATTCGGGGCCCTCGTGATCTGCTCTTGGATCCGGCTGATGAGGACATTGGCCGGCCTTTTCTCTTTGCCATAAGTCTGCAATAAGCCGCCCAAAGCTTCTGTGAATGCGGGGTTAATGCCGAGCGCCTGATCATAAAGTGCCTCGGCCTCTTGGTATTTTCCCTGAACTTCCCGGACCTCGCCCAGGCGCGTGTAAGCAAGCGCGTCGCGCGGCGCCAATTCGATAGCCTTTTTTAAGTCCGCCTCGGCCGCGACAAGGTCTCGCCGGCGCGCTTCCACAATCGCGCGAACCTCGTAGCCCCCGGGGGAAGAGGGCTGAGCGGCAATCAGCGCCTCAGCGCTTTTCTCGGCTTGGAAGAGGTCGTTTTGATCCAGCGCCAGTTGTGCCAGGGCCTCCTGCGCCGGCACCAGGTTGGGTTGCAGCTTTACGGCTTGCTGCCACTCGCTGCGTGCCTGTCCCAGAGAGCCGGTCTGGGCATAGGCGAGACCCATGTAGTAATGCCCATGAGCATTTTCCGCATCAGTCTTGACCACGGACTGGAACAAGGGGAGGGCATCGTTCGCCCGACCCTGGCGAATCCAGATCTGACCTCGGGCCAGGATCGCCTCGGTGGATTTGGGATTCTCATTCAAGGCCAGGTCGTTGAGCTTCGTCGCTTCCTCCAGATGATTGGTCGCCATGAGAATCTGGACGTAGTTGAGGCGGACCTGGGAATCCTGGGGGTGGTCGCGGTAAAGGGCAGCGTATTCCTCGAGGGCCTTGTCGATCTGGCCGGTCTGAACGTAGAACTCAGCCAGCATCCGGTAGCCCTCGGAGTTCCCGCTGAGGGCCTGCTTTGCTTCCTTCGCCACTTTCTCAGCGTCATTTTCCTTCCCATCTGCCAGGTAAACACGCGCCAAGGCTTCGCGCGAGGTGGGGTTATTGGGATCAAGCCCAATAGCGTACCGGAACTGCTGCTCCGCTTCCTGAAAGCGGCGTTCCCGCGCATAGAAGGTACCCAAGGCTACAGGAGCTGCGGGCGATTTGGGGTCGAGCGAAATCGCCTTTTTGTAGCTTTCCTCGGCCGCCGACGTTTGATTCGTGTTCGCTTGCAGTGCGGCCAAATCGATATAGGGACTTGACCGGTTTGGGTCAAGTTCAATGGCCTTCTGTAATTCCTCCCGCGCGCCCTGAGGATTGCCCATCGCTGCCAGGACCTTGGCCATGAGTGAGTGCGCATCCACGTTCTGCGGCTCCGCCGCCAGGACCAGTTTCGCCTTGTTTTCTGCCTGCGGAAATTGCCGAGCGGCGAGCAGTAGGTTCCCCAAATCAATTTGGGCTTTCCAATTCCCGGGAGCCAGGTCGATCGTCCGGTTCAATTCGGCAGCAGCTTCCGCCCACATTCCCAGCTTTATTTCGCACTGCGCCAACTGGTAATGGGCTTCTGTATAATGCGGGTCTATCTTGATGGCGTCTTCGAACTGGATTGCGGCCTCGCGATATTTCCCCTTTTCGAAGTAGCTCTCCGCGCTGCGGTAATACTTTTGCTTCCTGACATTGGGATCCCGCCAGGCGCAGCTCACCAAATAGGTTCCGATCAGCGTGAGTACAAAAAAGACAAGGAGTGAGGACCGAAGTCTATTCTTTGTCAAGGCAATCTCCAATGTCCGTGCCCAAAAGTTTACGAGAAGTTGATGTTACATTATAGCTCTGTCCGGGGATACCCCCCGGAGAGGTGTTACGGACAACTGAAAACTGAGAACCGAAGACTTACTTGGGGATTACATCCTTTCACCGACGTGCAGGGCGGCAACGCCTCCCGTAAAATTCCGATAGCGCACTTTGTGGAAGCCCGCCCCTCGCAGCAATTCCGCCAACGCCTCCTGATCCGGAAACTGCGCCACCGATTCGGGCAGATAACGGTAGGGCCCCTCGACTCCGGAGATCCACTTGCCGAGGCGCGGCAGGACGCGGCGAAAATAAAATCGAAATAGCGGGCCGAAAATCCGCCCGCGAACGCGCGAGAATTCCAGGATGGCCAGGCGCCCGCCGCTCTTCAGGACCCGCCGCATTTCTTCAATTCCCTTTTGGTAATTGGCCAGATTGCGAAATCCGAAGGCGGACGTCACCGCATCGAGCGAAGCATCGCCAAAAGGCAGGTGGAGCGCGTCGGCTTCCAGGAAGTGGACTCGCCGGGCTCGCGCACCCGCTTTGCCCCGCGCGATCGCCAGCATGGGATGGCAAAAATCCGCCCCCATCACCAAGCCTTGGGAACGGCGGCCCAGACAAAAACTCAAATCGCCCGTTCCACAGCAAAGGTCGGCAACGCGCGAGCCGGGACGCGCCAGGATTTCCTCGAGCGCCCGCGCGGTGGCCCGGCGCCAGGCAATATCGCGTCCCAGCGAAAGGAAGTGGTTCAGAAAATCGTAGCGATGCGCAACCGCGGCAAACATGCTGCGCACCGCGGCCCGGGTGGAGTCTTCATCGCCGCCCGAACCCAAGGGGCTTCCCTCCCCCGGCGCGCGCGCGTCGCTAATCATTCCACACTCCGCCCTGCACATCGCGGAAAGCCCTGGCGACGGCCCCGGCAGGGACGTCCGGCGTCACCCGAACGTTGCCAATGCCTTCCGGCAAAACCCAATGGACTCTTCCTCCCACCGCTTTCTTATCGCGCGGTAGAAGTCCCAATACTTTTTCTGCGCGAAGGCCGCGAAGCCCGGGCAGAGGGCCCACCGCGCACACCAGCCGAGCGATGCGTTTGCCGGCCGCGGAATCCAGCACGCGGACCAGTTCTGCCAGGCGAGTGGCCATCAGCAAACCCCACGCCACCGCCTCGCCGTGCAGAAAGCGCCGGTACCCGGTGGCCTCTTCCAGCGCGTGGCCGTAAGTATGGCCCAGATTCAGGACCCGCCGCAGCGCCGCCTCGCGCTCATCGCGGCTCACCACGTCCACTTTCACTTGCGCGGCGCGCGCCACCAGGGTTTCCAGGAGTGGCGTGTCCTCGGGCCGCAGCCCCGCCACTTTCCCTTCCAGCCAGCCAAACAGGCCCGGACCCGACAGAATCGCGTGTTTGACTGCTTCATATAGGCCCGATTGAAACGCCCGCGGCGAAAGCGATGCCAGCACCGCGGGGTCAGAAACCACCAGCTTCGGCGCGTAGAATGTGCCCACCAGGTTTTTCATGGCGCGGATATTGACGGCGGTTTTTCCTCCCATGGAGCTGTCCACTTGCGCCAGGAGGGTGGTGGGCGCCTGCACGTAATCAATCCCGCGCATGTAGGTTGAAGCCACGAACCCGCCCAAGTCTCCCACTACCCCGCCGCCCAACGCCACCAACAAGGATCGCCGGTCGGCGCCGCGCTCCAGGAGCTCGGAAGCAACGTGTCCCACCATGGTGAGGCTCTTGGAACTCTCGCCCGAAGGCACCAGGATGGGACGCACGCCGGCCCAGCCCGCGTCACGCGCAAACTTCTTTCCCCATCTCGCCCACAGTCGCGGTTCGGTAAGCACGAAGGAAGAGGTGTGCCCCTGCAAACGGCGCAGCGCGCGCCACGCTCCACGACCCACCACCACCTCGTATCGACCCGCACTCGATTTCACTTGCAGTCGCCGCATAAGCCTCCCCAGAGCAATGCCCCACCGAAACCCATTCTTACAAATACCACGCAGCCCCGAGACCAGCAACTGCAGAAATGGTCAACGAACGCTTTTTTTCATCTGCGATAAGCGCGGAATTCTCCCCAATGGCTTGGAAGCGCGGGGGAAGCCCCGAGTGGGGTTAAAGCTTGTGCTGGCGCGCAAGATCCGCGTCATAACGTGGTAGCTGGGTAATGGTGCAGTTTGAATCCTGTGGAGGAGGGATTAGAATTTACCTACTTTTTTCTTCTCGCGGCTTTGCGATGATGAGTCCCTTTTTTGTCAATATCTCTACATAATCAGCTTTTTGAACGGAGCAGCTTATCAATCCAGAAAATTCTTGTTCGTTGACCTTGAGCTGCTGCCGGATAAGGTAAGCCGGAAGATCCTTGTTACCGTGCGAACGCTTCGTGCGCACAATGATCTTCCCCTCATGTTCAAACCATGCAAGCCTGTCTCCAGAATTTCGGACTTTAAGGCCCAGGTTGTTTTCAATCTTCGCAAATTCATGGACCTTCATCGCGGTCGGGGCTCAATATAATCGGATAGGATGGTCTTAACTCTTAACAGATCAACACCCAAGGGTGCATTCTCTTGAGAAAGCCTAACGTACAATTCGGCGACAGTTGAAGAAAAATCAGAGAGAGCATCTGACATATTCTTGCCGCACCCGAATTCCTGAATGTCCTCAAAAATGGCGGAAACAAGTCCTTCGCTTTCCTCTATTTTAAGCGGAATAGGCTTTCGAAGTTTCAGGTGCGGATCTCGCAGCGCCCCAAAGAGTAAACTTGTTGGCCTACCCTCTGGCGACCCTCCTGCCGCTTGACCGACTATTGAAAGGACAAACGATCCAGCACTCACTGGCTCCTTTTGTGGCAGAATCGCATAGATCCAGACCCCTTCAGCCGTCTCGACGGTCTTTGTTCCAGGCGCGGAAATTATTGCTTCAGGGGGGATTGGTGCGGTGGCCATGCGGTTCCTCCTGGTTGGTTAATCTTAACGGCCTGCATTGTAATCCGGCTCAAATATGCGTCATTCGCATAGAGTTGAAATTCATATTTCCCGGGCTCGGGGAGCTGTAGCCCCACCATATTAATTACCAGATCCCATGGTTGGAGTTGGCTGGCAATCTGGGTGCCCTTCATCTCGAAATTATGTAGAACCGAATCATCTCTTAGGCGTACTACGCGGATTCTAAGGTCATACTTTCCTTGGGCATCCGCTAGTTTTGCGTAGAGAGCTATGTTGAATGCAACTGGGAATCCAAAGGCGTTTATATTCTCGAATACTCCTATTAGGCTCTTCTTCTGCGAAACTGCGTCCGTTATTACCTGATCGCATAGCAAGAGGGCCAAAACTGCCGGGACTGGCGGGGTATCCATAAAAGCACTCGGAAGCAACTTAAACGCCAAATTCGGGTTGGGAAATGAATGTAAGAGCGCGCAACCTCGTGAAGATAAGCTAAATGCATCTCGATTACAAGCAATTTATGATACTTGTAGCTAAAATATGAACTTATTTCCTGTCTTCGAAATTGGTTGTGGTACAAGAAAATTCGGACTTAACCACCACCGGTTGAGGTTGCGGAGGCGACACGCCCTCGCTATTATGGAACCATCCATGGTGACTCGCAAAGGCAGCGGTGTGGACTTTGTCGTCCTCGGCGGGGGGATTGCCGGGATGCGGGCCGCCATTGACTTGGCCCAGGGGGGCCGGGTCCTTGTCCTCACCAAAGATAACCTGTATGAATCCAGCACCGAGTACGCGCAGGGAGGCATTGCCGCGGCGCTCGGCGAGGACGACGAGGTCACGCTTCACCGGCACGACACGCTGATGGCCGGCGATGGCCTTTGCCGGGAAGAAGCGGTGCGCGTGCTGGTGGAGGAAGGGCCGGCGCAAATCCAACAACTCATCGACTGGGGCATGCGCTTCGACCGCAACGGCACCAAGCTGGCTTTCACCCGCGAAGGAGCCCACAGCCGCTCGCGCGTTCTCCACGCCCATGGAGATTCCACCGGCAGCGAAATCCTGCGGGCGCTGATGGCCAAGGCCCGGACGCTTCCTACCATCCAGTTGCTTCCCCACTCCTTTGCCACCGAACTGGTGCGCGAAGATGGCAAGGTGCGAGCGGTGAACTACCTGGACTCCCCCGGCTCTGCGCCCCAGAGTATTCCGGCGGCAGCCGTTCTGCTGGCCACCGGCGGGTTGGGTCAGGTCTACAAGGAAACCACCAACCCTTCGGTGGCCTGTGGCGACGGGGTGGCCATGGCTTACCGCGCCGGCGCGCTTTTGAGTGACCTGGAGTTTGTGCAGTTTCACCCCACCGCGTTGTTCGTGAAGGGCGCGCCCCGCTTTCTGCTTTCGGAAGCGCTACGGGGCGAGGGGGCTTACTTGCGGAACCTCCTGCTGGAGCGCTTCATGCCGCGCTATCACGAGGCCGCCGAACTGGCGCCGCGCGACGTGGTGGCGCGCGCCATCACTCTGGAAATGCAAAAGACGCGCGCCGAGTTTATCTACCTGGACCTCACGAGCATGGACCCCGAGCATGTCAAGAAACGCTTCCCGCGGATTTTCTCCACCTGCCTGAAATACAACATCGATATCACCGCCGACCTTGTGCCGATTCGCCCCGCCGCCCACTACTCGATGGGCGGCGTGGCGACGGACCTGCACGGCGCCACTTCGCTCCCGGGGCTTTTCGCCGCCGGTGAAGTCGCCTCCACGGGTGTCCACGGCGCCAACCGCTTGGCCAGTAATTCCCTGCTGGAAGGATTAGTCTTTGGCGCGCGAGCGGCTGCGGCCATGCTGAACCCGCACTCGCCGGCAAGCGTCCCTTCCCCCCCGCCGAGTCCCCGCGCCCCAAGCTCCCCAGCGGCGGCGCCTCGGCCGGCGCTCACCAATGCTCAGAGGGCGGTGGAGGAGGCGCGCGCGATTCTGTGGGACAAGGTCGCCATCATTCGCAACGGCAAGCACCTTTCCGAGGCCGTCAACCGCCTGGCGGAACTCTCCCTGCCGGAGCCCTCTCCCCCTTCACGCCTTGCCTACGAAGCCTTCAATATCCTTACCGTGGCTAGTCTGATTGCGCGCTGCGCTTTGGCGCGCGAGGAGAGCCGCGGCGCGCACTATCGCTCCGACTTTCCCCTGAAAAATGACACCAAGCCTAGCCGGCATTCGTACATCGTCAAGAATTCCCCCATCTTCTTCGCGTGATAAAAAAGTGTAGCGCGGACCTCCGCCGTTGAGGTCCGCGGCTCTTCACTCGGAATACCACCTATCTCCCTATTGAGAGCGCCCTCAAAATCAGGAGCGTGAGCCTCAGTAAGAACCGCGGACCCCAAAACCGGGGGTCCGCGCTACGATTTTTTCGCCTCGGTCAGCAGCGACACCAGAATGCCAATTCCCAGAATCAAGAGAATACCCAGCAGGGCAATTCCTGTCGGAATGTATACCCAAGGGGCGAGCAGCATTGTGGCCCCCATGAACATCAGGATCAATGCCACGCCGGCGCGCAGGTAATGGAATCGCGAGATGGCCCGCACCAACAGAAAATACAGCGAGCGCAATCCCAAAATCGCCAGGATGTTGGAAGTGAAGATGATAAAGGCATCTTGCGTAACCGCGAAGGCGGCGGGGATGGAATCCAGGGCAAACGTGAGGTCGACGACCTCGACCATGATCAGAACCAAAAGCAGCGGCGTTGCCGAGAGGCGGCCGTCGCCCCGCGTAAAAAAGCGCCCTCCCTCATAGCGTTCGGAAACCGGGAACAATTTTCGGGCCAGGCGAATTACCTTGCTGCTTGCAGGATCGTATTTCCCACCCCCCGCGCGCAACAACCGCACTCCCATGAAAAGGAGGAAGAGAGCGAACAAATAGAGAACCGCATGAAAATGCCGGACCAGTTGGACTCCCGCCCCGATGAAAGCGCCGCGCAAAACCAGCGCGCCCAGCACACCCCAAAAAAGCACGCGGTGCTGGTGCTCCGCGGCCACTCCCATGGCGGCGAAGATTACCGCAAAAAGGAAAACGTTGTCGGCGGAAAGAGAATTTTCAAGGAGGTAGGTCGTAAGAAATTGAAGCGCCGCATCCGCGCCATATCGCCAATAAATCCCCACATTGAAGGCCAACGACAGCGCCACCCAGAAGGCGCTCCAGCCCGCCGCTTCGCGGAATCGCAGGGGGTGCGGGTGGCGATTGAAGACTCCCAGATCCAGCGCCAGGAGGGCCAGCACAAGAACAATGAAGATGATCCACGGCCAAAGGCTGTTCATGCGCGATCAATTTGCAACATCAATACAATACCAAAACAAGCTGGATTGCGCAGAGCGCAGCTCTGCGATTCGCGTTCATCACGCGCTAAATCGCAGAGCTGCGCTCTGCGCAATCCGGTCAGGCAGGGGCCGGTCAGGTGACAACGCCCCCCAGGGTGCGGTTTGGTTGCGGCCAGAGGCCGCACTGCGCTACGAACTACTTGGTGTGTGGGGATTTATCAAGGTCGGCGAGAGCGGCAAGAACCACGCGGCCGACAATCGTTAAACTTCGGGGGCTGCAATGTTCCACCGTATCTTGAGCCGTGTGCCAATAGCTGTTGTCGGGACCGTAATCGAGATCGATCAGATCCACGGAGGCCACTCCGGCATTCACAAAAGGAATGTGGTCGTCTTGAACAGCCGTTTGGGAATCCTGGAAATATCTCGCGTACCCCAGGCGGTGGGCGGCGGCGACCACTGCGTCTGTCAACCATGGCGTGGAATTTTTATCGCGTTTGATCGCCAGGTCGGAATCACCAATCATATCCACCAGGATCATCGCCTGGATGCGCCCCAACTCGCCCTCGGAAGCGAGCTTCTGGACCAAATGCCGGCTGCCATAGGTATTGTCGTCATCCATCCACTGCTCTCGCACCGCTTCTTCCCCGTCGAAGAAAACCAGACTGTAGGTCAACTCATGCTTGCGGCCCTTCAAGACGCGCGCCAGTTCCAGGAGCAGCGCGGCGCTTGACGCTCCGTCATTGGCGCCGACAAAACGGAAGCCTTCTTCCCGCTTCGTGTCGTAATGGCCCGTTACCATGAGCACTTTGGATTCCGTGCCCGGGAACTTGGCGATGAGGTTGGTCATGGGGATTTGGCCCGCCGGGGTCGAGGCGGTGAAATTATCCTCTTCAACTTGTGCGCCCGCATCCTTGAACTGGGCAATCATCCAGCGCCGCGCCTCCGCCAATGCAGGCGAACCCGACGGACGCGGCCCGAAAGCCACCAGACGCTTCAAATCCGCAAAAGCTCGCCCGCCGTCAAAGGTATCCGCCGGTCCCGCGGCGCCCAGCCAATACGGAACAGCCAGAAGCAGCAGAAGGCCGCATGCCCCCAGCCCCATCCAATTTCGTGGACGTTTAGGCATCGGCATCTTTCTTCTTCCGGTTTTTCCTCAGGTAAACGAGCCAGGAGAGCCCGATGCTCAAGAAGTAAAGTCCGACCAGCGGAATCCAAACCACGAAGATGCTCGCCATGTCATTGCTCGGGACAATGCCCAGAGCAATGACCGCCGTTAACAGGACCGCATAACGAAAGTTCTTCAAAAGGAACTTGGGCGTGACAATGCCAAAGATGGAGAGAAGCAGAATTACTACGGGCAACTCAAACACCACGCCCACCGAAACCACCAGAGAAATCGCCAGGTCCCAGTATTCGTTAATGGTCACAATGGGAGTGAATTGCGAGGCAAATTCCAACAGGAAATGAAACACTTTGGGCAAAGCCAGCTTGTAAGCGAAAAAGCCGCCAGACAAGAACAAGCTGCTGGTCAGGAGGACAAATGGCCAAATGTATTTCTTTTCGTTGCGGTAAAGCCCGGGCGAAATAAAAAGCCAAAGCTGAAATAAAATGAAGGGGGAAGCGAGAAAAATCCCGCCCATGATGGAAAGTTTGATGTAAAGGTTGAAGGGATCAACGGGATTGGTATAGTAGACATTCACCGGCAAGTGCAGCGCGCGCAGCGTATCGTAGAGCGGCTTTGCCATGTATGCGTAAATGGCATCGCGTTTCCAAAAGCAAATGCCGGTGGCGATGATAATAGAGTAGATGCTGCGCAGCAACCTGACCCTGAGTTCCTCGAGATGCTCGAGGAACGACATCTGCTTGCCGCTCAGTTCCACTTCCTCAGGATCGGGATTCGGGTTCTTCGGGGGTGGGTTCTGGATCGTGATGCCCATAGGTGGAGGTCGTATCGGGGCCGCTCTCGGGCAAGCGGTCCAAATTCTTGATTTCCTCTTCCAGTGAATTCTTTAGTTCGTTTGACGCGCGGCGCAACTCTCCCATACCCTTGCCCAAGGTACGAGCGATCTCTGGTAACTTCTTGGGTCCGAATAGGAGGTAGACAATAAACAGGAAGAACCCGATCTCGAAAAAACTTCCGCCAAACAATGTGCGCCTCCATTGGGATAATAGGCAAACCCCGGGGTGTTGTCAAGGTGAACCGCAATCTGGGAGTGGCGCCGTTTGTTGTACCGGCGGTCTCCGACCGCCGGATCGTCGATCGGAGATCGACGCCACAATCAGCTTCAATCGGCAATTGACGGGCATCGAACCTTAGGCCTCCAGGCTGCATCCAATCACCAGGGCTGTAAAGGGCACATTTTGACCGGACCCTATGTTATACTCAGATCGCAGGGTGAGGAGCTGCAAATTCATGAAACAAGCACGCCGGGTCGTTTGGTTTATTTTGTCTACAGTACTCCTGTGTGCGCTCCTGGGAGGAGTGTACGGACGCCAGGTTGAGGCCACCACCGGGAGCGACGACTCGGACGTCAAGGCCAGCTTGAATGCCTTCACCCGCGTGTACGGTATCGTCGAGGCGAACTACGCCGACCCCGTCAATCCGGACCAGACCATTTTTGGAGAGTTTCCCAATAGCGCGTCCAATGGCAATACCGGCGCCATTCCCTCCGCGCTGCGAACCCTGGACCCGCACTCCAATTTCTTCGACCCGCGCTCGTTCGAACGGCTCCGTGAAGACCAGGAGGCGAAGTACTACGGCGTGGGCATGAAAATCGTCGCCCGTCCCGGCAAGATGGGCAAGCTCATCACCTATGTGGACTCGCCGATTCCAGGATCTCCGGCCTTTCGCGCCGGCGTGCGCCCGGATGACATCGTGGCAAAAGTCGATGGCAAACCTACCGAGGGATTGAACACCGACGATGTGGCCAGAATGCTCAAGGGCCCCAAGGGCACGCAGGTTCACGTCACCTTCCTTCGCGAAGGCTACGACCAGCCCTTGGAGATCGACATCACCCGCGATGAAATCCTCCCCCAAAGCGTGGATGATGCCTTCATGCTGCGGCCCAACATCGCTTATATCCACATCAGCAAATTCGACGAGAACACCAACGACGGGCTCAGCGAGGCGCTACGCAAGCTCAATGAAAACACCTTGCAAGGCTTGGTTCTCGATCTCCGCAATAACCCCGGCGGCCTATTGCCGGAAGCCGTGGAGGTTTCCGATCACTTCCTGGAAAAGAGCCAGTTGATTGTTTACCACTCGGGAAGGCATTCCCAGGAGAGGCGTTATTACGCCACCCGCGGTGACGATGGCAATGAATATCCCATTGTGGTGCTCATCAACCGCCTGACGGCGAGCGCGGCGGAAATCGTCACCGGCGCCCTCCAGGATCATGACCGCGCGTTGGTGATCGGCGAGCCCAGCTTCGGCAAAGGCCTGGTCCAAACGGTGTATCAGTTGAGCGAACACACCGGCCTGGCCCTGACCACGGCGCACTATTACACGCCCAGCGGACGCCTGATCCAGCGCGACTATGAGAAGGTGTCTCTTTACGATTACTACTATCACCCCGAGCTCACCAAACCCGAGCATGCCGAGGTCCGGCTGACCGACGGCGGGCGCGAAGTTTTTGGCGGCGGAGGAATCACGCCCGACATCGACGTGCCCGATCCCAAGATGACCCGGCCGCAGGAAACGCTGCTGCAGCACGGCGCCTTCTTCAACTTCGGCAAATACTACCTGGGAGTCCACAAGACCATTCCCAAGGACTTCGAAGTGACGGACGCCGTGCTGGATGAGTTCAAACAGTTCCTGGCGAAAGAGAAGATCCCCTTCTCTGACCTGAACATGACAGCCAATCTTGACTTCATCAAAAGCCATATCAAAATCGAATTGGTGAGATTTGTCTATGGCGAGAATGAAGCCCACAGAATCAGTATGGGCACCGACCCCTTAGTGCTGAAAGGCCTGGAGACCATTCCACAGGCCAAGGAACTTCTGGCCAAAGCCAAGCACTACGTTGCCGAAAAGACGTCGCGGTAGGATTCCACGTGATTCCACGTAGCATGGCCATCCTGGCCATGCCTTCACACGGGCAGGACGCCCGTGCTACTTCCGCGGCAAGCGAGCGCTACTCGCCCCGCGCCCTTTTGACAAAATAATTGATCAGAGAAAACCCGCCGGTAATGGGGAGAAGGACAATCTGTTTCAAAATGGCGGCGCGCCCCTTGACTTTGGTGCGCGCCGCCTGAGCAGTGTCCTTGGCTTGGAAGACCAGCATCGCCGCGTATTTGGCAAAATCCACGCCGCACTTCTCGCACTTCCCACCCGTAAATTGCACGTGCTTGCAGGAAGGGCAGGTGTATTTCAGCGGCGCATGGCACCGCACGCAATAGGTGACTGTTTCGGAATTCTCCGTCTTGCATTTAGGACATTGCATCGGAAGCCTTCTAAACCTGCCGAAAGCGATGCGCAGCGGAACTGAACTCCCGCGGCGCCTATTCAATAATTATAAACGATTGTCAAGTAAACGGGAGTTTTTGGTGGACGCGAAGGGATTCGAACCCTCGACCTCAGCGTTGCGAACGCCGCGCTCTCCCAACTGAGCTACGCGCCCACGCGGTCAGTGACCTTGGAAATATAACACGGCGGGCAAACCGCCGCCAAGCTTCATGCCAACAGGCTCTCGGCAAAAGCCAAGGCTGCTTCCAATTGATCCTCCGGCAGCCCGCCGCCCTGCGCGAAATCCGGGGCTCCGCCGCCCTTGCCTCCGAATTTCGCCAAGGCCTGTTTCATCACCTCAAACAGGTTGGCCTTCCCGCCCGGCGTCTGCGCAAAGAAGAGACCGGTGGGCATTCCCTTAACCCCGATCAGGGCGATGGCGCCGGCTTGCTTTCCCACCGCGTGCGCAATCAACTTTGCCTTCTTCCCTCCCGGGGCTTCAAGCAGGCGCCGAACTACGCGCACTCCACCTTTCTCCGGGGCTTGCTGCCACAACTGTGCGGCTTCCTTTTCCGCCAATTCTTCCACCAGTTTCTGCTGGGATTTCCCCGCCTCGCGCAACTCCTGGGCTTGTTTGGCGATCATCTCCGGCACGTTTTCGAGTCCCGTGGAGAACAATCGCGCCGCCTCGCTCAGGGTGGCAAAATCCTGCCGGGCCCGGCGCCACGCCCGGCCGCCACACACGAATTCAACTCGCATCAGGCCTTTGGCGCGCTCAACCTTGCGAACGCAGATAATCCCCACGCCGCCGGTCCGGCTGACGTGGGTGCCTCCGCAGGCGGAAAGATCAAATTCCTCAACCTCCACCAGCCGGATGTCGCCTTCGCGAAAAGTGGGTTTGCGCAACTCGAGTTGCCCGGCTTCGGTGGCGGGCCGAAAGGAAATCTGCACGGGCCGGTTTTCAAAGACCACACGATTCGCCAGCTCTTCCGCTGTTTCGATTTGCTGGGTGCCGACGCGGTCGGAATCGAGATCGATGGTCGCACTCTCCGTGCCCAAATGAAACGACACCGTCTTGTTACTCCCCACCCGTTCAAACGCCGCCGATAGAATGTGCTGCCCCGTGTGCTGCTGCATGTGGTCAAAGCGGCGTTCCCAGTCGATGCTGCCCTGGACCGGCTTATAGGCGGGCTCATCCGCGAGAAGGTGGGCGATTTCGCCTCCCTCATCGATCACGTCAATCACCGGCATTCCCGCCAGCGTGCCGCGGTCGGAGGGTTGCCCGCCCGACTCCGGATAAAATGCCGTGCGGTCAAGGTAGACGCGCGTCCCGCGCGGATCAGAATCGGCACGAATTACGCGCGCGCTGAATTCCTTTAGGTAACAGTTGGTGTAATAGAGCCGTTCGGTGTGTGCCATGAGAGTTCCGCAAGCATTGAACGGGATTTCTGGCCAGGGGTTTAGAAGGGCGCGGCTTTCGCCCCGCCGTTACAAGGCCTTTTTATCATTCACGCGTCCCATGCCCTGCGCAGCTTGCGGCTGCAAGCTGCGCAGGGCACGGGACAGACAGATCATTGATAGCCGCGTCTGCGGCGGGGCTGAAACCCCGCCCTTCCCGACACGGTTGAAAAATCTCCCTTAAGTCAATTGCTCCAACACCTCCAAATACTTGTACCCGGTGGCGGTGAGGAAAAGCACGATGGATTCATGCCCGCCCAAAAAACCATCGAACAACAATTTCCGCAGGCCTGCCAGGGTGGCTCCGCCTTCCGGTGAGGTGATCAAGCCTTCCGTCTGGGCGATCTCGCGGACGGCCGTCAGCATGTCGGCATCGGAAACCGCCAGCGCCGCGCCTCGACTCTTGCGCACGGCTTGCAGGATCAAGAAATCACCAATGGCCGAGGGCACACGCAAGCCGGAAGCCAGGGTTACCGGATCCTTCCACTCTTCCGCGCGTTCGGTTCCCTCGGCATAGGCCCGCACCATGGGTGCGCAGGCCTGCGCTTGCACGGCGAACATGCGCGGGCGGCGCTCCGCAATCCATCCCAATTCCTGCATCTCGTCAAACGCCTTCCACATGCCGATCAGGCCGGTGCCACCGCCGGCGGGATAAATCATGGCGTCAGGCAAGCGGCCGCCCAGTTGCTCGTAGACCTCGTAAGCCATGGTCTTCTTGCCCTCGACACGATAGGGCTCGCGCAACGTCGAGACGTCGAACCAGTTCTCCCCTTGCAGGCTCTCGCGCATCACGCGGCCACAGTCTTTAATGCTGCCGGGAACCAGGGTCGTCTTGGCGCCGTGCAGTGTGCATTCCAGGCGATTCGCCAGGGGCGTCCCTTCCGGCATGAAAATCGCAGCCTCCATTCCCGCCTTCGCGGCATAGGCCGCCAAAGCGCCGCCGGCATTTCCCGCGGAAGGAACCGCCAGCCTGCCGATTCCCAACTCATGAGCCATGCTCACCGCCACGGCCATGCCGCGCGCCTTGAAGGATCCGGTGGGATTCTGCGACTCGTCTTTCAAATAGAGATTGGGCAGGCCGAGCCGATCGCCCAGACGGCGCGCGTGCAGGAGCGGCGTAAAGCCTTCGCCCAGGGATATGATCGACGAATCGCTCGAAACCGGCAGAACCTCGCGGTATCGCCACAAATCCGGGGCGCGAGACTTCAGCGTCTGGGGTTCAAGCTTGCTTGACGCCTGCCGCAAATCATAACGCGCAAAGAGAGTCGAACCGCACGTGCAGAGGTTATGGATTTGGCCTGCCGGATACTTCTTGGCGCAGCGCGGACATTCCAGATGGGTCAGGTAGGACATGGCAATCGAGTCTAGCAGAAGCTAGCAGTTAGGAGGAAGAAGGATAAAGGTTAAAGGGTAAAGGGCAAAGAATGAAGGGTAAAGGTTAAAGGGTAAAAGATAAAGGGTGAAGGGTAAAGGATGAAGGGTGAAGGCTAAAGGGTAAAAGATAAAGGGTGAAGGGAAAAGGATGAAGGGTAAAGGTTAAAGGTTAAAGGGTGAAGGGTAAAGGGTGAAGGATAAAGGTTAAAGGGTGAAGGGTGAAGGTTAAAGGGTGAAGGGTAAAGGGTGAAGGATAAAGGTTAAAGGGTGAAGGGTGAAGGTTAAAGGGTGAAGGTTAAAGGGTGAAGGGTAAAGGGTGAAGGATAAAGGTTAAAGGGTGAAGGGTGAAGGTTAAAGGGTGAAGGGTAAAGGTTAAAGGGTGAAGGGCAAAGTAGAAGTTCGAAGGCCGGTGTTGGCGCGCAGAACTTTTGGTCAGCACGTGCAGACACAAAGGCTGGCCCTGCTTTTATCCTTTACCCTTTATCCTTTAGCCTTTACCCTTTAGCCTTCACCCTTTATCTTTTACCCTTTAACCTTTACCCTTCATCCTTTACCCTTCATCCTTTACCCTTCACCCTTTATCTTTTACCCTTTAACCTTTACCCTTCATCCTTTTCCCTTTACCCTTTACCCTTTACCCTTTAACATTTGCCCTGCATGCCCATTCGCCTCATTGCCCTGGACCTTGACGGCACGCTCGTCAACAGTCGATGGGAAATTTCGGAGAGGGACCTGCAAGCTCTGGCGGCCGCGTCGGAACGGGGAATTCAGGTGGTCGTGGTGACGGGGCGGCGGCCCCGCGCGGCGGCGCCCTACGTGGCGAAAATTCCCTTCCCGGTCACCACCATCACCTCCAACGGCGCGCTGGTCCGCACCTCGACGGGCGAGGTCGCCTACCGGAATTTTCTGCCCCGCGACGTTGCCCTGCAAGTGATGGAAACCGTTCCAGAGTACCGGCCCTATACCGTCGTTATTTTCGATCTGCCCGGGCGCGGGCAGGTGACCATGGAGGACTGCGCTATCCCCGAGGGCCCGCTCGGCTGGTACCTCAAGACCAGTTTGGATCACCTGCTGCCGGTCCCGGACCTGAAGGCCGCGGTTAAGTCCGACCCCGTGCAGGTCATGATCGGCGGCCCGCCGGCGAGCATCGAGGGCGCGGAGACGCTGCTTCGCGAGTCCGCCGCCGGCCCGTGTGTCCAACTCACTTGGACAAAGTACCCGGACCGCAATCTTGCCCTCTTCGACATCATGAACCGCTCGTGTACCAAAGGGCAGGCGCTGAAGTTCTGGGCCGCACAGTGTGCCATTCCCGCCAGCGACGTCATGGCCCTCGGTGACAACTTCAATGACCTCGAAATGCTGGAGTTCGCGGGCCTGCCGGTGGTGATGGGAAATCACATCGACGGACTTCACCGGCCGGGATGGGCAGTGACGTCTGCCTGCGACGACAGCGGCGTGGCGAGCGCCATTGAGCGATATGTGCTGACGGCGTAGCGCGGACCCCCTTTTTTGGGGTCCGCGGCTCTTACCTGGCAATATCCGCAAATCCCGATTGACCGACCACCACTAATTTGCCTCGCTAAATTTGGATTGCGCAGAGCGCAGCTCTGCGATTGGCGTCCATCCCCCGCGATAAACCGCAGAGCTGCGCTCTGCGCAATCCGGCGCATGTCTTAAAAACGCACACCTGCCCTCCGGTTCGAGAGCGCGAGTCGGTAAGAGCCGCAGACCTCAAAGGCGGAGGTCTGCGCTACGTGTGCTTCAATGTTGTTCGATAATTTCTGTCCCGGCGGGTGCTTGGAATTGGAAGAAGGAACGCGGCAGGGACGGGTTCCGCTCCACGTGGTCGAATCGAAATTCCATCCGGCTGTGGTCGGCGTAGTTCACCACCAGCCTGCGCATATCAAACTGCGGATCTAATTCAATCAAGACGTCGGTGTAATCCTCGGCGAACTCCTTCTTGGGAAAAGCGTGCAGCACGTGATCGGCGGGGTCGTGGTCCAGCGCCGCGTCGGCCATCTCCACCCGCGCAAAGACTTTGCGCAAATTCAGCCTGGTCAGTAGGAGCTCAAACGGCACGCGAAAATCTTCACTCGATTTCATGTCCGAGCGCGTGAGTTGGTGCTCATCGGGAATATAGAGGGACACGTGCTTGCCGTCAGAGACAAAGAGCTTTTCCGTGGGCCGCTGATAGTCCCAGCGCATCAGGCCTCCACGGGCGAAGCTGACGCGCCCCACCTCGATGCGCGGCGACGTCCCCCCCAGAGTGTACGTCTGTGTGAACTCGGCCCGCAGGCTTCGCACCTCGCGATAGCTCGACTCGAATTGCTGGACGTAGGGGCTCGCGGTTGTGGGGGCGAGCGTTTGCGCCTGCACGGTGCCGGCGAGGCAGCACATAAGCAGGAGTAGCGCGGACCTGCTCTTTAGGTCCGCGGCTTTTCGCTGCCAATTGGATA
>JBEKNU010000077.1:0-27515 GCA_049522495.1 Terriglobia bacterium
TGCGCGCCAGCGGCTTCCTTCTAGTCTCCTTATCGAAAATGCCCCGGCCCGTCACCATCGTGCCGGCCCCAAAAGTCACGCGCTCGGGCCGAGGCATTTCCGATCAAGGCTAGCGACAAACCAGCCAAGTGGATCGCTTGGAATTTGCGCCACCGCGAAGCTGAAAGTCTGGGCGGCTTGGCGTGGACCGGAAACAAAATTGTGGGAAGGGGATTTCGCAACGGTCACAGAGGGCGCTCCGCTTGGGTATTAGCAAAGGACGTTTCACAGGCACAATCCGGCTTGGCTGCTCAGAAGGGCTGTTCTCCCTTGTTGTCATGAATGCCAGTCGATCCCGCAACTGTGAACGTACGAAACGGAATCGCATCAGAGGCTCGTGGAGGAAACGGAGACGCCAAATGCTGGGAGCAACCTTACAACGGGAAATTCATGCGGCACAGGAAGTTTTGGACGCGCGAGGCAGTTGAGCGATAGGGTCTAAGGGAATATGGACGCCTCTGTGTCCGAGGGGGAATCGTGACTTCACGGCAGGGGGACACGATACAGATTGCGCTGCTCGCTCCCCAGCGCGAACGCATACACACCAGACCCGGGGCCGGGCGCCACGTCGAAGGACTGGATCACCCGCACTCCCGGCAGGTTGGCGAGTTCCGCTACCGACTGGAATCCACCCGGTGGAATCTGCGGGAATACCTTCCCAGGGGACAAGGGCAAAGCATACGTCCGTCCGGCAGCCATCATTAAAGAAGTTGGGACCGAGATGAAAAATTGACGCCCGTCCGGGGACCAATAGGCATGGACCTCGCCGGGGACTTTGCTGTAGATGGAAATCGGGGGCCCACCCCGAAGCGGGAAAGCCGCAACGCTCGTCCCCTCTTTCCCTGGAATCTCGATCGCCAGCCACTGGAGATCCGGCGAAACGTCGTTAAGTGCCGCTACAGGATGCTCGAATGCCCTCCGCAACCCCGTTCCGTCCTCCCGTACGCGATATACGAAGGCGGAGGTTCCTTCAAAGGCACGAAAGAAGATCTCTCCGCTCGGACCAAACCTGGGTTGCTGACCATCCACATTGGGAATTTCGCGGGGCGGTGAGTGCTTGTCGAGCGGAGCGAGCCACAGCCGGTGCTTGCCATCACGGTCCAGCACCGTCGCCACCACCACCTGGCCGTCCGGGGAGATGTCGTAGGGCATTCCAGGGCCCCCCACGACCGGAAAGCCAGGGAGCAGCGATTCGTTGCGGCCGGAATCCAAATCCACCACCCGCAACTCGCTCGGGTCAGATATCGGCAGGGCACCCTTGAGAATTCGATAACAAAGCTTCTTGCCATCTGGCGTAAATTTCGGGTCGTAACTATACCCTTCGAGCGAGACTTGCCGCTCGCCGCTGGAATCGTGCACCCAAACTGAACTTTGCCAGAGCCCCACGGCGGTGATGAAGGAGCGACCGTCCGACGCCATGGCAATGCCTTGCTCATCGGCGGGTCCCGAGGTGATTTGCTGTGGCTGACCCTCGGGGAAATGCTGCCGCCAAATATGGAAGGTTCCACCGGCACTGGAGTTCAGGTACATCCATTTCCCATTGGGCGCCCATGCTGCTGAGGTGCACCCGGCTTTCAGGGGGCCCACCTGCCTGCCGGGCGAACCTCCATCCATCGGCACCAACCGGCAGGGAAGCCACTTGGCGCGATCCATTTCCACCACCAGCGCCCACTTGCCATCGGGCGAGGGATATGACCGATGCGCCATGCCACGATCACTGGGCGGCACATAAACATCGCGCTCGCCCGCCCGGCTCTCGCCAGAAGTTACAATGGCCATGTGGATGTCGTTGTTTTTGATCTCGGAAAACAGAATCTTGTCTTTTTCCAACCAAACCAACCCGGAGGCGTTGGGCAGCCAGAGGCGCGGTTGGCCGTTGATGACCGGCACTGTCCATGTGTCCCATTGGTTCTCGGCAGCTATGGAGGTGTACGCGATTTGGGCGCCGTCCGGGGAAAACACCGGGCTCATTTTCGGAGAGTCATCCCTCGTTAACTGCACCGGGTCACCACCGGGCAGCATCTTCACATAGACTTGGCCGGGCGCAGCAAACGTGTCGGGTCCGCGAATGAACGTCAACATCCGTCCGTCTGGGGAGAGTGCGGGCTGGCTGACAGAGTCTGGCAAGTTCGTGATCTGGACGTATTCCGAAGGCGATACCAGGACGGGCCTTGACGGGCGGAACCACAGCCAGGCAGCGACCGCAAGGGAGGTGATCACCATTGCACCTGCGAGCAACCAGAGCCGGCGATGATTCTTGGCCGGCACCGCCGCTGCCGCTGTGCGGCCCGAACTGGTGTCGCGCCTCAGACGCTTTAAATCGGCCCGAAGATCCGATGCCGACTGGCAGCGCGCGTCTCGGTCTTTCTCAAGAGCCTTGACAATGATGTGATCCAGTTCGGCGGGAAGTTCCGGATTCAGGGTAAGCACAGAGACCGGGCTTTCGTGCAAAATCGCGCCGAAAATGGCTGCGGAAGTATTTCCCTTGAAGGGCAACGTTCCGGTGGCCATTTGATAAAGAACCACTCCAAAGGAGAACAAGTCCGTGCGCGCGTCCAATTCTTCACCGCGCGCCTGCTCGGGAGACATATAAGCCACCGTCCCCATCGCTGCTCCCGGACGGGTCAGGTGCTCCTCGGATGCCGACATTGTGGGCGCAGATGCATCTATAGCTACTGCCACGGTGGGTCGGGTGGTTAATTTGGCAAGTCCAAAATCGAGGATCTTGGCTTGACCCCGGCTGGTCACGAAGATGTTGGCAGGCTTGATGTCGCGGTGGGTGATTCCTTTGGAGTGCGCAGCGTCCAGGGCATCCGAAATCTGAATGCCCAAGTCCAGCACTGCTTCGATTCCCAAGGGCTTGCCCGTGATGTGTTGCTGGAGGGTCTGCCCCTCCAGATACTCCATGGCGATGAAGGGCTGGCCTTCGTGCTGGTCGATATCGTAAATGACGCAGATGTTGGGGTGATTCAGGGCACGGGCGGCCCGCGCCTCGCGGGTGAACCGCCCCAGGGCCCCAGGGTCTTTCGCCAACCCTTCCGACAGGAACTTGAGGGCCACTGGCCCGCCAAGCTTAGTGTCCTCGGCCCTGTAGACTACGCCCATACCTCCGCTGCCGAGCTTTTTGAGCACGCGGTAGTGGGAAATGGTCTTGCCAATCATGACGAGGGTCCCGCCTTCGGTGGGAATCTTACGGCGTGTTAAGGGCCAAGTCAACGAGGGCCTAACGGGAAGAGTTCAACCAGCGGTGAGCCTTCGCGGAACCGGTATCGCCAGCAAAACCTCTCCGTGCTGGACCAAACGGGAAGCCGTCCCGGCAGCAGGCCAAGATTTCCCCAAGGGCTGCACGCATCATGGGCGCCGGGCCCACACAGAATGGATTGGGAATGAAAAGTCGTCTTCGCGTCTCTTGAGCGCCACTTGGACGTATGACGGCCAAGGGCGCACGGCGGCGTTTCCCGTTCCGAGATCACGTTGCAACAGTTCTGTACGGAGGGTCGCCCACACGGAAAAAATGCTCCACACCCCGTGGCCAGCATCGCGGAGTTATCCCGCTTGGAGTGGGAATACTCCGCGGCCTTTTAGTCGTGAATATTAATAAACATGTGGACGTTTGTTGCGTCTGGAACCCCGGAGTAATGCGCTGCACACACATCTCCGCGCCCGGTTGGAGCGGCGGTCTCCGACTCCGCGTGGTTTCCGAGCGCGTCGCTCACCCAGACCTTCAGATTGCTGTTGCGGATTCGCGGGTAAACACTTGGTGACGAGGTGCGTGCCACAGGCCCAAATCGCAAATTCCGGCCTAATACGCACACGAGTCGACCTGTTCTCTTTTATACAGACACCCTATTCTCAACTCAATTACTGTAGCCGCGGACTCTGATTCTCAGTGATCTTCAGTTGCCTCGGAATCAAAATGGAGTTGCTGGCTAACTGGATGCTTGACGATCTGGACACCTGGGATTCGCATGTCCGGCGTGCAGTCCCTGCATACCCGTGCATGAATGGCACGGTAACAAAAACCTCAGGAGGTAAGCCAAAATGCTAACAACAAAGATGATTCGTGTAATACTGCCGCTGTTTTTCGTATTCGCAGTGTTCCTGGCGATATCGGTACCTTGTTCCGCGCAAATCTCCGTGGGCGTGAGGGTGGGCATAGCTCCGCCGCCGCTGCCCGATTATGCGCAACCGGACTGCCCGGGTGACGGCTATATCTGGACGCCGGGATACTGGGCTTGGGACGGCAACGAGTACTATTGGGTGCCGGGCACATGGGTGGAGCCCCCGGAAGTCGGTTACCTCTGGACTCCGGGCTATTGGGGTTGGGGTGACGGCGGGTATTTCTTCAATGAAGGCTACTGGGGCACGTCCGTAGGCTTCTATGGTGGGATCAACTATGGCTTCGGCTACTTCGGTCATGGCTATGAAGGTGGACGCTGGGATAACGGGCATTTTTTCTACAACACGTCGTATAACCGCGTGGACGTGCGTAACTTCCACAACGTTTACAACACCCGGGTGAACGAGGGCGAGAGGGACCGCGTCAGCTTCAATGGCGGTAACGGCGGAATCAGCGCGCGCGCCTCCGCTCAAGAAGAATCTGCTGCTCGTGAGAGGCATATGGGGCCGGCGGCCGTTCAGACTCAACATACGTGGGCCGCCCGCAATAACCCCCAGCAAAAGTATTCTGCGAACCACGGCACGCCGGCAGTTGCGGCGACTCCTCGCGCCAATATTGCAGCTCATCCGAAGGAGCTGCCGCCCGTCGAACGCCCCGCTGCGCCTAACACGGGGAATCCGAAGGTGGACCAGAGATACCAGAAGCAACAGGATCAGCTCGTCGCAAGGCAGACCCAGGATCGGCAGAAACTCCAGCAGAAGCAGGAAAATGACCATCAGCAGTTGGCGAGAGTGAAGGCTACTCCCGAAAGAACGCAGCAGGTGGAGCAGCAACACCAGCAACAGACGCAGCGTTTGCAGCAAACACACACGCAGCAGACGCACCAGATGCAACAAAAACAGCAGCCATCGGGCGGCGGATCTCGCGGCGGCGGTGGTGGACATCATTAACCGAAGTCTGCTCTGAGGAAGTTTGTGCTGGCACAGCACTCGCTGGATTGATCGCGAGTAACGTCCGTAGGGTAGAGCCATGTCGCTCAACTCCTTGACGGTCGCCCACGCGGACAACCTCTACGTTTGGCGACTTCCCGTCAACTGACCGCAAGTCCGCGCTGCGCGCTATGCGGCCGGGCAAGATTATCCTTGACGGCGAGGTAACTCACGCTAGAATCGTGTACCGCGCGCGACAGGGATTTCTTCTGCCTGCCCGCGAGAAGGCAACGACAGATTTCGGAGGGCCTACAAAACCATGGACTTTTCCAATCAAACCTCGACTACCCGCCGTAAATTTATTGAAACCGCCGGCAAATTGGCTGCGGTTTCGGCTTTGGCCAACGTGGCCATTCCCCGCGTCCACGCTGCGGGTTCCGACCTGATCCAGGTGGCCCTGATCGGCTGCGGCGGACGCGGCGGCGGCGCGGCGGCGAACGCGTTATCCGTCAAGCGCGGCCCTACCAAGCTGGTTGCCATGGCCGACATTTTCCCGGAGCGGCTGGCGAAAGACCTGACCAATTTGCAGCAGAAGTTCTCGAGCCAGGTGGACGTGCCGGCGGATCGCCAGTTCATCGGCTTCGACGCTTATAAGCGAGCGATGGATTGTTTGAAGCCGGGTGACGTTGCCATTTTCGCCACGCCCCCGGCGTTTCGCTGGGTGCATTTCACCTACGCCATCCAGAAGGGCCTGAACGTCTTCATGGAGAAGCCGGTCACCGCCGACGGCCCAACCAGCAAACGCACGTTCAGCCTCGCGCAGGACGCCTCCGCCAAGAACCTCAAGGTGGGGGTGGGATTGATGTCGCGTCACAGCCGGGCGCTCCAGGAACTGGCCAAGCGCGTCCATGACGGCAAGATCGGCCAGATTATCCTCCAGCGGGGTTACCGGATGCATGGGCCGGGCGGATATTTCCTCTCGCTTCCCAAACCTCCCGGGATCAGCGACCTGCTCTACCAGGTGCAGCGCTTCCACAGCTTCATCTGGGCCAGCGGCGGCTGCTTCAACGACTTTTATATTCACGTCGTCGATCATCTCGGATGGATGAAAAACGAGTGGCCGGTCAAGGCACAGGCGCTGGGCGGCCGCCATTACAAGCTGAGTCCCGAAGGCGTCGCCTACGTGGATCAGAATTTCGATACGTATTCGGTGGAATATACCTATGCCGATGGCACGAAGTTTTTCTTCGACGGTCGCTGCATGAACGGATGCGAGCAGATCTATTCGAGCTACCTGCACGGCACCAAAGGATCGGCGATCGCTTCCAAACACGGTGATTGCGGGCAGCCCTCCAGCATCTACAAGGGTCAAATGACCGACGAGCACATGATTTGGGAATCGCAGGTGAGCCCAGAGGAGAAAGATCCGTACCAGAACGAATGGAACGACCTGGTGGATGCCATCCGCGACGACAAACCCTATAACGAGGTTAAACGCGGGGTCGAAGCGAGCCTCGTCTCGAGCATGGGCCGTATGGCCGCCAACACCGGCAAGGAAATCACCTTTGACCAGATGCTGAACTGCGAGCACGAAATGGCGCCGGACATCGACAAGTTCACCATGGATTCCCCGGCTCCACTCCTGGCTGATGCCAACGGCCGATATCCTGTGCCGCAGCCGGGCATCGTGACCACGCGCGAATACTGAGCGGCCGGCCGGTTGTTGCGCCGTCCGGCCGTCGGCGGCGGCGCTGGCCGTGCGGAGATCACGTTGGAACATTTCCGCGCGGAGGGTCACCCTCACGAAGAAATGCTTCACTGTTAAGGCTTAACTTTTGGGCGGCAGTTTAGCGCGGACGTTTCCTTTGAGGTTTACCCAGATTACCGATAGACATCTTTGCGATGCGCGACGCGCAAAACGAGAACAGTCTGACTCTCATCTTCGATCCGGCAAACCACCCGGTAGCTTCCGATGCGATAGCGCCAGAGACCCACCTTGTCGCCCACCAGCGGCTTTCCCTGGAGCCGCGGATTACCCTCTCCGGAGACGCGCGCCTGAAAAAACGCGATAACCCGATTCTGCGCGATTCGGCCCAGTTTCTTAAGTTCGCCGAGAGCACGAGGTTCGAAGTTAACGGTCCAAGCCAAGCCGCTTGACGACCTCCGCCAAGGGAATCGAAGGCAGGTTTTCCTCCAACCGGGCGACGGCGATCAGGTAATCTTCCTGTTCGTCCAGGAATTCCCCAATGGCCTTCTTGGCATAATAGGCCTTAGGCCTGCCAGTTCGTTTGGCAAGCCGGCTGAGGCGCTTTTCCATCGCCGGCTGAAGCCTAACCGTCAACATCGCCATGAATTCCCTCCTGTCTGAAATACATGTATCACATCTTACCATAACCGATACCTGACAACTGACAACCAACCCCCACTAACCACTAACCCCTGCCCACTCCCCCCATGATAGAATTCCGTTCTTAAAGACGGATTGCCCATGGTTTCAATTGCTCGCAAGAACCTTTTTCACGACAAAATTCGTTTCGCGGTGGCCTTGGCCGGAATTTCCTTTGCCGTGGTGCTGATCACGGTGCAACTGGGGGTTTACCTGGCTTTTCGCTCCAACGTCAGCGTGCTCATCGACCACACCGAAGCGGACATCTGGGTTACCGCCCACGGCTTGGAGAATTTTGATTTTGGCCGCCCCTTCAGCGAAAAAAAACTGTACGACGTTCGGGAAGTCCCGGGCGTAATGTGGGCAATCAAGTACATGCTGACTTTCGGTTATTGGAAGACTCCCAGTGGCAGCCAGGAAACGGTGCAGATGGTGGGCTTTGATCCCGAAACAATGGTGGGCGCGCCCTGGAACATCGTGAAAGGAAACCCTCAGGACGTGAAGTATTTCAACTCCATTTTTTATGACGAAGCGGAGACCAACCGCCTTGGGAATATCCCTATTGGCGGGGAAACGGAAATTAACGACCACCGCGTGCGGGTGGCGGGCATTGTGCGCGGGGCACGGTCGTTCATTCAGAGCCCTTACATCTTCACTTCCTACAAGAACGCGGTGAGTCTTTCCCGCCTGAGCAAGGGGAACACCGTTTACGTGCTGGTTAAAGTCGCTCCCGGCTATTCGGTGCAGGACGTCAAGCGCCGCATTCACGAGACGGTGAACGACGTGGACGTTTATACCTCGCGCGAGTTCAGCAAGAAATCTCAGGATTATTGGATGATCAACACCGGCACGGGCGTGGCCCTGATGGCCGTGGCCCTGATGGGCGTGGTGATTGGCACGGTGATTGTGGCGAACACCATTTACACTTCCACCACTGAGCACCTGAAGGAGTTCGGCACCTTGAAAGCCATCGGGGCCTCGAACTGGGATCTATATGCGATCATCATTGAACAGGCCCTGATCAATTCAATCATCGGCTTTGCCGTGGGGATGGCGGTGAGTTACTTTGTGATTCAAGCGATGAAAAAGGGTCACTTGGCCATTCTCCTGCCCGCTCCAGTGCTGGTGGGAATTTTCATTCTGACGGTGATGATGTGCCTGTGGTCCTCCGCGCTGTCGATTTTCAAGGTCACGAGGATCGATCCGGCACTGGTGTTTAAGAGCTAGTTGGCAGTCGTTAGTGGTCCGTTGTCCGTGGTCAGTCGAAGGTGATACCTCACCCATGCTGTTTATTGACCCCTGACAACTGACAACGGACCACTGACAACTGACAACGGACAAACGAAAACGATGACTTCCGTTTCAACTCAGACCGTCCTTCGCCTCGACCACGTCAGCAAGACTTATGGTGTGGGCGAGTCGTCGGTGGAAGCGGTGCATGACGTCTCGCTGGACCTCGAGGCAGGGAAGTTTATCTTCCTCATGGGACCGTCGGGCAGCGGAAAAACCACCCTGCTCATGCTGATGGGATGCCTGCTGCGGCCAACCGCCGGATCTGTACACATCTTCGACGAAGAGGTAAGCTCGATGGCCGAAGCGCGGCTGCCGCGCGTGCGTCGCCACCGAATCGGGTTTATATTCCAGGGATTCAATCTATTTCCCGCACTCACCGCGCTGGAAAATGTGGAAGCGACTCTTAACCTGAAAGGCTACCGGGGCGGGGAAGGGCGCGCGGAGGCCCGCAACCTGTTGGCGCGCGTCGGACTGTCGAAGCGAATGCATCACCTGCCGGAAGACTTGAGCGGAGGCGAAAAGCAGCGCGTGGCGGTGGCGCGCGCGCTGGCGGGCAATCCCTCCATCATTCTCGCCGATGAGCCGACCGGCATGCTCGACTCCAAGACCGGGCGGCTCATTTCCGAAATCCTTCGCGACCTCGCGCATGACGAAGGACGATTGGTTTTCATGGTGAGTCACGACAGCCGGATTACCGCGCTGGCGGACGAGATTTTTAATATTGAAGACGGAGTGCTGAAAGAAAAGTAGGCAGTAAGCAGTAGGTAGCAGGCAGAAAGATGAAAGCAGGAGTCAGGAGTCGGAATCTAGAAGCTGGAAGTGAGAAGGTGCCAGCGACCGATTGGGAGCGGTTCTCCTGGCTCCTGACCTCTGACTCCTACTAAATTTCATGACCGGCTTGCGCAGAGCGCAGCTCTGCGATTTAGCGCGGGAGGTGGACGCGAATCGCAGAGCTGCGCTCTGCGCAAGCCAGCTGCGAGCTTCTACGGACTTTTATGTCAAAGCCACATCGGAATGTTTATATGTTCGCGCTGTTGGGCGTCGTACTGGCGACGCCCCTGGCTTGTTATCTGCGCACGATTACTCATGATGCCTCAGGGTTTGCCAACCGGGTGCGCGTCTCTCGCGGGAGCATTGATTCGCACATTGCGGCGCGCGGGCGCGTGGAGGGCGCAACCTCCCAGGACATCAAGCTGGCGTCGCGTGTGGTGGGCCGGCTGAAGGAAGTGCCGGTAAACGACGGCGACCCTATCCGGAAGGGGCAAATCGTGGCGGTGTTGGAAAACGACGATTTGCTGGCGCAGGTGGAGCAGGGGCGCGCCAACGTGCTCCACGCCCAAGCGGCGCTGGAAAGGCTCCAGAACGGGGCGAGGCCGGAGGAGCGTGCCGCCTCGCGCGCCGCCATGAACGAGGCTCAGGCTGCGGCCGACAATGCGCTCCAAAATTACCAGCGCTCGCAAAAGCTCTTTCGGGAAGGCGGCATTATTTCGCAATCGGTTCTGGACCAGGCGGAACGCGACTGGAAGATGGCCCAGGCGCGGCTGGAATCAGCGCAACAGAACTATAAGTTGGTGATGGCGCCACCCCGCCCGGAGGATGTGGCCGCCGCCCAGGCGGAACTCCAACTGGCGCGCGCGCAGCTTGCCCAGGCGCAGGACAATTACGATAACACCTTCGTCCACTCGCCCGTGGATGGCGTGGTGGTGAAGCGCTACATGAATCCCGGGGAGTCCATTTCCTATGAATCGCTCTATCAGCCCATCGTCTCCGTCTCCGACACCACGCACCTGAGGGTGCGCACGGAGATTGATGAGACCGACATCGGCAAGATTCAAATCGGCCAGCGCGCCACCATTCGCTGTGACGCTTTTCGCGGGCAGACTTTCTATGGGCACGTGGTGCGCATCAGCGGTGGCCTGGGGCCGAAAAAAATACAGACCGATAATCCCATGGAAAAAATCGATATGGACGTTCTCGAGAGCTTTGTGGAAGTCGATCCCGGCTCACCCTTACGCGTCGGCTTGAGGGTGGACGTTTACATCGAACTCGTCCGCAAGGATAACGCCCTGGTGATTCCCTTACCGGCGGTGGAGTTTCAGGATGGCGTGGCCACGGTACACGTCAAGACTTCCACCGGCATGCAGCTCCGCAAAGTTCAGTTGGGCGCACAGGACGGCCTTAACATCGAAATCGCCGACGGGCTCCGCGAGGGCGAGGAAGTTGTCTACTGAGTTCGGCCCATCACACGCTGGAATACTTCTTGCACAGCGCCTTGATCTTTTCCACGAGCTTGGGAACGCCGGTCATGGCATCCTCATCCCCTTCGTACTCGATGGACATGAAGCCCTGATAGCCGCCCCTGGCAAACATTTGCCAGATGCGGTCAAGGTCGAGCGGTTCGGGTGACTTGCCGTCGGTATGATCGCGAATGTGGGCGTGGGTGGCGTAGGGGACCAACGACTCCACCTGCGAATAGAGGTCGCCCTGAAAGTGCGTGATGTCCAGATTGCAACCTGCGTAGGGGGAATTGACGCGTTGGAGGATGGCGAGGATGTTGGAAGCCTTGAAGGTGATCCCACCGTGGCTTTCAATTCCCACAGTTATGCCTTTTTGGGCGGCGTAATCGCACGCCTGTTTCATGGTTTCCGCGGTCCACTCCACCCCCTGTGCGTCGGTGGCACCCTCCGGGAGCTTGCCTCCGAACACGCGGAGGTGCGACGCACCCAACAACTCTGTGGCATCCACCCACTTTTTGATGCTGGCGATTTCCGTTGCGCGCCGGGCGGGATCGGGTTGGCACATTTCCGTCCGAATGGCCGCGCCCGAAAAGGGCAGGCCGTGTTTGAATGCCAGGTGACGCAGGCTGTGCAGGTAATCAGGCTCCGTGGATTTCAGCCAGTAGGTGGTGACGTCCACGCCGTCAATTCCCAGGTCCACGGCTTTGAGAAAGAAGTCCTCCATCGTCATCTTACCGGGTTGCAAGTATTTCCGGTAGGAGTAGGCGCAGCAGCCGGTCAGAAGCCGGGGGCGCGGGCTGCCAGTCTCCTCTGGCGGGTGGGCGCCCGTGCGTGGGCCGGTAACCAGGGAACCAGCGGCGCCCAGCCCTGCGGCTTGCAAAAAGCTCCGGCGTGGTAAAACGTTGTTCATGGCGACTCCTTCCTTGATGACCTCGTCAAGTTGATGACAGTCCCTGTGAATCCTGCCATTGTACACACGAGGGGCCGCGAATTGGAGATTTAATCCTTTCGACCGGGCGGGAGGATGTTTAAGCAATCCGCTTTCTTTGGGGCTTGGGAAATTCCCGGGAGTGTCGTAGGATAACGGGTTTCCGTTTGTAAATTGTGTGGGAGGTGGCTCAGGTGCCCAAGGATTTATCCGCGGCTTGGAAAATACGGCATCAACGCTGGCTGCGGTTTGTGCAAGCGAACATCCGGGCGATGAAAGACGGGAAGGCGATTCGCCTTGGACCTTCCGCAAGGCCGCTGCTAGCGCCCGTCGTGAAGGTGGGCAAAGGTTTGCCCCTCAAGGTGGTGGTCTGCTCGCCGCATCCCGATGATGAGGCGCTCGTCGGCGCTCTGCCCCTGCGGCTGCGCCGGGAATGTGGCGCGACGGTGACCAACTGCGCCATCACCTTGGGCAGCAATCTTGGCGAGCGCGCGCGGCGTTTGCGCGAACTTAAAGCGGCGTGCTCAGTGCTGAGCTTTGATCTCACAGTCGCCAATCCTCCCTGGGGTTTTGACCACGTCAACCTCGACAACCGCGAGAACCACGCCGAGGAATGGGCCGCCAAAGTGCGCGTGCTCAGCGCAGCCCTGGAAAAGGAGAGCCCTGACGCGGTCATTGCTCCCCACGCGGAGGATTTCAACACGACGCATATTGGGACACACTACCTGGTGGCGGACGCTTTGGGCGACTACCTGGAGCGGACGGGCCGCGGTCCAGTGCCGTTCTTCGAGACCGAATTCTGGCATCAGAACTCGCGCCCGAATTTGATGGTGGGAGTCTTCCCCGAGGATGAAGCGATCCTGATCATGGCGACTGCCGAGCATGGCGGGGAGGTCCGGCGAAATCCTTACCACTTGCGGCACCCCGGCCGCATGATCGAGAACGTTCGCCTGGGGGCTGAGGTGGTGGGCGGCCAGGGTGGAGCTGCGCCGGATTTTCCCTTCGCGGAGCTTTACCGTTTGGTCTTCATGGCCGGCAGAAATCTGCTGGCGCCGCGCCCCGGCGGACGCGTGATCGGACCGTCTGAAAAAATCGATTGGCAGGATTTGCTCAAGCGTTTTTGGCCCGAAGAAGGGAAGTGAAGAGCGGAGATCGGCCCTGTCACCTCGCCGGATTCGGCAGGGGAAGGCCGATCACGAATGCCCAGAGGAGGCGCAAATGGCGAAGAAATCCATCCTTTCAAAAGTGTGGCTGATTGCCGACAGCTTTTTGCCGGATCACAGCACTGGCGATCTGAAGAGTCATGAAGCAGTGTGCGTGCTCAATCTCCATCGCCGCCCCGCGAAGCTGAAGATCACAGTCTACTTCGAAGACCGCGAGCCGCTTGCGGGACTGGAAGCGGAGTGTCCTGCCAGGCGGACGGTGCATGTGCACTTGGAAAGCCTGAAAAACCGCAGCGGGGAAATGATCCCCATCGCCAAGCCGATGGCCTTGATGGTGGAGAGCAATGTGGAGGTGGTGGTCCAGCACACGCGGCTGGACACCACGCAACCGGCGTTGGCGTTGATGACCACCATGGGCTTTCCGCTGAGGTGAGGGCTTTTGCGCGATGGTCGGCGTGAACCGCGCACGGCGGGCCCTGCCGTCCGCGCTCAAGCCGGAATCTTTAACCCTGAGGGGTATTCGTGTTCGCAAGGAAGATTCGCGTCGAAATCGCCAGCCCCGGGGGGCCCCGTGCTTGCCCCCTGGAATGGTTGGATAGTTTCTGTATGCGAAGCTTCACCGGCCGCGAGGCCTTTGATGAGACGCTGCCGGTGGCGGACGGTGCGCTGGAAGTGAGTTTTCAGGTGGACACGAACGGCCTGCGCACCGATATGGAAGACTGGTTCACGAGAAAATTCGGAGAGGGAAAGCCTGTTAATCTGACGCTCACGGAAGGCAGTAGGCAGTATGCACTAGGCAGAAAGCAGTAGGCAAAAGGCAGAATCCGAAGGCTGACCTCGCGTTAAATCCTCAATCCTAAGTCTTGCGGCATGTCACGGTTCAGTGACGACTTTGATGGCCAGCATCACCTTGTCGTCCATGTGCGTCCCTCCCTTGGAGTACTCGGTCACGTGGTTGCACACCTTGAGGACGATCTCCTTGGCCTTGCGTTCGGGCACCTGAGTGACGGTCGTGACGACCCGGTCCATGCCAAACTCTTCGCTTTGCACATCCATGGCTTCGGTAATGCCATCGGTGCACAGGAGGAGGATATCGCCGGTTTGGAATTTCACGTGGCCGCGGTCGAACTGAACGTTTTCGAAGAGGCCGATCACCATACCACCCTCGACGAGTTGAAGGGGTTCACTGCCGGGCCGCACAATGACCGGAGGCACGTGCCCGCAGTTAATGTAGTGAATCGCCTTCCGGCGCGTGTCAATGAGCCCCATGAACATGGTCATGTACTTTTCACCGCGCGTATCTTTGAGGATCATCTTGTTTACGGATTCGGCGATGTCGTTGAGGGAGTGCAGGTGCAGGACGAGCGCCCGCAAGGTGGCTTGGAGGTTCGACATCACCATGGCGGAGCTGATGCCTTTACCCTCGACGTCGGCGATGACCACCAGCAAGGTGTTGGGTCCCAGGCTCAGAAAATCGTAGTAGTCGCCCCCTACTTCAAAACAGGGTTCGTTCATCACCGCGATGTCGAAGCCCGGGATGACCGGGGTCGTCTCGGGCAGCAGGCTGTGCTGAATGCCGCGGGCCAGCGCCATCTCGCGCTCCAGTCGCTCCTTTTCCAAAAGGTCATGGTGAAGCTGGGCGTTTTCGAGACTCATCGCCATCTGTCCTGACAACGTCAGCAGGGCGTCCGTGTCCTCGTCGGTGAAGCGGCCGGTCGCCTTGTTCAGCAGTTGCAACGCCGCCACGATTTTGGCGGCCTTGTTGCGAATGGGCAGAGTCAGCATATTGCGCGTGCGGAATCCCGTGCGCTTGTCGACCTCCGGATCGAAGCGTTGGTCGGCGTAGGCATCGGGAATGTTGACGATTTCGCCGGTCAGCGCGACATGGCCGGCGATCCCTCGCCCGCGCGGAAGGCGGATTTCCTGCTTCTCCATTCCGTGAGCGATCAGCGACCAGATTTCGTCGGTCTTTTCATCGACCAGGAACAGGGTCCCGCGCTCGGCGGTGGTGAGGGTTTTGGCCACATCCAGAATCTTGCCCAGAAGTTCCGAGAGGTCCAGCGTGGAGTTGAACACCTTGCTGGCCTCAACCATGGAGTGAAGCCGGTCCAAATTGTCCCGCACGCCCGCGAGCAGGTCCGCGTCGCGCAAGGCGAAGGTAGCCAGCCGCGCGTGCAAACGGAATAGCGCCAACAGCGACTCGTCGGGCGTTTGGGGGGCGGCCAGCAGCAGAACACCGAAAGTCTTGGACTCATCCGCTAGCGGGTAGGCGCTCAAGAAGCGGAACTGGTTTTGTTCCGCCCATTGCGCCAATTCGTCTCCGTCTTCCGCCGATGCCTGATAGACCTGCGGCAACTTCGCTTGCGCGGCCCTTCCCAGCAACGAACGGCTTGCGGAGATTTCATGCAATGAGGCCGGGAACGGTGGACCGCCAGCGGAAGCCGTAAGCGAAAGGTCCGAATGGCCGGCGTTCAGACGCCAGATGCCCGCAGCGGCCATCGCGTATCGGTTTACCAGGCGCGTGACGAGCGCCTGCATCACACCCTGGGATTCGAGGGGTGCGCAGAAATCACAACCCAGTTCGTCAATTTCCCTGATCAGGTCCATGTGTGATCGCTCCCCAATGGTTCCAGTAAATCGGCCGGTCTCCCGAACATGCGAGACACAACTTAACCCTTGTGGGAATGTAGCTAAGCGCGAGGAAGGGCAGTATATAGCTTCTCCCCGCCCGGTGCAAACCGATTTTAATCGATCGATTTTAATCGATGGCGTTCGCCCTTGACGCCCGCCCTCACCACTGCTGGAATTGGAAAATGTATTGTGAATAGGAAGGAGGAAGTGGATAATTCTGAAAAATCAGGACTACCCACTTCCCCAGGTAGTCAATAGAATAGAGTTACTATATTAGACGTGGGTGAGGGTCCAAAGGTTGCATAAAATCCTCGCCGGGCTCCGGGGGAAAAACGTTGACGAGCATTCGATCCGAGTCTCAATTTGTCGGCTTGCCGAAGCAGGTTTATAATGTGGGGTTTACCAGCACGCACGGTGGTCACTCCGGTCACCCAGGGACATCACCTTATGAGCTATATTGTTACGCCTTTTGAAGTCAGCTCGCGAGCACTCGCAGAACCAGTTAAAGTGCGGTTTGTGCATCTGTTCGCTGCCATCGCCACCCGGCACAGCGATACCATCGATTGCGATTTTCTTGTCGACGGGAAGCACACTACCGTTTCCATCTCCTGCCTCGCCCTTACCGAGCTGCGCGAGAAAGAACAAAAATATTTGAGTGACCAGCAGCTTGCCGAGATAGCCGCCCGGCATTTGCGCCGCACCCTCGAGCAGGGCTACGACGCTACGCAAGCCGAACTCTTCATTGATGGAGCCCACCTCCACGCCCTGGCGAGAGAATTGGGGTCCCTCTAACGATCTTTAGTGGTGCGGTTCGCGTTCTCCTCCGGAGGGTTTCGAACCGCGCGGTTGGGATTGCGGTTGATGGGACTCAAACGGTCGGTTCGACGTCGACCCTCGCGAAACTTCGTTGTGTGACGGTGGTGTGGAGTGATATCCACCGCCGGCTGTCCCCGTCTGCGGCGCGCCGGAGCCATGCGAGGAGGGAGAATTTTGATGGGTGGTCATGACCTGATGAGTGCCGCCACCTCCCGGATTTGCACCGTGAGCCCCGGAATAGCTGGTCGCGTGGCCAGAATTCGTGCCGTGGTATCCACCCGAGCTGGTGGCCGGACCGCCCGCACCACGCGCATGCACTACGCCCGTGCCTCGGAACTCACCGGGTCTGCCGGTGGCAGCCACATCGGGCCGGCCGTGGTTTACAGAAGCAAATTGTGAGCGTTCGTTGTGTGCCGCCATTTCGTGCTGCCGCTGGCTGGCAATAGGTTCCATGTGCCGTTCGTGCTCCGCGGCAAGCTCACCGCTATTAGGGCGAGCGCGAAGACCGCCCGCGCCACCGTTGTAGCTGACGCGATTAACCGCGAAAGTGTTCGGCACCGAACGGTAGTAAACGTTGGCAAAGTGCCCCCCACCGAAATTGTTCACCGACCGGTTATAGAAGAATTCTCTGCCCCTCCATTCCCCACCTGCAAAGCCCACGCCAGGATAACCGAAGCCATAATTGATGCCGCCGTAGAAGCCCACGTGAGGGCCCCAGTAACCTGCATGCCAGATGAATGCGGCTCCACCCCAGCCCCAGTAACCGGGAGTCCACAGGAAGCCCACGGTGGGCGCCATCACCCAAGTGCCGGGAACCCAATAGTAGCCGTTCGCGGGATCGTAAGCCCAATAGCCAGGAGTCCAGATGTAGCCAGGGCCTGGACAAACCGGCTGCGTGTAGATGGGAATAGGCGGAGGAGCGATCCCAACTGAGACGCCCACCGCAATTTCCGCCGCCCGCGCGGCCCTTGGCGCAGCCAAACTCACCAGGGCGAGCAGTCCGACCACCATAAGTCCGGACATCAATATTGCTGTTGATCGCAGCAACTGCCCTTGGTTCGATGACCGTGTTCCTGATCCATTTGTCTTATGAACCCTATTCATGGCGTTTCTCCAAAGTGGGATTGTTGACCTTACCGGCCTGGTCATTTGGATGCTCATTTCCGCCTTATAGTTTGCGTTACATTAGGTTGAGGAGGTAATCTCTCCTCATATCCTGCGGACCTCCTCAATAGCACCGTTCCAGGTTTCAGGTCCATTAAATTTCCAAGGCAATTGCTGGTCCAATTCTTCTTGTTTTCCTCTATCGATATGAAAAAACAATGGTTTATAGGGCCTCAGAGGCTTTCATTTCGCCTAAGGTGCCTTCCCAAGCCGGTAAATCTTATATACCCGATTCATGTAGGTGGATACCAATTAGGGTAGATGGATACCATGAAAGGCCCGCACTTCAAATTTTCAAGGGGAATTAAAGCGTTTATCGTTTCGCGGGACAAACTGTTCGTAGAGCGGCGTTTACTTTTCCGGGTCGCCTTTCGAATGCCAATTCCATGCATCCTGAATGATGCTTTCCAGGCTGGAATGCTGGGGTTTCCAGCCAAGGGTCTTACCTGCATGGCTCGCGTCAGCCACCAGAACCGGCGGATCGCCCGCGCGCCTCGGCCCTTCGCGGAACGGTATCGGGCGGGGAGACATTTTGCCCGCAGTATTGATGACCTCGCGCACGGAGTACCCTTGGCCTGTACCCAGGTTTAGGGCGCGGCTTTCGCCACCCCCGGCGAGGTATTCCAGCGCCCGCACGTGGGCATCGCCTAAATCCGTCACGTGAATGTAATCGCGAATGGCGGTGCCGTCGGGGGTAGGATAATCCGTGCCGTAGATCTCGATGTGTGGCCGCCGCCCCAGTGCGGCCTGGATGACCAGGGGAATCAGGTGTACCTCAGGGTTGTGGCATTCGCCTAACTCGCCGTCCGCATCCGCCCCCGCCGCGTTGAAATATCGCAATGCGACCCATTTCAAGCCATAAGCATTTCCGTACCACTGGAGGGCCCGTTCCATCGCCAGCTTGGTTTCGCCATAGGGATTTACCGGTTGTTTGGGGTGATCCTCCGGAATCGGCACCCTCTGCGGGTCGCCATAGACTGCGGCGGAGGAAGAGAAAACGATGCGCTTCACGCCTGCCTTCAGCATGACATCCAACAGGCGTAGCGTGTTGACGATGTTGTTCCAAAAATATTTTCTGGGTTCCTGGACGGATTCGCCCACCAGCAAACTCGCGGCAAAATGCAGGACGGCTTCCACGCGCTCTTTTTCCAGGAATTGGGGAAGCATTTCCATGTCCGCAAGGTCCCATTCAAGGAGCCGCCCCCACTTCACGGCCCAGCGATGCCCGGCGCTGAGGTTGTCCAGCACCAGGGGTTCGTGGCCGGCCTTCGCCAACGCCTTGGCGGTGTGACTCCCGATGTAACCCGCCCCGCCTGTTACCAAAACCCTCATCAGGTGTTCTCCCCGTGTTCAGGCCGTGATGCTCCGCGAAACGCTAGGGAACATAGCGCTTTTGCGGCTTGCTGCGCAAGATGGAAATGGGTTGAAAAAGGAAAGACCCGTCCGGCTCAGGGCTTATCAGGCAGGACTGTGGGGTTGCTTAACAAATCCCGGACGGGTCGGTGGGCTCGTTGGTAGTGCGAACGATTTCCGTTCTGCTTGCCTTTCCTCCTACCGAAACTTGAAATACTCGGAATCCTGCCGCCAAGATACGGGCCTCTTCGGGTCGGGCGCTTTCCTCACTGGTCGAGCACGGAGCGCCTCGGTCGACCTCTAGCCCGCTTCGCAATCACCTTGGGGCGTCGAGCCGGCCGCTTGCATGCGGCCTTTCCTCTTCCCTCGCGCTGCCTGCCGCCTCGCGTGGGCGGCGGGACCGACAGGATTCCGCAACTGCTCCCTACATGGACTGAGAACCGTTCTGCAGTTTCTTGGTCCCTGATTAACGATACTCTCCTTTACAGGTGTGTCAAGGAATACAGATTTCTGACGCCATTTTATTACATATATGTTAAGATTCAGGCAGTTCGGTCATAAGGAGGCCCCCGCATGAGCATTGGAACCCGCATTATTCAGCTTCGGAACCAGAAGGGACTGACCCAGCAGCAGGTAAGCGATCTCACCGGGTTGGCGGCCTCATACCTTTCGCGCATCGAGAACCGCCACTTGGAACCCCGTCCCCATACCCTGCAAAAAATCGCCCTGGCCCTGGGTGTGCCGATCAGCGAGATCTTCCAGGAGCGCTCCGCCCAACTGGGCACGTTGCAATGCGTTATCACCTCATCGGGGAACTGCATCATGAACCTGCTCCATTCCCGCCGCGGAAAGCGGGTTGAGCCCTCGGTGGAAAACTACGACCCCCGCCAATTGCAATTGCTACGCATGGCGAACTACTTGATTCAAACGGCCGACAAGCGCCTCCTCGACTCGCTGGATGTGCTGCTGGGCGCCTTGCTTAACGCCGAACAGCACAAGACTCCCACTGCTGGGAAAATCCCGCCGCCGGCGACCGGCGAGGTGGACGGCGGGGACGAGGGCAGTGAGCAGAAGGCGGAAAGCGGAAAGCAGTAGGCAGAAGGCAGAAACCAAAAGTCAAAAGTCAAAACGCAAAAGTCAAAAGTCAAAAGTCGAAAGTCGAAAGTCGAAAGTCAAAACTCAAAAGGCAATAGGCAAAAGGCAAAAGAAACCCTGAGCCGGCTTCCTTCCGCCAGCGCCTACATCCGCCCCGCGAGATAATCGGCCTCGCCGGAGCGAATCCAGCCGCCCAATGCTCACTGCCTCCTGTTTTCTGCCTACTGCCTTCTGCTTACTGCCTACTGCAATTTGATTGGCAGCTCTATGGAGGAAGGGAACTCGCGCGTGCGGTAGATCTGTTGGGTAGCCGTTTGGTAGTCGATTTCGGTGGCCTGGAAGATGTTGGGCACGAATTTCTGCGGGTTGCGATCGATCAGGGGAAACCAGGTGCTTTGCACCTGCACCATGATGCGATGGCCGCGCAGGAAGCAATGGTCGTTGGTGTGGAGATCGAGCACAAACTCCGCCACCTGGTTGGGCGCAAGGGGCTTCGGCTTCTCAAAACTCTCGCGAAATCGCCCGCGAAAAACTTCATCGGCGATCATCAATTCGTATCCGGCCATGGACGGGTCAGCGGGGTAATCGTCGGGGTAGACGTCGATCAGCTTCACGATCCAATCGCTGTCGCTCCCGCTGGTGGAAGCGAACAAGCGGGCCACAATATCGCCGGTCACGGTCAGGTTTGCGGTGAGCGGAGCGGTCTGCCAGGTCAAGACGTCCGGCCGATTCCGGACGAAGCGCTGGTCTTCCACCAGCCAAGTTGGCCATCCTCCGCCGGGGTAGGTGGGCTCGACCGGCTGATGGCGGTAGGGCACGGGGTGCGCGGGGTCCGAGACGTAGCGGTCGAATCCCGGCGCGCCGTCATTGCCGGGCGGGTCAAAGGAAAGGCCCCCGCCCGCCTGGAAATAGAGCTTGCGCGGCTGGATGCCCTGCCGCGGTGGCCACTCCGGATAAGTCTTCCACTGATTAGTTCCGGTCTCAAACGTCATCGCTTCCTGAAAGGGCAGTTGTCCCTCGTCCTTCAGCCAGTAGGCGAACCACGCGGCCTGAATTTTCTCGCGAAAGTATTGGCTGGTATCGCTGCCAAAGTCGATCTTGCCCAGTGAGCTCCCCGCGCGTCTCGCCCAGCCGCCATGATTCCATGGCCCGGCGACGAAATAAGTCCAGTGCCGCGGGTCGTGCTTCTCCAGCGCCTCGTAAATCTTCTGCGGCCCGTAGAAATCCTCCTGGTCCCACCAGCCCGCGACGTTGAGATTGGGGACCGTGACTTTCCGGAGGTAGGGCGTGACGGCTTGGCGTTGCCAGAATTCGTCGTAATTCGGGTGATTGACAAAGTCGTTCCACGACGGCACGCGCCCTTCAAGGTACTTGGCGTTGACATTGGCCAGAGGCCCGAGAGCCAGGTACCACTCGAGCGTATCGTCGCGGTCGAAGTGGAAATGAAAACTGGTCTTGCCCGTTTCCATCATGGTCGCGTACTCGAAGCCGTAGCTCAGGCGGAAGGCGCCGTTGTGGTGGAAGTCGTCTCCCAGAAACATATCGGCGGGCGAGGCTTGTTCGGAGACCGCCTTCAGGGCGGGGTGCGGCTCGAGCATGGCCATCACCGTCAGCCAACCGCCATAGGAAATCCCCAGCAGGCCCACGCGGCCATTGTTTTGGGGGACGTTCTTTACCAGCCAATCGATGGTGTCGTAAGTGTCCGTGCCTTCGTCGATGGCGCGCGGATCGTGCGGGTCGCGGGGGCGGCGCAGCATTACAAACTGGCCATCGGATTTGTAGCGCCCCCGGATGTCCTGAAAGACGAAGATGTAACTGGCCGGAACCAGCTCGCGATAGATCCCGAATTTGGTGGTAATGCCGTTCTCATCGTCAATCACGCCGTAGGGGGTTCGCTCGAAAATGAACGGCAGCGGCCCTGGGGAGTTCGTGGGCACGTAAATCTCCGTGTGCAGGCGCACGCCGTCGCGCATGGGAATCATCACGTCGAGCTTCTTGAAAATCCCGCTCAGGTCGGAGGGGGATTGAGCGCGCGGGGCCAGCGTCCCAATGCCGGCGCTGACGACGGCAAGGAGCAGCACCAGCACGATTTTCTGCTGACGGTTCATGGCGAACACCCCGCGGGTTTGATGATGATGGGCCCCGGAAAAATACGCGCCCGAATGGCGAATCTTCAGCCCGGAAGGGGAGACCTTACCACATCGCGCGAGGCGTTTGGAATGGTTTAATGCGTCGTCTTTCATTGACAGTCCCTCGCGGGCTGCGTAACATGGATGTCCAGCGATGATCGGGAAAACCGTTTCTCACTATAGAATTGTGGAAAAGCTGGGCGGCGGCGGGATGGGAGTGGTGTATAAAGCCGAGGACACCACGCTCGGCCGCTTTGTGGCGCTTAAATTTCTGCCCGAACATCTGGTGAAAGACCCCCAGGCGCTGGAACGCTTCGGGCGTGAGGCGCGGGCGGCTTCGGCGCTCGACCACCCCAATATCTGCACCATTTTCGAGATCGGCGAGCACGAGGGCGAGCCCTTCATCGTGATGCAGCTCTTGGAAGGCCAAACCCTCAAGCATCGCATTGAATCCAAACCCTTTAAGACCGATACCCTGCTCGACTTGGCGATTCAGATTGCGGACGCCCTGGACGCCGCGCACGCCAAGGGCATCGTGCATCGGGACATCAAGCCCGCCAATATTTTCGTCACCCAACGCGGTCAGGCCAAGGTGCTGGATTTTGGTTTGGCGAAGCTCGCGCCTGCGGGCCGTCCGCCCGTGGGAGCGGGCGCCTCCGGCATGCTCACCGCTCCGACGCGCGAAGAGTTCAATACCAGCCCGGGCGTCACCATGGGGACGGTGGCCTACATGTCTCCCGAGCAGGTGCGGGGAGAAGACCTCGACGCTCGTTCGGATATTTTTTCCCTCGGCCTGGTGCTCTATGAGATGGCCACGGGGGTGCCCGCTTTCAGCGGCAACACCTCCGGGGTGATTCATGAAGCCATCCTCAACCGTACCCCGGTTTCTCCGCTGCGCCTGAATCCGGAATTGCCCCCCAAGCTGGAAGAAATAATCTCCAAGGCGCTCGAAAAGGACGCCGACCTGCGCTATCACAACGCCTCCGACTTGCGCACGGACCTCAAGCGTCTGAAGCGCGACACGGATTCCGGGCGCTCCGCCAGTCGGATGCCGGTGGCGGAGCCCAGCGGTTACATGCCTTCCCGGTCCAGCCAACCGCGGCAAGACGTGCAAACTGAGATGCCACTTCCGCCTCCCGCACCGCCGGCGGCAAGCGGACCCACAGCGGCCACGCCTCTGCCCAGCGGCCCAAGTGCGGTTGCACCCCCGCCGAGCGGCCCGAGCGCAGTTACACCCCCGCCGAGTGGCCCGAGCGCGGTCACCACCGCTCCATTCCCGGCCGAGACGTCGGGCGCGGTGATTCCGTTGCCCCTACCGCCCTCCGCGCCGAGACGTTCCCAGTTCCTGATTCCGGCCGTCGGGGCTTTGCTGGTTGTCGGATTGGCTGTAGGGTGGTGGCTCACGCGCCACCGCACGTCAGGATCTGCCGGAGCGGAAGGCCATAAGGCTTTGGCAGTTCTTTACTTCTCCAATCTTTCGCAAGACCCCTCGCTCGACTGGCTGAACCGCGGCCTCACCGAAATGCTCACCACTAATCTGGCCCAGGTGAGAGGATTAGACGTACTTTCCACGGAGCGCGTTCTGGCCGCGATCCAACGGCTAGGGAAGAAGGGAACGACCGAACTCGACCCCGCCTTGGCAGTGGAAGTGGCGCGCAACGTGGACGCCGACGCATTTGTTACCGGCACGCTTTTGCGTGTCGGCCCCAAGCAACTCCGGCTCGACGTGCAGGTTCAAGACACCAAATCCGGTCAGGTTATCTTCTCCGACAGGGTGGAGGCGCCGGACGTCCAGGGCATCTTTAGCATGGTGGATGCGGTGACGGGCCGCGTGGCGCAGCGCTTTGCGCCATCGGCCGATAAGGCCACGAATGGCCCCAGTATCGAAGAGTCGGCAACCTCCAACCTCGAAGCTTACCGGCACTACCAGCTCGGGGTCGATCTGGGCCGACGCTTCCTCATAGTTGATGCGATTCATGAGATGGAGGAAGCCGTCCGACTGGATCCACAGTTCGCGCTGGCTTATTGGCGACTTGCCGGGGGCTATGCATCCCAAGGCGATCTTCGCAAAAGCCAGGAACTTTGGCCGAAGATCGAACAAATGCAGTCCCGCCTGCCGCGCCAAAACCAGTTGGAGTTTCAGGCAGAGGAGGCTGAGCGGGCGGGAGACTCCGCGCGGGCTCGACAGATACTGGAATCGCTTCTCAAGGAGTTTCCTCGCCAGGACGACGCCCGCGAGGAGTTGGCTAGTTCGCTGCTTGGGGCAGACGAAATGGACCGCAGCGTGTCGGTGTTGAAGGATGGGCTTCAACTTGATCCCCGGAATGAAATGTTCTTGAACCAGCTTGGATACGCGCAGGCGGCCGCCGAAAACCTGGCCGCCGCCCTCCAGGCCGACGATCAATACATGGCCATTCGCCCCAACGACCCCAATCCTTGGGACACGCGCGGGGATATCCTCTTTTACTCGAATCACGACGATGAAGCGGTGGAGGCCTATCGTAAGACCATAGCGATGAAGCCGGATTTCAATGGGTACGGAGACTATCTGAAACTGGCCATCGTTTACGCGGACCAGAAGAAATTCGCATTGGCGGATTCGGCGCTTCAGGAAGACGGCAAACGAGTCGCGGGCGCGTTCAAATTATACCTCTCGACATTTACGGCGCAGTTTCAGGAATCGCGGGGAGATTTGGAGGGCGCGCGAGCGAGTTATGAGCACGCGGTTCGGGACCTTGCCGCCGCCGGGCAGAACGATGGGGCCGCTGGCGTGCTCGAGTCCTTGGCAGCGGTTTCGATTCTGACGGGACAGGGACTTGCCTCCGATCTGGCCTTTGCCCGCCAGCAAAAGCTCGCCGGAAGAGAGAATCTGGCCATCGGGGTTTTGCAGGCGGCGCAGGGTGACTCGGCGGGCTCCGAGCGCAGCCTCCAGCTTTATGCGGCGGCTCGCCCGGAACTGGGGCCTCAAGGCATTGAACTGATCCGGAATTACGTCGCCCTTTACGCCGCGTTGTCGCGCCACGACCCGCAAGGGGTGATCGCTGCGGCGGGCCGTCTGCCCAACTCTCTTGATGTAGGGTTGCGATATCCCCGCGGGTGGGCCTATCTCGTGAACAAGGACTACAGCCGGGCGGAGCAAGACCTTCGAGCGGCGATTCATGGCGAAAGGCTGTTGTCAAATTTCGACGCCATGCGCTCGCGCTCTCCGCTGCTCGCCGCAATGGCACACTTCTACCTGGGCCAGGTCTATGAAGCGACGGGGAAGCGCGAGCAGGCCGCGAGCGAGTACCAAGACTTCCTTTCCACCTTCGAAAATTCTCGCGCCAGCCTTCCCCAAATCGCCCTGGCACGCGCCGCCCTTCAGCGCTCCCTGCCATAACACTCCCGTTGGTCCTGTGTCGGATTGCGCCGAGCGAAGCTCTGCGTTTCCGGTCGCAGAGCTTCGCTCGGCGCAATCCTGATTCATCGGACGTGCGCTAAGAGTGCGTTGCTGAATCATTGAGCGGATAGCGCCACGTGTGGGGCATTTCTTCTGGGGTGCCCCCATTTCTTAACTTTTTGCCAGCAACGCACTTTTAGCGCACTAAAGCCATTCCTCCATTGACAAGCCGAGGTGATGGGATTAGAAATGGAGGATGGGGGGCAGGGCAACCCACAAATCCCTTCAAGGAGTTCTTCTATGCCGGGCAGCGGACTGCAATTTCGCCTCGACGATCGTCAAGTCCAACACTTCCAGGAGGAGGGATACCTCATAATTGAACGCCTCTTTACGGATGAGGAGCTCCAGCCTGTAATCGATGAGATCAGCGCCGACCTTGACCAGCGCTGCCGCGATGCCGTGGCCGCGGGCACGCTTTCGCGGACTTATGAGGAATACGATTTCGAGCACCGCCTCACCCACGTGGACGCCGAGAACCAGACGATTTCCAAATCGATGTGGGACATGAAGGTTGTCCTGCCGAGTTTCTTTCGACTCATGACCAATCCCAAGCTCCTCGATGTGGCGGAACAGTTTTGCGGCCCGGAATTGATTGCCTCCGCCGTTTATCGCTTGCGTCCAAAGGTGCCGAGCCATGCGTGGAGCCCGGTGCCCTGGCACCAGGACTCAGCTTACTTTGAGCCTTACTGCGACATGGGGCTGGTCCTGACCGTCTGGCTGCCGCTGGTGGATGCCACGGAGGAGCGGGGCTGCCTGTGGGTCATGCCGCGCGCGCACAAGGGCGGGCTCTTCTTCCACGAGCCGGACGACATGGCCCATTACCTGGTCATTCCCGGAAAAGAGTTCGGCGGACGGCGGCCCGTCGTGGCACCGGTTCCCAAGGGCGGCATCCTGCTTCTGACCAATCGCACACCGCACGCGAGCTTTGAGAACAAGACCGACGTCGTACGTTGGAGCATGGACTTGCGCTATGAAAGCGCCGCGTTGCCCACCAATGCCAAAATCACCCGCTTGCCCGGCGAAGCGATCAGCGCCCCGACCGTCGGCGTGCCGCTGGCGTGCTATCCCCCCGAACCCGACTTCCTGGTGCGCAGCCAACTGCGGCCCAACGAAGTGATGAAAACCCCCGAAGAATTCGTTGCCTTGCGCAAGACCCATGTCTATCAGGAAGCCACCGATCGCTGGGGATACTCCGTAGCCAAACGCAAGGACCCTCTCGGTAACCCATACAAGACCGGCGGTCCCAAGAACAACTGACTGCCTCGTCATGTCCGTGGTATGCGTCGGCCGGCTCACCGCCGGCCTCTTCGAAAAACCATCCACATCGCCGCTACGCGCTCGAATTTCACCTGGCTTGTCCCGGCGTGATACCATGCCGCCTGTGCCGTGCGGCAAGTTCTGTGGATGACATCGCGGAAGGAGGTTCCATGCTTTCCCTCGCGCTGGCAATTCTCACGTTGGTTCCCTCGGCGGGGAGCCCACCCGCAGTCCGGAATCCGGGCTTCGAATCTGCGCCGGCTCGAACGGGGCGGGAGGTGAAGCCTCGCCTCCGGCAAGAGCATGGGCGCGCGCCCACGGTCACCGCAGATCGGAGCGATGCGACGGAAGGTGCTCAATCCCTGCTTATGGAAGCAGAGGACGTTCACATTTTTGCCGAGCACACCACCAAGCGGCCGATCGACGCCAAGCAGCAAGGGCAGTTCATTGAGCTGCTCTGCAACCTGAGTCCCTCCATCACCGCGCAGCAAGTGGTCTCGACGAGCTTCGAGGATGCGCCCCCCTGCCGCGTTGCC
>JBEKNU010000078.1:0-27449 GCA_049522495.1 Terriglobia bacterium
GTGTTCCCTCGACGAGGGGCCAGGTGATATCGATATTGCCGAAGAGGGTCAGGCGATCTCCGTAGCGCTTCTTGTAATCCCGGTAGTCGATTCCAGAAGGATCCATGGGCGTGATACCGTCCACCCCCATTTCAAGAAGCATTTCGATGGTATCGTCGATCTTACCGTCGGAGTGGAACATAATGGGAATCTTGGCTTCACGCGCGGGAGCCAGTATGCGGTCGTAGTGAGGCCGCCACACCTTCTTGAAGACGTCCGGCCGCACAAAGAGGCCCGTCTTGAATGCAAAGTCATCGGCGCCAAAGAGGATATCCACCCCAGCCTGCACTGCACCGCGGGCCAATTGCTCAAAGTAATCGGCAGAGCGCGACATCAATTCTTCAAATAGATCCTGTTCCTCCATGACCATGATCATACAGTCAGCAAGGCCCACGACGAATTCGTAGAGAGTCTGAAAAGCGGAGGCACAGATGAAGACGACACCAAGGCCGGTACCTTTCGCCGCGGCGACGTACTCGCGAATATACTGAAGTCGTTCCTCAATCTCGCATTCTCCCGGCCAGATGATGCGGTCGGCGTCGGAACGAGTCTTAACGCTCCGATCGGTGATTAAGCCCACCGTGCCATCAGGCCGTACTCGTTTCAACGGCGTCCATATAGCTTCCAAGGCAATTGCATCCTGCCCGATTATCTGGCAAAGCTCGATATAATCCTTGGAGTACATCGGGCGCGCGCCCTCTCCTGCCGCCGCACCTTTCGCCGGATCTCCCCCTATCCCCAGGGTGTTGCCCGCCTTGCGCCCCAGGAGTCTTTCCACGTGCTGATCCTCGATGAGAATTTCAAAGTGTGGCACACGGTCGGTCTTTTCACCGCGCAGAGCCGCGACCAACCGGGCAAGGTTGCCCTCACCAGCAAATGGTTCAATTGCCGTCATGTCCCCTCCCTGAATTAACCGACTATGGCCCGGCGGACGAGGTCCATCGCGCCACAGGCGTCGCCGCGGCGGATCACCTCCGCAAAAGCCTCCATCCCCACGCGGTCCACGGCGCGGAAAAGGGCCTTGATCCATTCCCGGCACTGCGTGGCGGCCCGCACACCGTCCTCGCGGTACGGGAATATATCAAGGGTGAGCCAACCCTTGTAATTGAGGCGCTTGAGCCAATAAACCAGCTCCAGTGACTCCACCAGATGCACCGAGCCAAACATCATGTCATCATCCCAGCTTCGGTAATTGTCATTGAGATGCAGGTAATCAAGCTTTCCGTGGCTGCTGAGCAGCGCGGCGGCTTCAGCCACATTCTCACCGGCCGCCAGCGCATGGCCCACATCCAGCAGCACCCCCACGTTGTCCATGTCCTGGAGCAACAAAAGGATCTTGGCGGCGGTGCTGACGAAACAGTGCGTGCGCGGTTCTCGGGGCTTGTACTCGACTAGAACGCGCACTTTACTGTTGTGCGCGGCGCAAGCGGCTAGGCCCTCGCGGATCCATTTATACGCTTCCGGGTAATCCGCCTGGAAGCTATAGTCGAACCCGTCTTCTCCCAGCCACACGTCCACGTAGGGACAACTTCGTTCCGCTGCCCAATCCATGACCTTTTTGACTTCGACCACAGCGGCCTGACGTGTCTTGGCGTCCGGAGCGGCCAGGCTGCCGCTCCCCCACTTGGCCTGGGTCCACAGGTCAGGTGCCAGCAAGGATATCTGCAGGCCCCGGCTCTTCAACATCCCGGCTACTTCACGAATGTTCTGGTCATTGACATGCCAATTTCCCACCAACTCCACCCCGTCGAGATCGGAAACTTGCTTGGCGAGATCAAGCATCTCCTCCATCGTGTTTCCGCCGCCACCGTAACCGCCCAGAACAAAGCGATCCGCGCAGTTCCCGAAGGTCGGCAGACAGGCGCCGAAAAGATGATTTGCTATCATGGTGTGCTCCTTTTGAAATTGTGTTGAAATCGCGGTTCATTCCGTGCCGGTATGATACGACTTGGCCTCCCCCTTCTAGTCGAAGGTCAAGCGCCCCGGTGCGGGAAAGAGTCGTCTTGTACCCTATGCCTTCGTCCGCTCTGCAAGCCGAAGGTACTTTCCGTAATAATCCTGCCAGCGTTGGGTGTCGCGTGGTTCATATTCAATCAGAGTTGACGAAGAGCGCACGACCGCGCGAATCTCTTCTGCACTTTTAATGCCCCCAATCGCCAAGGCTTGAACAAGGACGTTCCCGGCTACGGTGGCCTCCACCGGCCCGGCCAGCACGGGAATACCGGCAGCGTCGGCCGTGAGCTGGCACAGGAGTGAGTTCTTGGATCCGCCCCCGACGACGTGGACCACTCGGAACTTCCGCCCCAGCAGAACTGTCAGTTGATCGAGCGTCTGCCGATAGGCGAGCGCCGAGCTCTCCAGGATGCAGCGGGTTGTTTCCCCCGGCCCCTCGGGCGGCGATTGCCCCGTCTCTGCACAATAGTCGCGGATCGCTTGGAACATATCCGGAGGCGCTAGGAACCGCGCATCGTTAGGGTAGATCAACGGCCCGCCTGGAAAACCTTGTTCAGCCAGTCTGACGAGATCCTCGTACGCATAGACTTTGCCAGCTCGCTGCCACCCGGCCCGCGCCTGCTGGAGTAGCCACAGACCGATTGTGTTGCGACAAAGGAAGTAGCTTTGCAGAGTCAGCTCGTTGAACATTCCCGCTGCATAGGCTTCCGGAGATGTGACAACCTCCGGAGTGAGAGCCCCCACCACGGACCAAGTGCCGGAGCTCAGGAACGCCCAATCCGCACCTTCAGCAGGGACAGCTGCCACTGCCGAAGCGGTGTCATGCGTGCAAGGAGCGATGACCAACCCGCGCTTCAACCCGACTCGCGCACTTACCGAGTCGAGCAGTTCGCCGAGGATGGTGGCGGGATCCACAAGTTCCGGGAGTATCGACAACGGCAAATCCAGTTGGCCCATAACGCCCTCATGCCACCGGCGCTCCCAGGGGTCATAGAGTTGCGTGGTGACGGCGTTGGTTCGCTCGCAGCATTGCCGGCCCGTCAGAAAGTAGGCAAGCAGGTCCGGCATCAGCAGCAGCGAGGAGGCAGAATCGAGGAGAGCATTCTGGTTTAGGCGCAGCGACAAGAGTTGGACTGACGTGTTGATGGGCACCAGCGTCACACCCGTTTGCCGAAATAGTTCCTCGGGCGCGATCCTGGAACGCACTTTGTCCAGCATGGCCGCGGTCCGTCGGTCGCGGTAGTGAACGGGGTTCTGGAGCAGTTCTCCGGACTTCGACAGCAGCCCGAAGTCCACCCCCCAGGTGTCGATCCCCACCCCGTCCACCGCGTCGCCATAACGCCCCGCGTACTCCCTCATCCCCTTCAGGATGTTGTTGTGCAGGGCCAGCACGTCCCAATAAAGTGTGTTCTGTACGGGTACCGGCTCGTTCAGAAACCGGGAGATTTCCTCCAGCGCGAGTTGACCCTCCTGGAGGGTCCCCACGACGGCACGCCCGCTCTCAGCTCCCAGATCGAAGGCGAGAAAACGGTGAAGGTTCACAGTTGGGAATCTCCCGCAGGATTAGTCGTCGAACTTCATCGGCTTGGGATGAAACTTAGGTGCCACCCGCAGCCAGGGCGTCTTGGGGCGCTCAATGTATCCCCATTTTTCCAAGGCGCGGCGAAGCTCTTTGTTCCCGGGCTTCTTCGCATATTCGAGGAAGTTCTCCTGCGACATCGTGGCCGCGATCGCCTGTTGCCACGCTTTGGCGCCCGCCGTATAGCCGTCGGGATGACCTAACATCCCGCCCCCCGCAGGAATGACGATGTCGGGGCCGTATTCCCCCACCAGAATCGGGGCCAGCCCGGGATACACTCCCGCGCACGGCATGGGCCACATCGGCTTGATGTGCCCTAGGGGCGCCAGCTTGACCTGCGCCGTGCGAATACCTTCCTCCAGGCTGACCATGGGAATGCTGGACCAGTAGGTGGGGGTCAGCATCAGGTCGCCCCCGCAGAGACGAATCAGCTTGGCAAAGACTGGCCAGGAAATTCGGGGTTGGGCCGCCACCATGAACGAAGCGTGAATCAGGATGGGGACCTTGATGGCCGGGTCCTCGGCCAACTGGCGAATGACCGGCAAGCCGGCCGAATAACAGACCAACAAACCGGTGGCCCCCAGTTCAACGGCCCGCGCCGCCTTGTCGAAGATACGCCGGGGTTCGTCGGTAATGCTCAGGAAGTAGATGGGCCGCTTGCCCGTCTTCCCGTGCGCTTTTTCCAGAGCTTCCCGCACCGCTTTGAGGCGGTCCTCAAACTTGCTGTTATACACGTCGCTGGTCATCTCATCATCTTTCATCATGTCCACGCCGCCCAGCGCCGTCTCGTAACACTGGTTGGCGACCTGCTGTGGCGTCATGCCCATCTTGGGCTTGATGATGTGCAGCGAAAGGGGACGCTCCGGCTCGTTCAGGAGCTTGCGAATTCCCGGCACCCCGAATTTCGGCCCTTTGAACTTGGCCAGAAGGTCGTCAGGAATAGAAACGTCCAGCAGGCGAAGCTTGGGGCAGTAGGCGAAACAATTCCCCGCGATGCTCAACAGCATCATGGGCACGTTGTCAATCCACGCGTCGATGGGGAAGGCCAACTGCACTACGGCCGAGCGGCGGGAGGCGTTGTTCGTGGGCACTTCATAGTAGCCCACCATCTTGCCGGTCAGCCTCCGGCGGACCTCCTCGGTCTCCTCCTTGACCTTCTCCCAAGTTCCCGTCGAGCCTTCGATGGCCACGGATTGAATTAGAGCGAAATGGTCAACAAAGTCTTCGCCGGGCAGCTCATCGTCCATGAAGTAGGTGGCTACAATGTGATTGGTGCGATCAATTCCGTCCAGGGTTTGAACGAAAATCTCCGGGTCGTAGTATCGTTTAAACACAGTTATGCTCCTTGTGCAGCTTGGGTTTTCCTTCTTGGTCTCGCGGCCCGCAGGATCCGCTGCGTTCTTTGCTCAGCCTCGTTGGCGAGCCGCTTCGCCTTGCTTCCACCCCAGCTCCCTAGAATGAAGTAGAGTGCGGCCAGGACGCAAAGTTGCGCGACAATCGAAGACGATACAGCCGCGTTAATGCGATGCTCGTGAATAGCTGTAATTAGCTGAAATTCGCTCGCCACCGCCAGAGGGGACTGCGGGTAATTGGTTAAGGCCACGGTCCGTGCGTGCCTCCGCCGGGCGGTCTGAATGGCCTCAAGGATAGAGGCCGTCTGCCCCGTATGACTGATGCCTATGACCACATCGTGCGGACCCACGTTCTCCGTGGCAAAGATCTGGGTGAAGGGGTCAACGACGGCGACGGCGGTAAAGCCCAAATGCAAGAGCCCGTCTTCTGCTCGGCGGGCAGCCAAGGCGGACCCGCCGAAACCCAGGAGAAGTACCCGGCGGCTCCGCTCAATGAGTTTGGCGACGCGGGTCAACACGTGAACGTCGAGGACCCGCTCGGTGTCTGCTAGACTCTGCCGATGGTATTCGAATACTCCCCGGACAATGGCCTTCGGGCTCGCGCTCTCACCAAATTTCTCTACGGCATTAAGGTCAGAATTTGCCAACGCTGCCGCCAGGTCCAACTGAAATTCCTTGTAGCCCTCATACCCTAAATCACGGCAGACCCTGTGAACCGTGGCGGCACTGGTTCCACAAGCCTGGGCCAGCTCCTTGATCGAGAGGTTCCGCGCTCCAAAAGGCGCCTTGAGCACGAAGCGGCCGATCTTAACCGTCGCAGACGATCCGCCCCGAATCGCGGCACGAAACCTAACAAGACAAGAACCTCTTGCGTTAATCACCATATTACTCCCTTCCTTAACGGTGCGGAGTGGCTTGCTGACGTAAACGCTTTCTATTTCGCAGCAAAATTATCAAAAATATTTCCATGCGTCAAGGGATATTTATTGCTGCTCAACAGCCGGTCACTAGGGGGCCAATGCCTCCGCGCCACTGTCAGAGATAGCGATCGTGTTTCCATAAGCGGACGTGAGCATGTTCAGTGGTGGCATTGTTTCGGTTGGGATTTTTAGAGGAATATATTTCCGTAACTGTTTAGAATCATAAAAATAATTTCCTTTCCGATGCATTTTGTGCTTGACATGAGCTGGCTGAGGTGTTACAAAGCGTGCCGAAGGCACACTTGGGAGTATTTGCTCCTTCCATTGCGTCGGGTATTGGGTCATTTTAAGGAGGAGGACGAGGATGAACATGAAGCGGTTGTGCATAGTATTACTCATACTTCTGGTTTCGGTTGGATCTCTTTTTGGGCAAAGAACGTCGGCGAGTCTGTCCGGCGTAGTCACTGACCCGAGCGGCGCCGTGGTGCCCAACGCGAACGTTACCGCCACCGCCATCGCCACGGGAACTTCCACGAGCGTACTAACGAACGCCGAGGGCTTCTATGTGATTCCCAATCTTCGGGCGGCCGCCTATCTACTGCACGTGGCTGCCGCTGGCTTTCAAGCTTACGAGCAGACAGGAATCACTCTGCAAGTCGGCCAGGCCACGAGCGTGAACGTTTCGCTCAAGGTAGGCAGCGCCTCGGCAAAGGTCACGGTCACGGGTGCAGCACCCCTGGTGAACATACGTCAGCAAACCGTCAGTTATGCAGTAACCCCACAGTTTGCAGAGCAACTCCCTTTGAACGGTCGCAACATCATACAGTTGATAACGCTGGCTCCTGATGGTGCCGACCATAATGCGAACGCGGCAACTATGGATAACCAGTCGTCGAGTCGGCCTGAAGCAGCGGCTGGATTTGTCACGTCCAGCGGTGGGTCACGGGACTCGTCGGGCGCGTTCTACCTGGACGGGGGACTCAATGAGGATGTTTACACGAATGTCGTGCAGGTTTACCCCAATCCGGATGCCATCCAAGAATTCACCTTTGAAACAAATTCCTACAGTGCTAAATACAGCGGCTGGGGCGGTGGAATCGTAAACGCCGTCACCAAGGGCGGAACGAACAGCGTCCACGGGAGCGCCTTCGAGTATGTGAGAAATGGCGATCTCAATGCCCGGAACCCCTTTGCTCTCACACAGGACACGCTGAAACGGAACCAGTTTGGTTTCAGTCTGGGCGCGCCGATACAAAAAAACAAGACCTTCGGGTTCCTGTCTTACCAGCGAACGACGCTGCGCGAGGCGAGCACCGCGGGCTCATGGTTGGGGCCGACTCCTGCCGAGCTTGGGAAGAATGCCGACGGCACGCCCCACTATTGTCCTGGGAGTACAACTCAGGTTTGCGGCGACTGGTCGGCTATCTCAACCCAACTCGTTAATCCGCTTAACCTCACCACGCAATACCCCAACGGCGTGCCGTTCACCAATAACCAGGTGCCAATTTCGCTTTACTCCAGCATTTCGATGGGTATAGTGGCGCAGGTTCCGGCAGCAGGGTCTAACGGCCAAATCCACTCCTCCGTACCAATCCTAGCAGACGACAATCAATGGGTTGCCCGAGTGGACCGGAATTTTGGCGACAAGTTCCGACTCGGCACCGTTTTCTTTGCGGATAAACTGGTCTCACCAAGGATAGTCGACCCGAAAAATATCTTGACCAACGGATATGGCCTTCAGTGGGCGAACTATCATCCGGCGCTCAATATCACGTACACTTTTGGGCCGAACCTCGTAACCACCTTAAATGGCACACTTGCTCGCGTGGCGGAGAATCTCCTCCCACCCCAAGGCGCTGCGTTCCAGACCCCCATACAGAGGGGCGCGCACTGGCCTGTTCTTGGCAGCCCCACATCTAACGCGGCACTCCTTATCAATGACTGGAATTGGTATCTTAATTGGCCTCTGCTTATGTATCAGCCGAAAAATCAGCTTGATCTCAGCAACAATTGGACGTACGCGCGGGGCAATCACACCCTTGAGATGGGCGGGGAGTTTGTTGACTCACAGTTCAGAAGCCTGGTGCCCTACGGAAGTGGAGGAGCCGAGAATTTTATTTGTGCGAACTCTGGGTCCAGTCCCTTGGACTTCCTGTTAGGGTCGAATTGCTCTTTCACGATTAACGGTCTTATCTACGAGGACCCCAGGGGGCGGAAGTGGGCTGCCTATTTCAGCGATGACTGGAAAGTATCGCGGCGACTCACCTTGAACTTGGGCGTCCGCTGGGAGCCTTGGGAGCCTTGGTCCGATACAAGCACCACGCGGTTGGGAATGATATTCAGCCCGCAGTTGTTTGCGCAGGGGGTACGTTCGACGATGTACCCCAACTTGCCGAAGGGCATTTTGGTACAGGGCGACCCTGGGGTTCCGAGGAGCATGATCAAGGCGGACTGGAAGCTGTTCGATCCCCGCGTAGGCTTTGCCTGGGATGTCGCCGGGGACGGCAAGACCAGTGTTCGGGGGGGATTTGGGATCTATCAAGACCAGGAGGCTGGCCGTTTCCTTGCCACGTGGCAACGCAGTTTCCCATTCAATCAAAGCTACACCATCACCGACCACACGGTCAGCGCGTGGAGTCCTTTTGACGCTGCCCCATACAATGGGGTACTACCAAATGCGGCGCAGGTATCAACACCTGTGCCCTCGAACTTCGTATTCCCATCGCCCTTTGGATACACGTTTGCAATTGATCCCAGTTTCCAGGCGCCGGACATACTGCAGTGGAATTTGACCCTCGAGCGCCAACTGGGCGCGGGGGTCATGGTGCACGGGGGTTACGAAGGGTCTTTCGACTATCACATGTTTGACGGGCGTGATATAAACGCCGGCGTTTATATCGCCCCTGGCCAATGCGGATTACCAGACCCCACAGCTGCCTGCTCCACGGTCGGGAATCTGGCCCAGCGCCGCCCCTACTACCCGTATTACAACTCTTCGATCGCTTTCGAGCAAAGCGCCGGCACTGCCAGGTACAACGCCTTGGTCCTTTCTGTGGAGAAACGGATGACGCGCAACCTCTCGTTTTTAGGTGGGTATCGATGGGCAAGATGTACAGATGTAGGCTCGACAGCAAGTATGGGTCAAGACGAACACACCGACTCGACCAACAGGCTGTTAGACAAAGGACCTTGCGATTCCGACCTCACTTCGCAGTTCAAGATGGCTGTTAACTACGTGCTGCCTACACCTACACAATGGGGCTTTGCGGGACGGCACGTTCTTGGCGGGTGGTCAACGAGCGCCTTCTGGGTGCAGCGGAGCGGCTTTCCCTTCTCAGTCTTGTCTGGGGTAGACACTAATAGGGACGGGAACAATTCTGTTGGCAGTGCCGACCGGGCTAACTTGGTCGGGAACGCAAGCCTCATGACCCCCCACACGGTAGCGCAGTGGTTCAATCCCGCGGCATTCGCAGTCCCCGCTTTCGGGTCGAATGGTAACTCTGGTCGGAATATCCTTATTGGACCGGGCTTCTCAAACGTGGATTTCTCGGTGGCGAAGTCGTTTCCCATCCGAAAGGGCCCCGCTGCCGATACCATGCATCTTGACTTTCGGGCTGAATTCTTCAACTTTTTCAATCACCCGAACTGGGCTCAGCCGGTTAATAACCTCAGCAGCCCCCAAGTTGGGCAAATTACATCTACTTACGGCGGCATCTCGGGCGGTTACAACAGCTTTTCGATCGCCACTTACGGCGCCCGGGTGATCCAGTTCGCGCTGAAGTTGTACTTCTGAAATCGCTGGGCTGTGGTTAGTAGGTGTGAGGAATGAAATGAATGGTTCTGGTGCAACAATCTGGCGAACCAGAAGTAGCAGGCGTGGGGAACAGAACTTTTGCACCAGAACCTTCCCCTCCACGCCAACCGGGTGAGAATCCAACAGTCTGCTATCACGGTGCTGCCTTGGTCCGCTGCCATCAAGACAGCCATCGCCCCTTCTGCCTCGCCCTCACGCACTTCGACTTCACAGGGGGGGATAGTATGTACCTGTACAGTTCTACGAGGCGGTCTGTACCTTCAAGATGAGATTCGTCACTCAGGGAGATTGAGAAATGAAGACTGTGCACCATCCGCGTCGAAACTTACTCTTGTGCCTCTGCTTGCTGGTGTTCGGATATTGTACAGGTCCACGGATCCATGCTGAGGAGCAGGCCACGGCGGTCCGGGTCGAACGGGCGGCCGATAGGGACCTCGAATCCTCTGCTCTCAGACCCGGCAACGGCCTGCGACCGCGGGCCGAGTCGAGCGAGCCCTGGGTACGTGGTATTTGAACGCCGGGGGCCTTCGCCTGACCGCCATCATTGAGAACGTCTCCGGAACATACCGGGGCAGACTCCTCAACGAAAGCGGTGTCGAGGCACCGCTCGATCAAATCCAATGGGACCCGTTTACAGGCAGCCTGGAGTTTCGCTACAACGAGGAAGGTCTTTGGCAGTGGTATCGCGGCACCGTTGTGAAAGGGGTGCTGGTCGGACCGTTGACGACATCGAGCGAGTCTCCTGACTGTCCTCTCCAGCCCACGTCTTATACCGTGCAAGTTACGGGCTGGAATAGCAATAAACTGGATCGAGACATCGTCCCACGGGTATATGAAGTCCTTCTCAACAACGAATCCCGCGGCAGGCTTCGGATCGACCGCTCGTCGTCGGAGTCTCAACGGTTCGCGGGGCGGCTCAAGGTCTATTCCACAGTCTCGGCCGACGCGAAAGGCGAGGAGGCTGAATATGACCTGGAAGTACAGCAGTGGGACGGAACACACCTGAAGTTCATCCGGCATATGCCTTCTTCGACTCAGGTGTACGTGGGGGCGGCAGAAGGCCGCATGATCTCCGGCAGTTAGGAAATCCTGGGCGACGTGGATAAATGGGGACAGCACAAATTGCAGCAAATTGAATTCAGCTAGGTAGCAACATGGCGTTTTCATCCTTACTCTAAAGCTGCCGCGAGACCCCTATGGGCAGCGGTTCTACTTTTTGGTGTGCTAATTGAGCTTGGAAATATGGTGAACGCGAGATCTTTTGGCCTGTGCCTATCGTGAGTGCTGGTCAGCCGCACGCATCCATTGTTCAAGGGGATGCGGCGGGGGAACTCAGCAAATATGCTGCTACGGAATTTCAAAAGTATCTCCGCCTCGGAACAGATTTATTAACGGTGGAAGAAGCAGTACACAGGGTTGGAGGTCGGCTAGGGGCGCCAGCTCAAGCAGCTCCAAGAGGAGAACGCTCGGCTAGGAGGCTGGCGGCCTGACATATATGGATGGCCCCTGTCCTCCCCCTTTCGTAAGGTGTCTTATTGGGTCTGAAGACGCACGTGGAATGGAGGATCCATGAATGCAAAAACGAGCAGGCGCGATGTATTGAAATTGATGGCCGGGTCGGCTGTGGCGGCGATGTCCCCGCTCGAAGGCGGCCAGGCTTCCAAGGCGGCGTTGGCCGCCGGCCGTGCCACAGTGAAAGAGGCGCCGTGCGGCGTGCTGGGACACGGGCCGCAGCGTGAACTCATCTCGCCGACGTTCACTTACAAGGTTGATCTCTCCGACGGCCTCACCGTCGAGTCGTGGCTGAACCGGCTGACCGGAAGCGCCCTCCGCCCCGGCCGGCATCCAGAAATCGAACTGGACCTTGACGCGTCTGAGCGGAGACTGTTTATCACCGGCTGGCGCGTCAGGCAGGTGCGCGCGAGCGGCGCGGAGCCGAACCGGGATGAAGGCTATCTCAAAGGCTTCGGCTCGATGTGGTTCGATGATGCCGACTGGCCGGGAAGGGTTGCGCCGCTCAACGCGGAGGTTCCGCTCTTCCGTGATTACTACTGGGCTCGGACGCGCGTGTTTTTGCCGCCTGACGCGCAAGGCAAAGAGCTGGCGCTGGTGCTGGGAGGTGTCGGCCTGTACGACTACCGCTTCATGCGTGTGTTCGTTAACGGGCAGGAAGTTGGCGTCAGGGAGCCTCACGGTCGGTGGCACGAGCCGGGCGTCTTCGATCTCGGGCCGGCGAGCGCCGTCTACGCGCATCTGCGGTTCGGACAGGACAACGCGATTGCCCTCCAGCTCTCTGGCCCGATCACACGCACGGCCCGGCTGGATGAGGTGGACCCGCAGCGGGCACGCCCTCTTGCCTCCGGCTACTGGCCCGGCCAGTTCGAACAGTACCTGGTGGTGGGCAAACCCTTGCGGACCCCGAAGCTGCGCGTCACCGGAGTCGAGACCAAGGGCGAGGGAGAAGCGGGCGAGTTGCTGGTGACGCTGCGCGGCGACGAGATCTCCGTCCGCGTCACCTATCGCTGGAACGGCGTCGAGCCCGTCCTGCACAAATCCGCGGAGATACAGAACGCCGGCAGCTCCGAGGTCCGCGTGATGAACGTCCGGCTGGGAACCTACTCGACGGGGCTCGCGGTCTCGGAGGGAGAACAGGGCTTTCCGGTCTATATCGGGGATCAGTTCTTCGCTTCGGTCGCCCATCCTTCCGGGTGGGCCATCGGACAGGCCGGAGAGGTCCGCCTCAAGCAGTATCCCGGCAGGAAGCTGCGCCCTGGAGAGCGGCTCGCTTCGATGGAAACAGTCCTTGGCGTGGCGGCCGTGGGGGAGGCGCGCCGGCGGTTCCGCGAGCATATCGTGAGCCGCATGCGCCGCGTCCGGCGAGGGCATGACAAGGCTTACGCGATCTTAGACGCTTACGGTTCTAACACCAGTGCCTGGCTGCCTGGAGACTGGCCGGACGCGGGCTACTGGGCCGGCACGGAAGACTTCCATCTCCGGTATATCGACGAGGTGGTCGCGCCAGAGCAGAAAGCGGGCGTTCGTTACGATGTTTACACCGTCTCGCTGTGGAGCGACCCGCGTGGCGACGGGGAGCGGGCCGATCCGAAGCGTTTCCCCAACGGGCTTGAGAACATCCGGAACAAGCTTGAAAAGTTGGGAATCCATCTCGGTCTCTGGACATGTACTGCTGAAGGCAGGTGGAGCATGGGTGCCAACCCGGTTGTCGCCGACGACTACGCCTACGAGCGCGCCTATGGCAACGACGAGGAAACGCTGTGTCTGGCGGCCGAGCCCTACAAGACGATGTTCACCACGGCTTGGCGACAGCACCTCCGCAAGAATCACCTGCGCCTGTGGAGGCTGGACGACAATATCGCCATCTGCTACAACCCGGCACACGATCACCTGCCCGGCCTGTACTCGACCGAAGCCATCCAAAGCGCATTCATCGACATCCTGCGCGAGCTGGACCGGGAGTGCCCGGAACTGTTCGTGATGCTCTACTGGGGCGCCAGGTCTCCCTGGTGGCTCCTGCACGCGGACACGCTCTTCGAGTCCGGCCTCCAGATCGAAGCGGCTTCCCCGGCGGCATCGCCGGCGCTCTACGCGCGGGACAGCGTGACGATCGGCCTGGATCAGGCTCAGTGGTGGGCGGAGGATATCCCCGCCCTGGGAAAGGACTCGCTCGGTGTGTGGCTCTCCAAGACTCCCTGGAACAGCGGCCTCGGCACAGAACGCTGGCAGGAAGGCTTTGTTATGGACATCTGCCGGGGCAGCCTGCTGGCCCAGCCCTGGTCCGATGACGGGTCGCTCTCGGCGCTGGAGCGCGCGCAACTGGCCGACTTTATCGCTCTCCTCAAGGAGCGGCCCGACTGTTTTGGCAACCCCCGGCTCATCATCGGCAATCCCTGGAAGCACGAACCCTACGGGTATGCGTGCAGCAACAGCCAGCGAGCCTTCCTCGCTCTCAACAATTACTCCTGGTCCGATACTTCGCTGACGCTGCAGTTGGATCCGCACTGGGGATTGCCGGAGAACGGCCAATGGGATCTGTACCGGTGGTACCCGGACCCGGCGCGGCTGACCGGAGAGAAGCCCTACTTTGAGCGCGCGACATCCATCAGCCTGCGTCCCTACGAGGTCGTGCTGCTGGAGGTGGTCCCCGCCGGAACGCCACCATCGCTCAATCGCTCCTTCGCGGGCAAACCGCTGCCCGCATCCTTCGCTGAACCCAGCCGGGAACTGTCTCTCTCGGTTACCCCGAAAACGAGCGGGGGGCTGTCGGTGCCGCTCGAGACGGAAGTCAAGGAATCTGACCGCGCTACGCTGCCGCCCAAACGCTCGCTCACAGTTCAGTGCCAAGTGCCACCCAGCCAGAATGGAGGAATTGTGATGATCGCCCTGGAAATGTGGAAGGGCAGTCTTTGCGCCCCCATGAGTGGGATCGGGCGGCATTTCGCGGCACAAGCCATGACTGACGGGAAAGAGGTTGCGCTACAGGCCGTCGGGCCTAAGGAATCAGCTGCAGTGCCCTGGCAGGGGTGGCGGATTGCGCTAAGTCCTTCCGACCGGGCGCAAAAGTTGGAAGTGCTCATTTCGGCGATGATGGCGGAGGAGGTAGAGACCGTCTGCCATGGATACTTCATCCCAGGTCGCTAGCGTGGCGTCGAGCGGTGGGCTTGCGGCGAAGGAGACTATTGAGGCTGACCGGTGGGAATAGAAGGGGAGTTGTCCTCACCGGGCTCTCGGGGAGCGGACGCCGAGCGAATTCGCCAGTCAGGTCGCGGCTTAGCCGCGACCTGACTGGCCTCGAGGGAGCCGGAAACTCACTCTGAAAGCGGTACAAAAATCCCAGACCACCCAGTAATGTAAACTCTCTCACTTGCGGTGGCACAAGAACTCGGTCGGGTCAAGCGGGTGACCACGGAAAGGCTTGTGGAACTCTCGAAGAAAACTGGGGCCGGTGGTTCTGGAGGCCAGTAACAAAACTCGCCGTCCCGACGGCGCCCTCGGTCTTGCTTACGGAGGATCAGATGCGTATCGCCCCACCCATCTCGCGGAAACTGTTTCTGTCGGTATTTGTCCTTTTCGTGACCGCCTCTCACGCGGCGCAAACCGCGGATCTTGTCATCGGAGAGAATGCCGCCCCCCCCGTGAAGTTCGGTGCGGAAGAGATCCGTCACGCGCTCGAGAAGCGGGGAGTGAAGATCGCCACCTCCTACCAATCATCCGCCGACGTCCGCATCTATCTTGGCCAGCGTGGTGACTCGAACCTGCGCGGAGTGGACTTGGACGTGAAGGTTCCGGACAAGCCAGAGTCCTATGGTCTCGCGGTCGGTGCGCGCCAGACCATTGTCGTGGAGAGCAGTGATGCGCCGGGCGCGATGTACGGGGCGTTCGACCTCGCCGAGCAGATCGGCTGGGCGAGCGGAGATGATTTTGTCGGGCAGATCAAGCCCGCCAGTAAATCTCCCTTCCTCGAGATTCGTGACATCAACATGTTTTTGACCACCCAAGACATCGATGAACCGGCTGGCGCCTTCTGGTCCGATGAGTACTGGAGCGGCCACTTCGCTATGATGGCGCGAAACCGCTACAACTTTCTCGACATTCATGGTCTCTGTGACGCCATCACAGTGACCTTTCCCAACGGCTTCGCGCACTTCGTCAGCCTGCCCGATTTCCCGCAGGTCGGTGTCGGCCCGGAGCGCGCCGCCCGGAACATGGCGCGATTTCGCCAGGTAGTCCGCATGGCGGCCGACCGCGGCATCAAAGTCGGCTACATGAACTATGAAGCGCGGGCCCCAATCGGCCCCTGGAAGACGAGGCGATTCGGCGTTGACGAACGCGGGGAAGCGCTCACCCACACCCAGGAATTCCTAGAGGGGCCTCGGCTCGAGCAATACACCCGCGAAGCGGTAGCCAGCTTCCTCAAAGGACTGCCCGAACTCTGGATGTTCGGTTTCCGCATCGGAGAGTCGGGACAGCCGGAGGACTTTTATAAGAAGACCTACCTGGAGGCTTTGAAGGACGCCCCGGCAAGTCTGAAGGTCTATGTGCGCACCTGGGGGCGGCGGACCCGGCGAAGGTGCGGGAACTGGCCAACTCCACGAACCATCATCTTTACATCCAGCCGAAATACAACGGCGAGCAGCTCGGTCTTCCCTACCAGGCCGGGCTGGGTGGTCGGTCCTAACTATTTTGACATCGATGCTTCGCTGAGCCGGTTCTTCTGGGTTCGAGAAGGACAACGGCTGGAGGTCCGTGTCGAGGCGTTCAATCTGGGCAACAACGTGAACTTCAACAACCCGACGAGCGCTCTCAATTCGAGCAACTTCGGGAAAATTCTGGGGGCCGGCGACCCTCGCATTCTGCAACTCGCTATGAAGTACCATTTCTGATCCGGCTGATGTACTCGGCCAGTCCAGCCTTTGAAGAAGGGGGGCAGGCAATCGCGCGTTCTTTTCGCCCAGCGCAACTTTGATTGCGATGCTGAAAAGCGCTCCTTTGGCACAGTGAGCCAAATTGTGATTGGTTGTAGAAAAACTGAGGAGGCACAAGCCCGACAAGAATCTTGCTCGACTTTTTGACGGAGGGAAGGCGATTTTAGGAGAGACTCCTCGAGAGGTGGTCTTCGCGGGAGGCAACGTCACCGCGAAGACCGGCACCAACGGCTGCAGGGCCACGTCAGCTCGCGTCCTGAATTCGGGATGCCAGGTAAGCCTTGCAGGAAAGATCATCCACCGCGGGCCCAACGTCTGCCCGCGTTCGGAGACTTCCGGGAGTTGTGGGGCGGCGTGTCCTCACTACTTTTCTCCAGAGCTGCGCGCCCGGCAGTATTCCCCAGCGAAGCATCGTCCGGCACCGTGTTTTGCGAACGCGCGAACGCGTAGTTGCTTACGCAGGCGGCTACTCGACCCTTTCCCCTGCGAGGTCTGGGAGAATCATCGAGAATCATATCAGGGCTGCCTCGGAGGTGTTCCTTCCCTGTCGGACGCGAGGAAAGCCAAATCAAGGAGGACTTATGGAAAGCGATTCGAAAGTTGATCGGCGGGAATTTCTGCGGGCGGGTATCACCAATGGCGCGAGCTTGGCTGCCCTCGGTGGCATCAGCATTCTCCCTCACAGGATTTGGGGAGCCAACGACCGTGTGCGGATGGCGGTGGTCGGCGTGCGCGGACAAGGAGGCAACCACCTTCAGGGATTCGGCAAAGTCCCCAGCACGGAAATCGCTGCCATTTGCGACATCGACGATCTCGTCATCAGCCACCGGCTGAAAGACATGGCTGCATGGGGCATGACCAAGCCCCAAGTCTACAAGGATATTCGCAAGCTCCTGGAAGACAAGTCCATCGACGCGATTTCCATTGCCACTCCCAACCACTGGCATTCTTTGATGGGCATCTGGGCGTGCCAGGCGGGGAAGGACGCTTACGTCGAGAAGCCCTGCTCGCACTGCTGGTGGGAGGGCTATCAATTGGTTGCCGCCACGCACAAATACAATCGCATCGTCATGCACGGAACGCAGGGCCGTTCCGCCGAAGGCTACATCGAGGGAGTGCGCAAGCTTCGCGAAGGGGTGATTGGAGACGTTTACCTGTCGCGAGGGCTTTGCTTCAAGTGGCGCGATACGATTGGCATCGCCAAAGTCGAGCCGGTTCCGGCCGGCGTGGATTACGATTTGTGGACCGGCCCGGCTCCCTTCAAGCCTTTTACCCGTAACCGCTTTCATTATAACTGGCACTGGATCTGGGACACGGGGAACGGTGACGTGGGCAATCAAGGCGTGCATGAAATGGATCTGGCGCGGTGGGCGCTGGGGGTAGGGTTCCCCAACAAAATCTCGGCCCTCGGCGGCCACGTCATGTTCAAAGACGATCAGGAAACCCCCAATATCTTGAACTGCTCGTTTGAGTACGACATGCCGGATGGAACCCGCCGCATCCTGGAATTCGAAGTCCGCCACTGGATGACCAACACCGAAGCAGACATCGGGCTGCCCGGTTTCGGAGCAGGCGCGGCAAACCTGCCGGTAACGGCGGGCCACCCCCACATTAAACAACCGAAGGCCACGATCGGGAATCTGATCTACGGCTCAAAGGGATATATGGCGATGACCGGTTACGAATCCTATCGGACTTTCCTCGGAGAAGATAACGAGCCCGGTCCCAGCGCCACGCGCTCCGGAAACCGGTGGGCGAATTTCATCCACTGCGTCCGCTCGCGCAAGAAAGAGGACATTCCGGCGCCCATCGAGGAAGGCCACATCACCGCGACCTTGATTCACCTTGCGAACACATCCTACCGGCTGGGACGCACGCTGAAGTTCGATCCCGTAAACCAAAGGGTAATCGGCGACGAAGAAGCCAACCGTTACTTGCGCGAAGAGGACCGCGGCTTCCGTAAGCCGTTTACGATTCCGGAGAAAGTATAGTAGCCGGACCGGATCCGCAGAACTCAAACCGCTTTTGCACCGCGCAGGCGCAGCGTCGTTGTTCCTGCGAGGTAAGGGGGCGGGTACGCGCCGGGATTGCCGTTCACAGATACCATCGCGCGGAAAGTTGAAGCCGGCTTGCTCGGATATGTTGGTAAGCCCGCGATAGGGGACTACCAGCCGTTTTTCTTCGCTTGCAGCCTGTCTCCGCAGGACGTGGAAATCTTCGATGACATGTCCATTGTCAGCCGCGACACGGCTGCGAGTTACGAAAAGCTAAAGGAAAAACCACCGGTTCTTACATCGCTCGTGAAGTCGCCCATGAATGTGCAGATGCAGCCAGGCAAGATGCAGGCTTTTGTCGTGACAGGGGTTGATAAGTACGCGGGGAGACATTTCCGCCGGACGGTCGAGTGGAAAGCAGCAGGTGGAAGCACCGTCAATGCCGGGGTTTTACTGCTGGGGATGACGAAGGTAATTTCGTCGTCACGCCAACCACGGGCGTAGTCAAAGGTCCCGCGACACCGACGGTGGCCAAGCCAGGTCGCGTTATTCTGCCGCCAACTCCCCCTCCAGTACATCCGGGCGTAATGAGATGCACTGCTGAGGTGCCTCCTCAAAAGTGGATGAGTTTTTACACCAAAGTCCTTTTAAAGTTTGCTGGAGGTAAGGTGCTGCATCAACATGGACTATGGCACGCCCGACGGAGACATTTGTGCCCTTTTTGATACTGCGCGCGAATTCAGTGTCTGAGGCCAGAAGAGGACGACCTCATGAATCATGGTGCCATCGTGTGATGACCCGACCAATTCCGCCAAAACACTGGGAACGGTTCGCCCGCATGGATCCCCAAGCGCTCGTCGAGCTGTCCGGAGCTACCCGGATGTTGATGCTCCCTACGGTATGTTTTATTTTGATGGGATTACTTATGGTAAGACCAGGTTCATTTGAAGCCCATCTCCAAGCCGACTGCGCTGCAATCCGCAAGAAGGTTACATTCAAACCCTCATAGGGAGTGGCCGAAACGGTCCAGCATGGCTTGGTCTTGGAGGCAATCCGAGAGGATAACGTGACAGCTTTCCATTTCATCGATGGTGGCAGCCTGGTCGTTTCCGGTTTCATGGGCGCACATATCCGCTGGAAATTGTGTGCAACTTGGCAGCAGGCGATTGGGGTCGGGGGGATTTCGTTTCGTGGACTGGAGCCCGTAGCAACCGTGAGGAGTAACTCATGGGCAACGAAGACATCTCGGCGGCCCTGGCTGGACGGCGGCCAGCGCGAATCGCTCATGGGCCGAATTACTGGCACTGGTTTGCCCACCGCCGCAACCACCGTACCCTTCCGCTGGAGGTCCCCGACTGCGATTCTCAACTTGACCTCATTCAGCGTTTGGTGCTCGGCGTTTTCAGGCGGAACATCTATTGCGACGAGCAGCGAGGCTGGTGGGGCGGCTGAGCGGAGGTGGTGTGGACGCCAGATGCGGAGTGTGAAATAAGGCAAACCTTCGACGGGCGCGACCGCACCATCGAGCGCGTTTACTCCACGCGCGCCGCGGTATTAACCGAGCGCTTGCGTTATGTCTTCACTGAGTCCGCCCTCGTGCAGGAAATGTTCCTGGTGGACAATTACGAAACGCAACTCGACGCCCCGGAAGCTTCATGCGCGCGCGGCATTGGCGGTTCATGCCGGAACGCTACCGTGAGTGGCAGGGTCGGGTGGGGCCTGACGGCTGTGTGGTCGCCGGCGAATTGCATAGTCCGCTCAAGATGTTGCATGTCGTCCTGGGTCCACTGAAGACGACCTTCCTGCTGGCCGATTACCCCGACCGCGCGACCGAGTTGTTGGCACTCCATGAGGCGGCCATGCTGGACCTTGTCGGGCAGATGGCGGAGGCGGGGGTTCAGGTGATGATGTCCATGGACAACCTCGATACCTCCTTCCATCCCCCTCGTTATGTCGAGCGGTATTCCGCCCCGTATTACGAAAAGGCCGCGGCGCTGTGCCGCCGGCATGGCAGCTTGCTGTTCATCCACGCCTGCGGACAGCAGCGCCGCAACCTGAAACTGATCGCCTCCCTGGGGGTGGACGGTCTCGAGGGCGTGGCCTTTCCGCCCTTGGGCGACGTGGACCTGGACGAGGTCCGGCGGCTGGCCGGCGACCGCATGATCGTCACCGGCGGCATCAGTGCCATGGAATACAAGCAACTGGGAACGCAGGATGAAATCTTCGCCTATGTGCGGAGTCTGTTCGCGCGCCTGCGGCCCTACGCGCACCGGTTTATCCTTTCCGCTAGTTGCGGCACGCCTTACACCGCACCATGGGAGAAGATCGTGCACTTCCGCGACGCTTGGCGCCAATGCGGCGATTGCTGACAAGTCAGTGGGAAGCGAGTGGTTTGCCGCATCGATGGTGTTGAAAGGGAGAGGACGATGACACGGGTCCGCTGGACAATCTGTTGGTTGCTGTTTTTCGCAACGACCATCAGCTACATCGATCGGGCGGTGCTCGCCGTTTTGAAGCCGTTGTTGGAGCGGGAACTGCACTGGTCACAGATCGATTACGGCTGGATGGTGACCCTGTTTCAATTGACGTATGCGGTCGGATATGTGTTCGCCGGACGGCTGATTGACCGCGTGGGGGTACGGTGGGGACTTTTGTCGTCGGTGGCGCTCTGGAGCCTGGCGACGATGGAGCACGCGGCGGCGCGGACAGTGACGGGGTTTAACGTGGCGCGAGCCGGGCTGGGCCTGACGGAAGGGGGGATGTTCCCGGCGGCGATCAGGGCGGTGGCGGAGTGGTATCCGAAGGAGGAACGCGCCCTGGCCACCGGGCTGTTCAATACCGGGAGCAACATCGGGGCCGTGACCTGCCCCTTGATCGTGCCGTGGCTGGCGTCGCAGTGGGGTTGGCAGGCAGCGTTTCTGGTGACGGGCGCGGTGGGGTTTCTTTGGGTTGCCGGGTGGGTGTGGTTGTACCATGAGCCAGACCGACATCCCGGTGTTTCGGCGGCTGAAACTGGCGTACATTCGCAAAGATCCACCCGATCCCACCGTCAAGATTCCATGGCTGGTGCTGTTGCGGCACTGCCAGACGTGGGCCTTTGTGGCGGGCATGACGGCCTCGGCGCCGATCTGGTGGTTCTACATTTTCTGGGCGCCGGATTTTCTGAACAAACGCTACGACCTGGGCCTGACGCAGAGCAGTCTGCCTCTGATGATCATGTTCTTGTCCGCCAGTGGCGGCGGGATCGGCGGCGGCTGGTTGTCATCGAAGTTGCTCAAGTGTGGCTGGACCGTCAACGTGGCGCGCAAGATCGCGTTGCTGGTGTGCGCGTTGTGCGTGGTGCCGGTGCTGGCTACGCCGCTGGTTCCCAATCTTTGGATGGCGGTGACGTTGGTCGGCTTGGCGGCGGCAGCGCACTGCGGGTTTGCCGCCAATCTGTTTACTCTGGTTAGCGACACCGTCCCCCAGCAGGCGGTCAGTTCCGTGGTCGGCATCGGTGGTACGGCAGGAGCGCTGGGCGGGATGGTGTTTGCGCAACTCGTGTCGCGGATTCTGTATCTTACGAACAACAATTACGTGGTCCCTTTTGCCCTCGCCTCGCTGGCGTATCTTGCGGGCCTCGGCATCATTCACCTGGTGTTGCCGAGATTGGAACCGATGAAATTGGATGTGGCCGAACCCGTCCCGAGTGGGTAACTGGCCCGTTGTGCCGCCGGCAGGAGGCAAGACGGGGGCCGGGGATGAGTGCCGGATCCCGGTCAACCGCCAGCTCGAGCACAGTGGCTACAACGGCCATTTCGAATCGACGTGCTACCACTCGATGCTGCTGTCCAATCGTGAGGGCGACTGCCTGGCGGCAAAACATCGCCCCGGTAATGCCCACAGTGCTGAAGCCTGGGAAGAAGTGCTCCTGCCGGAGATCGAACGGCATCAGAGGGAGAGCAAAAGGGTGGTCCTCCGCGCCGACGCCGACCCGATAAGGAGAATGCCTATGAAATCATTGACGTCGCGTGATCGGGTGATTGCCGCCTTGAACCACGAAAAAGCCGACCGGGTGCCAATCGACTTCGGCGGGAGCCGTGTCACGGGAATCGCGGCCGTGGCGTACCGAAGGTTGCTGGAGCACTTGGGCGTTCCGGAGGATGTGCACCTTTACGACCTCAAACAGCAACTGGCCGATCCGTCGCTGGCGATGATTGAGCGCATGGGCGGGGATGTGGTGCAGTTGCATCGCTTGGCTCCGACCACCGGCATGCCGTTCCTTTTCGTGGACTGCTGGAAGACCGGATGCATGACCGATGGAGCGCCCTGCTTGGTCCCGGAGGCTTATGAATCACGGCAACTGGCCGAGGGAGTCATCGAAATCATTCACCAGGGCGAAGTCATCGCCCGGCGTCCGACGACGGGGCTCTATTTCGATGCCTGTCATGCCCCGCTGGCCAACGCCGAGACACCCGCGGATATCGATCGCTTCGTGTTCCCCGACCCCTGGACCCAGCGCGAAGAGCAGTACATCAAGGCCCGTGTCAAGCAACTCTACGACGGCACCGACAAGGCGATTTTTGCCGGCCTTCCCCTGATGAATTGCTCTTTCTTGGAAATCAGCCTGATGTTGTTCGGCTATGAACGATTCATGGAACACCTGGTCTTGAACCGCGAACTCATCGAACACTGGCTCAGCCGTATGCTGGAGAACGACATTCGCATCCTCGAACGATTCCTGGTCATCGCGGGGCCGTACATCCAGACCATTCAGCTCAACGACGATTTCGGAGCCCAGGACAGCCTGCAGATCAGCCCGAAGATCTACCGGGAAGTGTTCAAACCCTACCAGAAGAAGTGGATTGATTTCGTCAAGGCGCGAACGGGCGCCAAGGTCTTCATCCACTGCGATGGCGCTATCGAAGCGATCATTGCCGATTTCATCGAGATCGGCATTGATGTGCTCAATCCGCTCCAGACCACGGCCAAGGGAATGGATCCCCAGCGGATCAAGAACCTTTACGGCGATCGGCTTTCTTTCTGGGGCGGGGGTGTGGAAACGCAAACCACGCTGCCTTTCGGCACCATCGACGACATCCGCCGCGAGGTGTCCCAACGCATCGCATTGCTCGGTAAGGGCGGCGGTTACGTGTTCGGTACAATCCACAACATCCAGCCGGACATCCCGCCCGAGACAATTCTGGCGGTATTTGATACCGCCCGCCAGTGTGCTGCTAACCTTTGAATTGTGCGAGGACCACGATGATTCCCACCCTCTCGCTCGGCAAGTCAGGTCCCCCGGTGATGGGAGTGTTGCAGCGCGACCTGAGCCACTTGACGCGGCGACTGTTTGGAAGCATGGTGCGGCGGATCGCCTCGCTGCCCGTGCCAGCGGGCTAAGCCACCCGCTGGTCGGAGCGGATTTCAGTGACCAGGGAGGCAGAGGCAGGAAAGGTGTCGGAGACACGGGGCTAAAGAGCCTGTGTGAAAACTAAATAGAAAAGTTTATATTAACGAATCATATTTGTTATAACTATTGACGTTTATAGCATAATGCGGATTGAGGAGGTCCGCCCAGAACCAACTGATTCTGTTCAACTTTAACCGGACAGTAGTGAACCCGGGAATACAATCAAGGAGAGCAACGTGAGCATCTTTGAGGACCTGCAGCAAGCAATCATCGACGGGAAAGCTCTTGTCGCGAAGGAAATCACCGAAAAGGGGCTGAAAGAAGGCGTGAAGCCCAGTGAGTTTTTCCCGAAGGCCCTAATTCCCGCCATGGACGAGGTCGGGAGGCGCATGAGGGATTGTGAATTCTTTATCCCGGAAGTGCTGATTGCGGCGCGCGCCGCGAGAGCAGCCACGGACATTCTTCGCCCGCTGTTGGTCGGGGATGAAGCCGTGAAGCCCGCCGGGACGGTGGTGCTGGGAACCGTCAAGGGCGACCTGCACGATATTGGCAAGAACATCGTGGGGATGATGCTGGAGAGTGCGGGTTTCCGCATCATTGACCTGGGAGTGGATGTTCTACCGGAAAGGATCGTTGACTCGGTGAAGCAGCACGATGCGAACTTCATCGCACTGTCCGCTCTTCTGACTACCACGATGGTCAACATGAAGGCGGCGATTGAGGCTCTTACCGCCGCCGGCCTTCGCGACAAGGTGAGGATCCTCGTGGGCGGGGCCCCGGTCACGGAAGCGTGGGCGCTCTCGATCGGCGCCGATGGCTACGGCAAGGACGCTCCGTCTGCCGTCGAAGTGGCCCGCAAGCTAAATGTAGCGTCTTAAGTAATTGCGCATAATCGGCGCAACGTATCATTTGGTTCAGTCCAGTTCGCGAACTCGGTTTCGACGGCAAGAGCGACATCGCTCAAGCTGGGAAAGTAACGGTTATGGACACAAAGCTGACGCGTGAGTTTCCAGACGCGCTCCGTGGGGTTCAGTTCCGGGCTGTAGGGCGGCAAGAAGTCCAAGCTGAAACGTTCCGCCTCTTGCTGCCTCCAGTCCCGGTGCAGTCGGGCGTGGTGATATCGGGCGTTGTCAGTAATCACCACCACCTGTCGATCCGTGCGCGTGCTGAGGGCACAAAGCTCCTTCAAGAACTCCCAGCAGGTCAGGGCGTTGAACTTGCCCGTCTCCCGGCGGAAGAAGAATTGGCCGTCGCGCAAGCGGACCGCTCCATAATAGCCCACACTCTTCCGGGTGGGTTGGTGAAGCAGCACGGGGTCCTTGGTTTCGGGCGGGACCCACATCTGACAGCGCGAACCGTGCTGTTGAAAATGCACTTCGTCCATGGCCCAGAGATCAATCGTGAGGTCGAGGCTTAGCCCCTGGAGTTTTTTTATGCGTCTTCTGCCGTTCCCAATCCGCATGGGCAATCAGCGGGCGGGGCATACGCAGCCGAAAGCCCCGCTGCCGGAACAAACGCTGACATTGACGCACCCGCCACTGGACCTGGAAGCGTTGCTCGATCCAGGCGCTCAGGGTTTTCCCATCCCACAGCTTGCCGGTCAAGCCCAAGTCGCGAGGAGTCTGGCGCAGGGCCGCATCCACCTCCCGCAATTGCGCATCGCTCAGACGCCGGGGACGCCCCAAGCGTTGCCCCTCGGTCAGCCCGGCCAGACCTTTGGCCTCAAAGCGCCGGACCCAGTACTCCACCGTGCGAGGGGCGTCTCCGAGCCAGCGGCTGACTTCTGGACAGGTCGCTCCCTGGGCCACCAAAAGCACCCCATGGAGCCGGTGATCATACCGAGATTCTTCCGAACGGCGAATCTCGTCTTGCAGTCCCAAAATCATCGTCCTGGCATCAGCGATTTGTAGTGGTCTCATGTCTTCATGAAACCACATACTTTTACAATGCGCAATTACTTATGACGCTGCGTTTAGTTCCCGAGGCATGACAGCATTTGATTGGGAAACGCATCAGCTTGACCTCGGCGCAAGTTCAGCGACTGGAACGTTGATAGGCACCGTTTGCGGCTTACGCCGAGCGCATGGTGTGAAGGAATCCGGCACACCTGCCAATGTTAGTTAACCCTATATGGCTACTCGAGGAGAAAGGGTTGGGCCCGAAGGAATTCTGCCAAAGACCCTAATAGGGCACTTGGTGCCGAAGCGTGTCGAAATCATAGTTCTTGACGTGGAGGCTGGCATCGAGTGTCTGGGCTGCCATATTTCCAGGGGGAGTCGATGCCGCAAGTAGTTGAAACGGGCAAAGAAGCGTTGCGACTTCCCACTACCTCCGCAAAATGGCAGTGGAAGTGGGGATTCTTCCCTACGATGGGGCGTTGAATCTACACAAGGTACCAAGATAATGGAGGCCGACCGATGGCATACGACGCGACACAGAAGCAGGATTGGCAGATTTCCGAGGTGGCAGAACAGCAGATGCCGAACCCTCGCGAATGGCAGGAAAGATTAGGGCTGCAACAAGATGAAGTTATCCCCATGGGCAGGCTCGCCAAGCTGGATTTCCTCAAGATCATTGAGCGCTTAAATAGCCGGCCAGACGGGAAGTACATTGAGGTTACCGCCATTACCCCCACCCCCCTAGGTGAGGGGAAAAGCACAACTTCCCTGGGTTTAATGGAGGGATTGGGCAAGCGGGGCAAGAATGTAGGGGGCTGCCTGCGTCAACCTTCCGGCGGGCCCACCATGAACGTGAAGGGGACTGCGGCGGGCGGCGGGAACGCCCTGTTGATCCCCATGACGGAATTTTCGCTCGGTCTTACCGGCGACATCAACGATATTGCTAACGCCCACAACCTGGCCATGGTGGCGCTCACCGCGCGCATGCAGCACGAAAGAAATTATGGTGACGAACAACTGGCGAAACTCAGCAAAATGCGCCGACTGGACGTTGACCCCACGCGCGTGGAAATGGGCTGGGTGATGGATTTCTGCGCACAGGCGTTGCGCAACCTTGTCATGGGGATGGGCGGCAGGCAGGACGGCTTCATGATGCAGTCCAAGTTCGCCATCACGGTCAGCTCGGAACTGATGGCGATTCTGGCCATCATCACGGACCTGGCCGACCTGCGCAAGCGCTTAGGCGAGATTACCGTCGCCTATGACAAGCAGGGAAGACCCGTTACCACCGGCGACCTGGAAGTTGGCGGAGCCATGACCGCCTGGATGCGCAACACCATCAACCCCACCCTGTGCAGCACGGCGGAATATCAGCCCTGCATGGTGCACGCCGGGCCTTTCGCCAACATTGCCGTGGGGCAGTCCTCGATCATCGGTGACCGGCTGGGCCTGAAGATGTTCGATTACCACGTTACCGAAAGCGGCTTTGCGGCGGACATCGGCTTCGAGAAATTCTGGAACGTCAAGTGCCGTTGCAGCGGGCTGAAGCCCAACGTCTCGGTGCTGACCACCACGATTCGCGCGCTCAAGATGCACGGTGGCGGCCCCACGGTCGCGCCCGGCTTGCCGCTCGCCGAGGAGTACACCAAGGAGAACCTGCGGCTTCTTGAGAAAGGTCTTCCCAACCTGCTGCACCACCTGGGCATCATTCGCCGGTCAGGAATCAATCCGGTGGTCTGCATCAACTGTTTTCATACCGACACGAAAGAAGAACTCGCGTTGGTGCGGCGGGCGGTGGAAGGCGCGGGCGCGCGCTGTGCCGCTTCCGAGCACTGGGCCAAGGGCGGGGAAGGCGCTCTGGAGCTGGCAGACGCCGTGCTCGACGCTTGCAAGGAAGAAGTTAACTTCCGCTTCCTGTATCCCCTCGAAATGAAATTACGCGACCGCGTGGAGTTGATCGCGGAAGTGGTGTACGGCGCGGATGGCGTCGTTTGGACGCCGGAAGCGGAAGCCAAGTCCAAGCAACTGGAGGCGGACCCCAAGTTCGCCGACTACGCCACGATGA
>JBEKNU010000079.1:0-27330 GCA_049522495.1 Terriglobia bacterium
AGCCGCGTCCGCCAAAACCACGGCCCCCGTAAAAGCCGCGTCCACCCCAACCCCACGGCCCGGCGCCAATAAAGACTCCGCCCGCGAACCAGCTTGGTCCATAGTAGCCGTAGGGCGCGCATGCGAAGGGATAAGTGGGGTAGTAGCCATACGGGCACACGGGAGGTGGCCCCTGATCTACATAACCCTGAGGCCCGTAACCCGGAGGAGGATAACCCTGATCCCCATACCCCTGGTCCGGATTAGCGTAACCCGGATTCCCGTTGTACGGGATCTGGTTGTTCGGATTCCCGTAGTCCTGATTCTGGTTATTCGGATTGCCATAGTCCGGATTCTGGTTGTTAGGATTCCCATAGCCCGGATTCCCGTAGCCGGGATCCGGCTGGCCTTGGGCATGGGCATAGGTTGCAACGAACAAGCCTAATGCCAATAAGGTTAAAAGTTTTATATTTCGCATTTCGTACCTCCTCGAGCCCTGTTCTTGCCATATCACACCCTCAATGGAGCAATTGCCCCGCCAAACAAAATTTTTCTAAAGCTCCTGATTCCTTTAGCTTAGGGGCATGACGGCCAAACGCCAGCGCCCGTGTGGTGGTGGTTCCTGTGCAGGGCGGTGCTTTTCAGCTAGGTCACCGTCGATTGCCGCTGTGCGCAAGATGCGTAGCGCATCTGCTTTTCAAGGTCCACGGCGCGTACCCACGAGCCGCGCCCTTCTGTCCGCAGGCTCTTCGGTTGATGTCCAACCTGCGGTCAATTATGGCGGCAACGACGGCGCCAGCCCGTGGCCAAACGGTCGCCGCGGCGACCCCCCACAGCGCGTTCCGCGCTGCCAAGACTTCCCTTCCCCTCTCTGCTCGCCTGCGCCATAATGCTCTCCATGCGGCGAGTACAGTTCACCCTCGTCAAGGATTGCGATGAAGGCCACTCTTGAGGTTATCAATCGGATGCAAGCGGAGGGAATCATTGGCAAATACGCCATTGGCGGCGCGGTGGGAGCGATTTTTTATCTCGAGCCCTTAGCGACTTTGGATATTGATATATTTGTCTCACTGAAGAACCCCCAAGGAAGCCCCCTGGTCGCGCTGACGCCGATTTACGACTACCTTACTTCGCGCGGCTATAAAACCGAGAAGGAGTACCTGGTCATCAAAGGATGGCTGGTGCAGTTTCTTCCCCCCAGCGACGCTCTGGACGAGGAAGCTCTTCAGCAGGCCGTCGAAACCGAAGTGGAAGGCATCCGCACCTGGGTGATCACTGCCGAGCATCTGGCCGCCATAGCCCTGCGAACCGCCCGCGCCAAGGATTTCGCCCGCATCCTGCAATTCGTTGAAGCCGGAGTCCTGGACTCGAACAAGCTCGACCCCATCCTCCAGCGGCATGGACTGCTTGAGAAATGGGAGCAATTCGGGGTTAAATTCCTTGGGGGGCCCGAGCCATCGGGACGAGTTAATCTATGAGCGAATGGATGCGCAAGGTTCTGGAAAGCAAACGCGCCGCACGCCAACGGCTCCGTGAGCTTTCCTTTTCCGAGAAACTCAAGCTACTGGAAAAACTTCGCGACCGTAGCTTAGCGATCGCTCAAAGCCCGCTCCGACGAGGCCAAGACCACACGGGTTTGTCAGGGCGGGGCCGCTAATATCGAATCGCAATAATCGTTTCAATTCCCGGCTGGAGGTCAGGGAGAATCACGCGGTGATGGTCGGGGAGAATTTTGGCCCCTCCGTCCACGGCGGATACGCTCCGGGCGAATTCGAAGGTGAGGCCGCTGACGGGTTCCGCGCTCGTAATTTTCATGGTTATTTTATCCGGACTCCCACCCGGGAGAACCTGCCAATTCAGCCGGTCACGAGCCCGCCAAAACTGCGCATAGTCGGTCATGTCCGAAACCAGGATGTCGGGCGGGAGACCATTTAAAAGGGCTTCCTCGGCCGGAACTTTTTTCTCGTCATCGTTGGTGTGGATCAGTATGACGTTGGCCGCGCCATTGTCGGCGTTGGCCTGGATGACCTCCAGGGCTTGCCCGATGCGCTCGGGGAGCGGCGGCGACGCCTCATCCTCGAAGGTCACCGGGAACTCGTAAATGGGGCTTTCGTGCTCGAAGTCCCGGTCGTAAGTAAGCCGGTAGGGGAAATTGCTCATCACGTCAGGCGCGGTGAAGGAAGAATCAAATTCGTAGCTGCAACTTGTCAAAGCGTCGGACAGCGGGGTCGGAAAGCGCAAATGGCCTGCGCGAAAAACAATCGTGTGATGGCCGGGGATGGCGCCGTCCAATAATTCCTTGCTCACCCGGACCTCGCCGAGCACGTTGCCATTGACGGCATCCGTCATGCTCACGGCGCGGGGACGGTAATTCGTGTAGGTCTCATCGCCCGAGCCGTAGGAGAAATGGTTGAAGGCCCGGGAATGAATCACCGTGTGGCTTTCCACATCAAATCCCATGGCCACCAGCTTGCGCAGCACGTCCAGGTTCGGGCCATAGAAAAAACCCCGGCTGTTGGCGTCCGAAACGTATTTGGCTTGCATGAAAAATGTACTGTGGACGTGGTGGCGCTGTTCCATTCCCGCGTACGCCAAACACTTGGGGACGGAGTATTCCCAATCGATGTCATGGGAAAGCATGAGGACCGAGCGCTGCCCCTGGGGTATGGTCGCCAGCCGGACCGCGCCCCGCGCGAAATTTTCATACCAGGCCCGCATGAGCAGCAACCACACATCCCCTCCCGGCTCGAAGGTGTTGACGTAAGCGCGGAAGGCGTCATAGTGGCGATTACACTGGGCGCGCATGATGACGTCGTCGTAGCCGACTCCGCTCAAGAAGAGCGTCCCCTGGCCGACCGGCTTCTCGAGCAGGGCAGCCGATCCATCCTCGAATCGCGCCAGGACCTTGGAAGTTCCATCGGAGGTGTAACCGTTGGTCGCAAAGCTTTCCTTCACAGCTTCGCCCGCAAGGGGGATTCGGCGTTCTTCCGGCCGGTCCAGGTACTTGCCCAGGGCGTCTCCCGCGGTATCGAAATTAACCCAGTGGCGGGACTTTACCTGTTCATAGGAGCGGAAACCAAAGAGCGGTCCGAGCGCGTTGGCAAAAACCTGCTGGGCAAAAATCGTGCCGCCTGCCTGAACAAATTGGGTGATTTTCTGAGTCTCCTCGGGGGTAAACGTCTGGGAATCCACCTCAGGATAGATGAACACTTGGGAGTGCCGAAGGGCGATGTCAAGGTCGTGGGTGACAAGAAAGGGAATGCCCATTTCCCGAAACGCATGGACAAGTCCCAATCCCCCGTCACTATCATTGATCATGAGCATTGCGACTTGGAGGGGAAACAATTCCGGGTAATCTTGATGATAATCGACGGGTCGTTTAACGACTGGTTGGAGGGGAACCGGGGCGGCTTGGAGGTCCATGATGACCGCGGTTCGGAGTTTCCTCACCATCAAAAGATGAACGAGAAGCAACAGGTATCCGACGGCAAACGACACGAGGGTCCATTTGATGATGCGTCTCATTTCTCCTGCTTCGCAAGCCCTCCGCGCGCCCAACCCGCCGTAGGATTATAGACTTTGGGTAATGAAAGCACCAGATTATGCCGCCTCTCTGCGGATATTGCAGAGGGATTACCTCTGACCCTCTCGACAAGAATCGGGTATCGAATGCGGAGGGTGGTAAAAAAAATTATGGAAAGGCCGGGTATTGCCGAATACAATCATTTCTCTTGCGGGTTTAAATGAGAATACTAACATCAAGTTCATCACACCAAGCCGTAATCTGGGCCATCCTATTCCTCCCTGCAACCCTGGGCATAGCCGCGCCCGGTCCTCAAAAGCTGGATCGAGACAGAGCATTGAGTGAAGTGCATGCGGATGTTGAGGCGCATCACCTGGACGACGCGTTGCGCATCGTGACGCAGATTGCCAGCCAGGACCCGCACGATTTCGAAGCGCGGAATTGGGTTGCGAGGCTTAAAAGCTGGAAAGGCAATTTTAAGGAGGCGGAGCAACTTTACCGCGGTGTCCTCGCCGACCACGCTGGCGATGTGGAGGCCGAAATCGGCCTTGCCGATGTGCTCGGATGGCAGAAACACTACGCCAACGCTATCGAAATCCTGAAAAGCCTGGAGAGCCAGGATCCCAAGAACCTGGAAATCCTCAGTCGCCTCGGTCGACTGTACTACTGGCAGCATGACAAACCGGATGCCCGGCACTATTTCAACCAGGTGTTGCAAATCGATCCGGGCAACAAGGAAGCTCGCAACACCATCAGGGACATGGAAGGACAAACCCCCTTCCACCTGGAAACTGGCTACCTGTTTGAGGGATATAACTTCACCTCCAATACCAACGGAACGCAAACGCAACTGGTTTATAAGGACTATGATCGCAAAACGCTTCTCGTCGGGTTCCAGTTCCAGAACAAGTTTGGTCAAAATGATTCTCTATTTACGCTGGGCGGAACTTACCGGGCGTGGACGCGGACATATCTTCGAGGCGAATTTACCGTGGCGCCCAAGAGCCAGACGGTGGTTCCCAATCAGGATTACACGGGGGAAGTGATGCAAGGGGTCCCGCATAGAATGGCCATAGGGGGATCCTTTCGCTACCTGATTTTCTCCGCAGGCAACGTCCGCATACCTGCGGCCCAGATGGATTGGGATATAAGCCCCAAATTGCACTACAATCTCCGGTACACTCCGGCGGGAACATACTTTACAGGGATTCCCGGAAGAACATGGAACCAGGGGGGCTGGACCAAGCTGGCTTGGGACGTTAACCGCTTCTTCAGTCCTTATGTGATGTTTGCAACAGGTGCGGAAAGTTTTGCCATCGCGGTGTCATCCGAGCAATTAGGCATTTTCCACGCCCACACCTATGGGGGAGGCGCGGAAGTTCGGCTTACAGGAAAGCAAGGACTGCACTTGGGATATTTTTACCAATTGCGGTCTCAGGGCCAGATCGAAGACTGGGTGGGCATTTCCTATTTCCTAAATTTTTGATTCGATATGCAAGCACACCCCGAACGCCGTAATCAACTCGTGGAAATTGAGCGCCGCAGTTGGCAGCTCTGGGCGATCACCCTCAGTATTACCGGCGGCTTGAGTTTTGGAATCACCTTGTTGCTCTATCCGGTATTGGGAGGTTTTGCCGAACATTTTTATTTTGAGCGGAGGTACCTTCCCCAACTGGTCTATGGGCTTCTGGTGCTGGTGGTGCTCAGCGGAATCTACAGTGTCCTGAAACAGCGTGAGCTAAATGCCATGCGGAATTTCATTATCGCTTCGTACGCATCAGCGGCAGCCAACGAAGGAAAATATTCCACGGACGCCCTTACGGGAGTGCTGGACCGCTCGGCGCTGGTTGAGCTTTTGGAGACGGCGAGCGCTCGAGCGGATAAGCTCCGCGCGCCTTTTTGCCTTGTGATCTTCGATCTCTGGGATTTCAAGACCCTCAACGCGCGAGAGGGAAACCTGGCTGGGGACCTTGTGCTCAAGGAACTCGCCCTGTTGCTCATGCGGACCATCCGCAAGGCCGACTGGGTCATGAGATATGGCCCGGATGAATTTCTGTGCCTCCTGGAGGGCAGCCCCCGCGTAGGAGGCGAAGCCTTCGTGCAAAGGGCAGAGAAAGGCTGTGCGCATGTGGAGCGCCTCCGGGGAGTCAAGATTAACACCGGACTATCCGAGTATCGTCCGGGAGCGGACGCCGAATTGGTGGTGGGAGATGCCGAGAAAGATTTGAAGAAACGGAGCCAACTCCCTGCCCCTGCCGCAACGGGCTCACCTGCATAGCCACGCGACGCGCGGTGCCTTAAGCCATCTCCGGCGCCGGTCATCCCTCGGCGCGGGTGGCAAAGCCGCTGCGCTCGGAAACCCGCCAGACGACGGTTCCGAAAAAGAAGTTCCAGGTCGCTTCAAGTCTCCACCAGAGGTAGAGTTGCCGGTAGCCGAAACATTCGATCAGCGAAAAGGCCAGCAACAGGATCGCATCCCGCGGAAAGTGGTAGCGGGGGAAATAAATCTGGTCAATCAACACCGCCATCAACGAAAAGAGCACCCCGGCGAAGAAGGCCAGGGCGGTAAAGACCACAAATGCCGAATCGTCGACCCAACCCAACAAAAAAAGCACCGGCATCAGGACCAATCCAAGAATTTCGATGAGGGGGCCACCGGCCTCGTAAAACAGCTCATAAGGGAGAGCCACCAAGCCCACGACGCCGTAGCGCCAATTGAAGAGCATCTTTCGATGCAGCAAGATGGTTTGCAGCAGGCCCTCGTGCCAGCGTTTTCGTTGGCCGCTCAGGACCTTGCGACTCGCCGGCATTTCGGTCCAACAGACTGCATCGGGCGCGAGCAAGATGCGCCAGTTCAGGCCTTTTTCCCGCGCGTAACGATGCATTCTCAGGGTGAGCTCAAAGTCCTCCGTCACCGTATCCGTGGCGTAGCCCCCGGCTTCGACAACGGCGGCTTTTTGGAAGAGCCCGAATGCCCCCGGGATGATGATCAACCCATTCAGCAGGCTCCAGGCGGTCCGCCCCGCAAGGAAGCTACGAAGGTATTCGATCACTTGAATGATGACCCAGAAATTGAAGAGCAAGTGCGGACGGCGGATACGTCCCGCGTCGACGATCGAGCCGTTGATTCCGCGCACCACCCCGCCCACGGCCACAACGTGTTCAGGGTCTTCCAGGATCAACCTCAGGGCATGCGACACCGCTTCGGGCTCAAAGAGCGAGTCGGCATCCATTCCCATGAAATAGGGGCTCTGAGAAAAATTTATGCCGGCATTGATTGAGTCGGCTTTCCCGCCATTCACTTTGTCCACCACCACCACGCGCGGTTCGATCGTCGAGATATAAATGCCCTTGACGGGCTTGGTCGGAAGCCCCCCGCTTGGACGGACCTCTGATCTTCGCAGCGAAAAGGAGCGAATCAGCTCATCCAGCGTCCCGTCCTTGCTACCGTCATTGACCACCACAACTTCCAGCCGGCTATAGCTCAGGGCGAGGAGCGAGCGGATGCTGTGGGCGATCACGCGCTCTTCATTGTAAGCGGGGACGACAAGCGTCACTGGAGGTATCAGATCCTTTAAGTCTTCAAGCGCCTCGAAATCGATGGACTTGATCAAGGTGCTCTGACTATATTTCCGGCAATACCAGAAAGAGAGAACTAGTGAGAGGATGTTGAGAAGGAAGTAGGAGATGAAATAGGCGAAAATCACCGCCTCGAATCCCCAGGCAATCCAGTGGACAACGGCCTCGAATATCGTGTCGTAGACGTTCAAGAGAATCCTGCCTCAACAGGCTTTGGAGCTAATCGACGAGCCCAATTTCCAAAATGGCCCTCGCGATACGCGCGTCGCACCGGGGATCTTTGGCCAGTGCTTGGAGCCGGTCTAGAACCCCGGGATGAGGTGATTCCAACAAGAGGTTCGCGAGGCCCCATCGAACTTCCGGGTTAGGGTAGAAGAGGACGAAATTCTCCAAGGTGGAGGTGATGTTCGCTCCTATTAAGACTCGTAAAAACTCTCTGCTCTGACTCGCGCGCGTGCCCTCAGGTTCCGAGATTTCGCGAGCTATCGAGTCAAGGAATCCGGCGCGTTCCCACTCGGAGATCAAGCTATCAAAACCCGACCTCGATCCTGTACGGAGAATATTCAGCACGACTTCACTTTTCATACCCTGGATTTTGCGGAGGGCATAGGCGGCACGATACCGTACCTCCCGGACCTCATCAGCCAGCGCGGCCAGCGCGACTTCGCCGCCCTCGGGGGCGCGCAGTTCTCCCAATGAATGGAGGGCGCGCAAGCGAACGAACCACACAGGGTCGCGGGCTAAGGTTATCAGCGCCTCGACAGAAGCCGGGTCTGGAATTCGTGCTAACCCGCGTGCGACCTTGGCGCGGACCTCGGGGTGGGCGTCTGGGGCGGCATTCACCAACTCCCGGAGCACGGTCTTGTCCGCGACCTCGGAAATCGCCCATGCACCGAGAATCCGTATGCGGTCCTCCGGCGACTTCAGAAGCTCCGCCAAGGTGCTGGGCGTCTGTCGAGCGCATCCGGCGAGCACTGCGGTAAGAGTGATATCCGGGATGGATTTTGGCAGGGTGGAAAGGCTATTCATGAGGGCGGGAACCGCTGCAGGCGCTTCGAGCCGCCCCAAGCTCAACACGCAGGAAAGTGCTACCTTCGGCGAAGGGTCGCGAAGACCATCGGCCAGGGCCTGAACGCCGCGTTCATCGGGGAAATAGCCCAACATTTTTGCGGAGCGGACCCTCTCCAGAGATCTGCCCGTGCGAATATGCTGAATCCAATTGGCATAAATGGAACGCCCGGTAACAAACCTCTGAAAGGGCTCTCGTTCATCATCGCTAACCAACTGACTATCCGATGCAAGAACCTCTTCTATAGCTTCCCGGTCGTCACGCGCCGACGCAGCCCATAGTTCCTCAAGATTCTTCCCGTCCCAAGGGGAAACAATAAGGTTTGCGAAACTAATACGCCGCGTTCCGTGGGCCAGGTTCCGCGAGTACCGGACTTGCATTAGAAAGAACATGCCCACCCCCAGCACAAAGTTACAGAGGGCCATGACCACTACCGCGGTCTGAAGAAATTGTAGCGACGGCGCGGACACGAAGGGCATGTTGTCAATCCTGAGCTTGTCTTGATCCTTGAAACCCTTTTTGGTTCACAGTTATTTCACCCGTCCCGGACAGCGTGCGCCTATTTCAACCCTTCAATAATGTAGAGTTCAGTGAGGAAACGGCTGTAGGTGTAAGCGTAGGATTTTCCATCGGCGGTCATCTGGATATAGCGGATTCCCGTCAGTCCGGTGCGATCGGGCACGGAAAGTTCGGCGGCCAGCGTTCGGCTCTTGGTTGCCAAATCCACACGGAAGACTCGGGAGGGGATTTCTCCCGGCTGGGTTACGAAGATTGAAGACCCGTCGGCGCCCCAGCGGAGGGGGATGTCACCGGGCTCAACGCCGGGCAGCACGCTCCGCGCTCCTCCGTCGGCCGGATAAATATAAAGCTTCCCATCCGGGTCGAGCGCGATGATGGACTTGCCATCGGGCGAGATCGGTCGCGTCTTCCATACGGAGGCAACACCCTCGGGAGTGATGGGCTGGGGTTTGCCTCCCTCGATGTCTTGAATGTAATCCCGCATCGCGTGCCCATGCTCGGTCCCTGAAAAGAGTATCCGTTTGCCATCCGGGAAAAAATCGGCCACGCCATAGTCTTCGATGTTATATCGTTCGAGCGTCTTGGGGCTCCCGGCTCCGGTGGGAAGGAGGACGATTTGCGAGGGAGTGGTGGGGAGGATGGAGATAGCCCAATTGCCGTCGGGCGAGAAACCGCTCGCTATCCCGTCGCCCAGTCGCGCCGCCGGTGAGCCGTCGGTTTTGCGAAGGAAGATGGAGTAATTGGGCCCTCCCCCCTCCCCCGCGTCATCAAAAAGCAGCAAATTACCGTCCGGCGAGATGTCTGCCGAATCGGAATAATCCAGCCAGGAAAGGTCTCGTTCTTGTTTCTCTCCCGGAGCGTGCCCCATGATCCCGTACCGCTCGTCATCCCGCGTAATCAGGACGCGGCCGTCACGGGAAATGTCCATAAGGGTGAGTCCGCCGGCAATGCGTTCGACCAGCCGCTCTTGGCCCGAAAGAGTGTCGGCGTACAGGGAGAGTGCAAGTCCATACTTGATGGCCCCGAACCAGACTTCATCCCCTCGGGGCGACCATGCAACACCCTCTTCGCTTTCCCACCCGTCCGAAAGCACCTTGCGCTTTCCTGCCAGATCAACCACTTCCACCGAGCCGCGGTCGTCCGGCCAAACCGGATGATTGAGGAAGGCGATCAGATCGCCCTTGGGTGAGAATCGGGGATGGCTGATCCAGCCCCCCGTTTCGTAAAGCACCTTGCCGACGGGAAACTCCAGCCGATTCAGAGCACCCACGGCGCGCACGACGGCCAGATCCTTGCCGTCCGGCGACCAGTCAGCCCAGAGCACCTTTTCCAGCAGAGCGCGGGGCGCTCCCCCGGCCTGGGGCGCTCGAGCCAAAGTACCCCGGGCGCCACCATGAGCTTGCAAAGTGGGGCCAACGGTCAAGGCCAGTTCTCCTGACGACGAGATGGAAAGCAAGTAACCTCGCCCCAGGTCTAAAGGACGTGACTCAGCAGACTGCACGTCCGCCGAAAACAACTGAAGAGGGTTGCCCTCCCATTCCGCCCCGTAGACCACCGATTTGCCGTCGGGGGTGAAACGCGCCGAATAAATCGTTCCACGACGAAAACTGAGACGCCGGAACAAAGGGACGGTGGGGGTTGAGCTCCTGATGCCCGCAAGCCATCCGGCAAGCCCCACGGCGGCGAAGAGCAACACGGCAGCAATTATGGCCACGGGGCGTCTCGCGGCAAGTCGCGTGGCCGGCGGCTCGGTGGCGGGCCGCTCGGTGGCTGCCGTTGTCGAAATGCCGGAGAGGGCTTCCATCGCGAAGGCCAAGTCGCTCGCCGACTGGAAGCGCTGCTGAGGAACCTTTTCCATGCATCGGCGAACGATCCTCTCGAGCCCCGGCGGAACGCTGCGCTGGGGTCCCCCTATCTCGGGGGGGTCTTCTTTGAGAATCGCCGTCAAGGTCTCCGGCCCCGAGTCGCGTTTGAAGGCGCGCCGGCCGGAGAGCATTTCGTAAAGGATCGTCCCGAGCGCAAAAATATCGGAGCGGGCATCCGCCGCCTCCCCGCGCACCTGCTCGGGCGACATGTAACCCACCGTGCCCAGCACCACGCCGGGACTTGTGGCTCCATGCTGGGTCGGACCGCCCGTCGGTCCCTCGAGGAAAGTCTCCCCGGACATCAGCTTGGCAAGGCCAAAGTCGAGAATCTTGACGCGCGCATCTTTGGTCACGAACAAGTTGTCAGGCTTCAGGTCGCGGTGAACGACCCCTTTCCCGTGAGCGGCGCTTAGCCCTTGCGCGATCTGTAAAGCGTATTCGACGGCCTTGCGCGAGGGCAGCGCTCCGTTCTCGAGCCGCTTGCGCAGCGTCTCTCCTTCCAGCAGCTCGCAGACCATGTAGTGGGCGCCGTCTTGCGAACCGAAATCATAAACGGCCAGGATATTAGGATGATTGAGCGCCGCCACCGTCCGCGCTTCTTGCTGGAAGCGCCGCAAGCGGTCCGGGTCTTGGGAAAAGGACTCGGGGAGGACTTTGACGGCCACTTCGCGGCCCAAGCGGGTGTCGCGGGCGCGATACACTTCCCCCATCCCGCCCGCGCCGAGCGGCGAAAGAATTTCGTAGGGACCCAGTTTTGTTCCGGAGATCAGAGCCATTGGTTCAATACATTATACTGTCAGACCACGCTAAAACGCCAATTCAAAGACGGCGGCCCGGCGTTTTCGGCCTCCGCTTCGGCTCGAAGCTTGGGGGTTGGGTCCTACGCCCACTCATGGCGGCGCGCCCAGATGCCGTCCGCGCAGCGCAGGGCCAGCGCGCCGATGGTCGAGGTGGGGTTTACGGCCGCGCTCGTCGTGAACGAGCTGCCATCGACAATGAAGAGATTCTTGACATCATGCGATTGGTGCCAGGCGTTCACCACCGATCGCTTCGGGTCGTTGCCCATGCGCGCCGTGCCCAACAGATGCCAGGCGGGCTGGCGCAGGCCGCCATCCAGGATTTCCACGGCCCCCGCGGCTTCCAGGACTTGGCGAGCCATGGCGGCGCCGTGCTCCATCATCCTGAGGGTGTTTTCGCTGTGGGCATAGGTCACGCGGGGAGCGGGGATGCCCTGAGAGTCCTTTACTTCCGGATCGAGCTCGACGCGGTTGGTTTCCACCGGCAGATCTTCACCTTGAACCCAAATGCTGAGAAGGTACGGAAAGCGCTTCCGGAATGCCCGGTGGTGTTCTGACCCCCAAGGCAAGGCGGGGGCGGCATATCCTCCCCACGCGTAAGAGAGGGGACCAAACGTGGGCGACGCCTGAAAGGTATAACCGCGCAGAAATCCGCGCTTCCCATCGGTTTCATAAAACTGCTGGCAGGCCACCGCCACGCCACGAGGTCCCAAATGGCTGTCGACGCGCGCATCCGAAACTCCCGCCACCTGCCGCCAGGCGTGCATCATGAAGTTCTTGCCGACCATCCCGGAGGAATTTGCGAGCCCCGAGGGGAAGAGTTTGGACCGGGAGTTTAAAAGTAGACGGGGTGTGCCCACGCCGTTGCAGCAGACCACCACCACTCTCGCGGATAATTCATGGAGATTGCCTTGACGGTCGTAGTAAAGGGCGCCCTGTGCGAGCCCTTGTGCATTTACAGTAACCTTGGAGACCCGCGCCCACGTCCTGAGGGTGGCGCCCTTTTTCAGAGCCTTGGGCCAGTAAGTAACGTCCGTAGAAGACTTCGCGCCAATTGGACAGCCATACGTGCACTTGCCGTGGAGGTCACAGGCGGGGCGGCCATCGTAAGGACGGGAGATAATGGCATTCTCGGCCACCCACCAATGCCAGCCCAGCTTGTCGAAACCGCGGCCGAGCGCTTCGCCCAGGAGACCGAGGGGCAGCGGCGGTGTGGGTCGCGGCGAGCGTGGCGGGTTGGCGGGATCACCGGACAACCCTGCCACTCCCATTTCCCGATCGTTCATGTCGTAATAAGGCTCGAGTTCCTGGTAGTCGATCGGCCAGTCTTCCGCCACGCCATCGAGCGTCTTGACGCGAAAATCCGACGGATGGAAGCGCGGAAAGTGTCCCGTGTAGTGGATCGTGCTGCCTCCCACCGCATTGAACATCTGGACCGACGGCGGATGATTTCCCAATTCAACTACGGGGTAGTCCTCCGGACGCTTGCGAACGTTGGGAGAGACGTGAAACGGGCCGCGGTGGATCGCCGTTTCATAGTCGGGGCGTATGGAAGGATAGTCGGCCGGATTCACCCAGTCGCCTTGCTCCAGGCAGAGCACTTGGGCGCCCAGATCGCTGAGGCGCTTGGTGACGGCTGCACCCGCCGCGCCCGATCCGATTACCAGCACATCCGCGCGCTCGTTCGGCAACGGATTATCCCCCGCTTACTTCGCGATACAGTTTCGGCATCTTACGGACTTTGGCCAGAACAGAATCATCAAACGGTTTCATTTGTGGACCCGGCATGTTGGTCGGATGGAATTCATACCCGATGAGCTTCCAGATGCTCGGCTGGGTGTAATAGGATTCGTAGACCAAATCGCGCAGCTTGGCAAAAACCTCAGGCGACTGCGCTTCGAGTGCGGTTAAGATTTCAACCCGCTGCGCCGGGGAGAGACTTGCAAAAGCCGTATGGAAGCGACTCTCCCTCAATCGTGCCAGCGCATCCAGCGCTTGCTGTAGGTCCGCCCTGATCTCCGATTCCCTCAGGCAAAGGGCTTCGAGATATTCGAAGCCGCCCGCGTCGCTCGCGGCGGGCATGCCGTCGCCCGCCGGGATGATCCCGTCCATGGCGGCTCGCAAGGATGCGCGCTGCCCGAGGCCGAGTGCAGCGGGAACCGGCTTTGGAAGTGCCTGACTTTCCTTCACCTCAGCCGCTACGCCCATCACCGCCGGAGCCGCGAATGCCGTCTCCAAAAACCTGCGACGCGTGAATTTGTGGGACATCGTCATGCCTCTGACCTGTCGCGCGGATTGCTTACATCTCCAAGTCCATCTGCTACCGGATTCTACTCAAGCAGCCGAGAGCGTGCAACTTGCTTGCGATCACAGCGGATTTGTTGGCCGGGTGTTCAACCTGTTATGATGAGCTAGGGATTTGGTTGCAGGGCCAATTAGTTCTCGCCAGCGAAAGGTGGAAATATGGGCGTTCGCACCAGCGTCGATTTGAAGCTTGATCCTTCCGCGGCTTTCGAGGCGTTCGTTGAGGAATTGTCTATTGCGCTATCGCGACTGGGGATGCGGTTTCAACCGGGAGTCGGCGGCCGCGTGATGGAAGGTTTTCTGGAAGTGGGACGGGTAGTCCACTGGCAGCCGCCGGAAAAGATCGCACTCGAGTGGCATGCGGCTGATTGGGATCCCGCGGAGGTAACCTCGATGGAGTTGCGGTTCGAGCCCATTGAGGATGGCACGCGGGTAACACTGGGGAACCTCGGGTGGGGTAATCTTTTGGGCGACCAAGAGAATGAGCTGGCCGGCTGGTTCGCCAGCGAGGTTGCCGCCCCTCTTCTCAGCGCGATGGCGCCCAATCGCTTGGGCGAATGGATCACCGATCGCAAGGCGCGGCGCCCGACGGGGCCACAGGCGCGCGCCATATATCGCGACCCGCTGTTTCATCGCCCTAACTTCAAAGTCATACTGGCGGTGCTGGGACTAAAACCTGAGGACTACTTACTCGAGGTCGGTTGTGGAGGCGGGGCATTCTTGCACGACGCTCTGAAAAGCGGCTGCAAAGCGGCGGCCATCGATCACAGTCCCGACATGCTGAGAGTGGCTCGCGAGACTAACCAAGAGGCGATCCAACAGAATAGGCTGGAGATTCGCGAGGGTGACGCCGGCTCCCTGCCCTTCCCTGATGGAGCCTTCACCTGCGCCGTGATGACCGGGGTTTTTGGTTTCATCTCCAATCCTCTGAAAGCGCTCTCCGAGGTTCGACGAGTTCTCGCGCCCCGTGGGCGCTTTGCACTTTTCACCGGCTCAAAGGAAATGCGCGGGACACCCGCCGCACCGGAGCCCATAGCCTCGCGCCTGTACTTTTATGAAGACCACGAACTGGAAGAGCTTGCGAAAAAAGCAGGATTTGGAGAAGCCCACCTGGAGCGGCCCGACTTTGAACCTTTCGCGCGCGAGGTGGGAATACCCGAGGAAGCTTTGGGGCTTTTCATGCCTGGCGGTGGCGGGCAGCTCCTGATTGCACGCAAGGATTAACGAATGGTAGGTCGTAGGTGGCAGGTGGGGCATCTGTAATACCCGCCCAGGGCAATGCCTCCCCACATGCCATCTACCACCTACGACCTACCTCGGATTAACATTGGATAGGAGGGGAAAATGGACCTGCAATATCCCATAGGAAAATTCACGTGGAATCGCAGTGGCGAAGGTTTGTTGGCCAGCGAGGCGGAGCGGCAGCAGTGGCTGGCCGAAATCGCAGAGACGCCGGCGCGACTGCGCGCGGCGGTCGCGGGGCTAACGGAAGCGCAGCTTGACACACCTTACCGGCCCGAGGGCTGGACCGTCCGCCAGGTTGTGCATCACCTGCCCGATAGCCACCTCAACGCTTATGTGCGCTTTCGCCTGGCGCTCACCGAGGACGCGCCCACCATTAAGACCTACGACCAGGAGCTGTGGGCGAAGTTGAGCGACGCGCGCACGTCGCCCGCTGAGCCTTCCTTAGCCCTGCTCGCTGCACTGCATCAGCGCTGGGTGGCGCTGCTCCAGTCGCTGAAGCCGCAGGATTTTTCCCGCGCCATCAAGCATCCGGAACTGGGGCGGGTGACGTTGGAGAAATACCTGGCGATGTACGCCTGGCACGGGAAGCACCATGTGGCCCACATCACCAACCTGCGCCAGCGATCCGGTTGGAATGCCGCCAATGCCTAACATTTTTTCAGACTTAGCGCGGGCGACACGCCCGCGCTGCACGGCTTTATGACATTTCATTTCTGTAAGACCAAAAGCGATGGGTAAGGCGTGGCGGCGGTTGATGGACTGATCATCACGAATTTCGACCTGGAAATGATGATACCGGCCACGGGGCCGTCCGAGGAACTGACGCTGAAGGTCCCGTCGGGATTGACGGTGTAGGTGGCGGCAAGGAAGGGCAAGCCCACGTCTTGCGCGCTCTTCGAACTGGTTTCTGTGGCGCCGGTAATGCTCCCGCTACCGTTAGTTGAAACAGGGCCCACCTCCGCCTGCGCGTTCTGAATGACCACCTCCTCCGTCCCGGCGAAGAAGTTTCCCGCCAACGATGCGTTGTTGAATGGCCCCCCCGACTGCGATTCAAAAGATCCCATGTCCACACCCAGGGAGGCATCCACGATGAAGCCTGTGTTCACCCCCGTCAAATAAATCACGGGAGGAGTGCCCCCGCAACTTTGGGTGCTGCTGCTGAGGGTAACGCGGCCGCTCGGCTCGACGGCATAGGCGCACGTGTAGGTGTCGGAAATCTGCATCGTGCCCGCCCGATCCTCATAAAACGTAATGGCCATGGAGCTGCTCCCATCCGCGCTCGCCGTCTCCATGGAGACGGCTGTTGCAGTGCCGGCCAAGCTCAGGCCGCTGAGGTGGAAAACCATGCTGCCGTCGAGCGAAGCCTGAGTAAAGCCCGAACCTCCCGCCGGCACGCTTTGCTGGTCCCATTCCCCGCTTGCGAAGGGGCTGGTGTCAGCATTCACGACCAGCAGTTGCGAACCGGACACTGCGTAGAAAGTGATGTGGGACGTGGTTTCTCCCAGGGTGATGACTCCCGTGCCGCGGCCATTCGCATCGAGGGTGGTGTAAGTCCCGGCATCGTCGGTGGCCACGGTGTTGGAAATGCTCCACGCGTCGTTGCAGTCCTGCTCCAAACCGTTGAACGTGCCGCCGCTCGCGCTGAGCACTCCCACACAAACATCGCGCCCTCCCCCGGGCGAGGGGTCCCAACCGGCCATGTGGAAAACGTAACTGCCGCTCAGTCCGCCGGCAAGGGCAACGGAGGTTTGACGGAGGAGCTGGCCCGCAGCGATATAAGCGCCGGCGCTGGGGCTGTCCCACTCGATCATCCGGCCGCCGGCGGCGAGGTTGGAGGACATCTGCCCAAGAGCGAAGTGCGTGACAAGAGTTCCGAAGGGGGTCGCCAGGGTGGCGCAACCGCGATTGTCCGATCCCACCGAGTAAGAACTGGCTGAGGGAATGATGTTGCCCTGCTGCGCGCCGAGAACACCATTGGTGTCAGCCTCGCCGGCGGTAATTTTACCGGTTCCATCCGCGGTGAAAGAGCCCACAACAGCCAGGAAGCCAGCATCCGTGAACCCGTTCAGGCTGAAAGCATAGGACCCGCTGAGGACCGCGTTGTTGCCCGAACTGGCGCAGGCTCCCGCCGGGTTGCCCACCGCAATGCTGAGAGCTTGCGTTTGGGTCTCGAGCGTCGAACTCGAATCCGTTACCCTGACGGTGAAGCTTGCCGTCCCCGTGGATGACGGCGTCCCCGAAATTGCGCCTGTCGTTGAGTTGAGTGACACTTTCGTGGGCAGTGCCCCGGCAGCGATGCTCCATGTGTAGGGTGGCGTGCCTCCCATGGCCACCAACCTGGCGTTGTAAGGCGTGCCCAGCGTGCCTTCGAGCAACGAGGACGTGTTAATGGCCAGCGGCTGGGGAGCGCCAATGGCGATCGTCAGGGACTGGGTTTGGGTCTGCTGCGTCGGGCTCGAGTCTGTGGCGGCGACAGTAAAGGTGAAGTTCCCCGGGGACGTCGGGCTCCCGGAGATCACTCCCGAGCCCGGCTGCATCATCAGGCCCGGAGGAAGCGAACCCGTCGACAAACTCCAGGTGTAGGGAGGGGTGCCCCCGCTGGCGTTAATTCCAGCCAGGTAGGTGATGCCCTCGGTCCCGGCTGGGAATGCCGTGGTGGAGATGGTAACCACTGTGACAACGGTCAGGCTGAGCTGTGCTTGCGCCGAGGTCGAACCGCCCGGCACGGCTGACGAATCGGTCACCTGCACCGTGAAGGTCGAAGTCCCGGAAACGGTGGGATCGCCGGTGATGACCCCAGAGCTACTCAACGATAAGCCAGTCGGCAAAGCGCCCTTCGCCAAGCTCCAGGTGAGCGTTCCCACACCGCCCAGGGCTTGGAGCGTCGCGCGGTAGTTCGCATTCGGTGTGGCATTGGGGAGCGCGGTGGTCATGACGCTCAACGGCGGAGAAATCACAACCACTGCTGAACTTGACTGGGTGACATCGGCGACAGAGGTCGCCGTAATTGTGATTCTGAGGGTGGCCGAAACCGAAGATGGGGCATTGAACGTTGCCGCGCTCGCCGTGGGGTTGGCGAAGGTTCCGCAGAGCGTGCCCTTAACCCCCGCGCCAGAGGCACTCCAAGTCACTCCCTTGCCGCTCAAGTCGTTTTCTACGGTCGCGGTGAAATTCACAGCTTGCCCCTGATCGATGTTGGTCTGGGCCGAAGGAGAGATGGAAACGTAGAGAGCCGATGGAGTGGGAGCCCCGCCTCCACCGCCCCCACCACCGCCGCACGCGCACATCACCATCCAACCGCATATGGCGAGCAAGAGTTTTTTCATTGGGGCGATATCTCCTGAAGTGCGCAAGTCGCACCATGCGTTTGGTTAGAATTCCTTCATGATTGGTTATCGGCGGATGCCAGACTCATGATGAGGAAATTTTGCGTGACCGCCAGCCTGCGCCAATAAAGCTCACGCGCGCTCCAGCGGCCATCCGATTTTGTTAAAGGATTAGTGGCGCCAAGAGGGGAGTTGATGCGAATTCACGACCTTCTTGCGCGGGCGCAAGCCCTGTTGGCGAGGAGATCAAAAGCCTTACGCCCCCGGCGCTTGTCGCACAAGAGGGCCGAGCCCGGGTGAAGTCGAATCTTATCGTTGTCCGATTTGTAGGGTCGGAAATGTTAAGGTCGGATTGCTGATGATGACAAACTTGCTCCCGGAAATGGCAATGCCCACAATGGTTGCGCCGGAAGAAGCCGCGCTTAATGTTCCGTCAGGATTGAAAGTGTACGTGTCGAAACCGGCAGCACCGACGCTCTGGCTGAGGGTGGAAGCGGTGTCGCTGGTGCTCGTCACCACTCCATTACTCGCCAGAGTCACAATGCCCACCTCCGCCGACGCATATTGGCTGACCACTTCCGAAGTGCCCACGAAGTAAGTCCCGGCCAAGGAGGCGCTGGTGAGGCCCGTGGTCTGAGGTTCAAATGATCCCAGCTCAACCGCGGGGTCCGTACTGACCACGAAGGCGGTATTGAGGGAATTCAGATAGGGAATGGGGGGATTGGCGCCGCAACCGCTACCGGTCAGCGTCACACGGCCAATCAAGACCACCGAATAGGTGCAAGTGAAAGTGGAAGGATTGGGAGTCTGCCAAGCGCCCGCTATATCCCGGTAAAGGTGACTGATGACAGAACTGTTTCCATCCGCCGTCTCGGTCGCAATCGACACGTCCCCTCCTGCCCCGGATGCTTCCAGCCCACTCGAATAGGAGGCGACCTGAGTGTTGAAGGAAGCTTGGTTAAAGCCCTTAAGGCCGAGCGGAACGTTTTCCTGCAGCCAATCGCCACTATAGGTAAGGCTGGGATCGGAGTTGATAATGAGGAGCTGCGTCGTGGATACCCAATAGAAGGTGAGGTTGGTAAGTTTTCCCCCCACCAAAATAATTCCGGTGCCACGCCCATTGGTGTCCGCTGTGCTATAGGTGTTGACATTGCTGTTGGTGGGAGTGAGGTTATTGGTCGAGTTGGAGACCGTCCCGTTATCGTTGCAGTCTTGTTCCAAGAAACCAAATTTAAAGGCGGCGCCCGTCACAATCCCCGCGCAGGCGATGCGGCCGGAAGTGGACTGATCCCAGCCTGCCGTCCGTAACGCATACGCTCCGGTGAGGGGAGTGAGAAATGCGGAAATACTTTGCTGAAAGATCTGGCCGGCGGCAATGTAGGCGCTGGCGCCGGGATTGTCAAACTCGATAAGGCGGCCTTGGGTCGCGACCCCCGCGGATATGGCTCCCAGGGCGAACCGGGTGAAAAACGTCCCGAACGGAGTGGCGAGGGTGGCGCAACCGCGGTTGTCAGGTCCCACCGAGTAGGAACTGGCGCTGGTGACGAGGTTACCGTATTGGGGGCCCAGGACGCCGTTGGTGTCCGCTTCGCCGGCCGTAACTTTACCGGTGCCGTCGGCAGTGAAGGAGCCCACCACCGCGAGAAAACCCCCGTTATTAAATCCTCGCAAGCTGAAGGCGTATTGTCCGGTGAGGAGAGAATTGTTACCCGAGCTCGTGCAAGCCGTCGGCGCGGCATTGATGGTGATACTCAGTGGTTGGGTGGAGGTCTGCTGCGGCACACTGGTATCCGAGACGGCCACCGTGAAGGAATAGGTACCGGGCGTGGCCGTGGGAATGCCCGTAATCGCCCCCGTCGTCGGGTGGAGTGTCAACCCCGACGGCAGCGCCCCCTGGGTGACTGACCAAACGAGGGGGGGCTCGCCGCCGGTCGCCACCAGTTGTCCCGCGTATGCCGCGTCCACCGCACCGTCCAGCAAGGAGGTGGTCCGGATGGTCAACGGCCCTGAGGGGTTTATGATGATGGACAATGTTGAGCTTGTATACGACTGCTGGACGGGGCTGGAATCGAACACCTCCAGAACAAAGGAGTAGGTGCCTTGCGCTGTGGGCGTACCGGATATCACCCCGGTGCTTTGCTGCAACACCAGTCCCGGTGGCAGACTGCCGCTGTAAAGGGTCCAGCTCAAAGGAACCATTCCCCCTGTATAGGGAAGGGTGGCGCTGTAAGCGACGCCCACCGTGCCATTCGTGAAGGTGGCGGCGGGAATGGTGAGGACACCCAGGACGGTGAGGCTAAGCGATTGTTGCGTGGAGAGACCACCTGCCGGCGCCCCCGATGAATCCGTCACCTTGAGAGTGAAAGTGGAGGTGGTTCCGGTGGCGCTCGCGGTGGTGGGAATTCCATAAATTATTCCCGCGCTGTTCAAGGACAGCCCTGCAGGCAGCGCACCGCTGGCCAGGCTCCATTTCAGGGGCTGCACACCGCCGGCGGCCTGAAGAGTTTCGTCATAAATATAAGTCGGCGTGGCAATGGACAGATTGGTGGTCACGATACTCGGCGGCGGCATGACATAGAATGTCGCCGAACCGCTTTGGGCCGTCTGGCTCACCGACGTCGCCCTCACCGTAACGCTTAAACTGGCTGAAACCGACGCCGGAGCGACGTAGGTAGCCGAGGTGGAGGTAACGTTGGTAAACGTTCCGCATGCCGCGCCCGCGCACCCCGGCCCGGTGGCGCTCCACGTCACGCCCCCGTTGGTATTGCCCGGAGTGTTGGAAGCCAAGTTCGCGGTGAATTGCAAGGTCTGGCCCTGGTCGATGTTGGGTGGAGCGCCAGGATTAACCGTCACCACAATGAGCGTGGAGGGCGCGTTGCCCCCGCAACCGCACATCAACACCAGCATCGAGAGTGCCAAAGCGAGCTTCTTCATTATTTACGCCTTCCCTCTACCGTAACACATCCCTCAGGGCTTTGGGTATATAAGGGTTGCCACCCACGGATGCATCGCCGGCTCGTGGCCACCGGTGGAAAGCCTCAAGGGAAAGATGATGAAACTCCACCAAACGCTGCCTCGGGCCTCGCCGAATTCCGGGAGCGCAAGGCCATGGCGCTTTTTTTCTTGGGCAGGCACTTCTATACTTTTTGAACCGACTAGAACCACCGGCTCATGATGACTTTCTGCTCGGTGTAAAACGCTACGGCGTCCTTGCCGTGGGCGTGCAGGTCTCCGAAGAAGGAATTTTTCCATCCGGCGAAGGGGAAAAAGGCCATAGGGGCGGCGACGCCGACGTTGACGCCCACCATGCCCACTTCAATTCGCGACGAGTACTCGCGGGCGGACTTGCCGTTGGTGGTGAAAATTGACGTCGCGTTGCCGAAGGGCGAACGGTTCACCAACTGGATGGCCTCGTCCAGTGTCTTGACCCGAATCACGGAGAGGACAGGGCCGAAAATCTCTTCTTTGGCGATGGTCATGTCCGGCGTGACGTTGTCGAAAATGGTGGGCCCCAGGAAAAATCCTCCGCTATCGGACTTATACCGGCGGCCGTCGCACAGGGGCGTGGCCCCTTCGGCGACGCCCTTTTCGATATAGCCCGCCACGCGCTTGCAGTGATCGGAAGTTACCAGCGGCCCCATCTCGATTCCGGCCTGCGAGCCGTCACCTACCGCCAGAGCTTCGGTGCGTTTGGCCAGCAAATCCAGCAGCGGACCGGCGGCCTCGCCCACGGGCACCAGCACGCTGCCCGCCAGACATCTCTCCCCGGCGGCGCCAAACGCCGAGCCAATGATGGCCTCCACGGTCTTGGGCATGTCAGCGTCGGGCATGACCACCAGGTGATTCTTCGCCCCGCCCAGCGCCTGCACGCGTTTCCCCTCCGCCGCCGAGGTGGAATAGATGTACTTGGCCACCGGCGTCGAGCCCACAAACGACACGCCTCGCACCAAGGGATGGTGCAATAGCGCGTCCACCGTTTCCTTACCGCCGTGAATCAAATTCAGGACGCCCGCGGGCAGACCGGACGCCGCCAGCAACTCGATGACGCGCGTCGGCGTGAGCGGGACCTTCTCCGAGGGCTTCATCACAAAGGTGTTGCCGCAGGCGATCGCGAACGGGTACATCCACAGGGGCACCATGGCGGGGAAATTGAAAGGCGTGATGCCCACGCACACACCGATGGGCTGCCGAATGGTCTTGCAGTCGATCCCGTGCGCCACATCGTTCAGCGAATCGCCCATCATCAGGCTGGGCATGCCGCAGGCCACTTCCACCATCTGGATGGCGCGACGAACCTCCATCTTGGCGTCCTCGGCGGTCTTGCCGTTTTCGCGGGTGAGGATGGCCGCCACTTCCACGGCGTGCTCCTCAAACAACGCTTTGAAGCGGTAGAGCACCTGCACGCGCTCCACCACGGGCACGCCGCGCCATTTCAGAAACGCCTCGTGCGCGGTGCGAACGGCGCGGTCGACGTCCGCTTCGCTCGCGTAGGGCACCTCCGCCAGCACCGCTCCGGTGGCCGGATTGGTGATCGCCAGGGTCTTGTGGCCCTGCGGCTTCTCCCACGCCCCATTAATATAAAAACCGACCAACCCTACGGCAGATTCAGTTGTAATCATCCTTCTCCCTCCCCAAAGGAATTCACCACAGAGGCACAGAGACCACAGAGAAAACCACTTCAGCTTTTTCTCTGTTAGCTCTCTGTGCCTCTGTGGTGAATCTTTTCTTGTTATCCCTCGCCCTCCAATTCCGGTATTTTGACGGACCCCAGGGACTGTTGCATCAGAGCAAGGTAGAGGCCCCCGGCCACCGCGAACCCCACAAACCAGGCGTAATCATAAAGAAAGCGCAGCGGCGCAACCACCAATCCCAGCAACGCCACGGCGATTCCCACTCCCAGGGCGACGACGGCGCGCCAGTTCACCCCGCCATCGTACTCGTATGCGCCATCCCGGCAGTAGAGGTCATCCAGCCTCAGGCGCGCCCGGCGCAGAATATAATAATCCGCAATCATCACGCCCGCCACCGGCCCCAGCAATCCAGAATACCCCACCAGCCAGCCGAAAATGTAAGCGCTGAAATCGCTCAGCAGCTTCCAAGGCATCATGCACACGCCCACGACGCCGGTAATCAGGCCGCCGGTTCGGAACGAGATCAGGCTCGGCCGCAGGTTGGAAACATCGTTGGAGGGTGAAACCACGTTGGCCGCCACGTTGGTGTTGAGCGTCGCCACCACCAGCGCCACCAGTGCGACGAGCGCCACGACCGGGTGATGGAATCGCCCCAGCAGTTGCACCGGGTCCCAGATCGCCTCTCCGAACAACACCACCGAAGCCGAGGTGACTGCCACGCCGATGAACGCGTAGAGCGTCATCGCTGTGGGCAAACCCAGGGCTTGGCCGAGCATTTGCGCCTTTTGCGATTTGGCGTAGCGGGTGAAATCGGGAATATTCAGCGCTACCGTGGCCCAGAAGCCCACCATGCCGGTGAGCGAGGGAATAAAGAAGCGCATGAATTCCCCACTCGATTGAAACTTGCTGGGCGTGCTGAGCACCGGCCCGAGGCCCCCGGCCTGCCGCGTGATCCACCACAAGAGCAGCAACCCGATCCCCAGCATGAAGGGCGCGCCGATGCCTTCCAGGAACTTGATGGTCTCAATGCCTCGCCAAATCACCGCCATGTTCAGCGCCCAGAAAGCGAAGAAGCAGACCCACACGCCCCCCGGCAGTTGCGCGGCCCCGGGCCAGAAGATCCGGAGCATGGAATAAATCGCTTGCCCGCCAATCCAAGTCTGGATACCGAACCACCCGCAGGCCACCAGCGCGCGCAAGACCGCGGGAATATTGGCGCCCCGCACACCGAAGGAAGCGCGCACAAAAACGGGAAAGGGGATTCCATATTTCGTCCCGGCGTGCGCGTTCAACAGCATGGGGACAAGCACGATGAGGTTGCCCAGCAGGATGGTGCCGATGGCCTGCCACCAACTCATGCCCCCGGCAATCAAGCCCGAAGCCAGCATGTAGGTGGGGATGCACACCGACATCGCCACCCACAGCGACGCGTAATTGTACAGACCCCAACTGCGGCGCTCCGGCGGAATCGGCGCCAAGTCTGGGTTATAGAGTGTGGGGTCGTTTGCCATTTTGGATTTTAGATTTTGGATTTTAGATTGCCTCTGTTCTTGTCACCACGTCGGCGCAACTTGACCTTTCAAAAGATTCACCACAGAGGGCACAGAGATCACAGAGAGGCACTTCAATTGGATTGTGTCTTCGATTGACCGCACGTCTCGGCAGCGTCTCCTCTCCGTGAACTCTGTGACCTCTGTGGTGAAGGCCTTTCTTGCGTTGCTGCCAATTTCGATCTTGGTGTCATAATCCAAAATCCAAAATTACTTCCAGGCCCCTCCGCGCGCGGCGCGCTTGAGATATTGCCCGCGGCCGGGCTTGCCGAGGAACTGGCCTTTGTCCACAATCACTTCCCCGCGCGAAATTACCGTGCGGGCGTTGCCTTTGATTTCGAAGCCCTCGAACATGGAATAGTCCACCCGCATGTGATGCGTCTTGGCGCTGAGGGTATGTCGCGCCTCGGGATCCCAAATCACCACGTCGGCATCGCTGCCCGGGGCAATTTCGCCTTTGCGCGGGTACATACCGAAAATGCGCGCAGGCGTGGTGGAAGTGATTTCCACGAAGCGATTGAGGGTGATTTTTCCCGCATTCACACCGTGGTGATAAATCAATTGCAGCCGATTCTCGATGCCCGGACCGCCGTTGGGAATCTTGGTGAAATCATCCTTGCCCAATATCTTCTGGTCGGCGAAGCAGAACGGGCAGTGGTCGGTGGAAACGACCTGCAAGTTGTCGTTCTTGAGTCCCTCCCAGAGTTTGGGTTGATGCTCCTTGGGGCGCAGGGGCGGAGTAAAGACGTACTTGGCGCCCTCGAAGCCGGGGCGCGCCAATTCATCGATGGAAAGCAAGAGGTACTGCGGGCAGGTCTCCGCAAAGGCAGGCACCCCGCGATCGCGCGCCTCGCGCACCTGGCTCAGCGCATCCTCGGAGGAGAGGTGCACGATGTAAACGGGCACGCCGGCAATTTCCGCCATGGCGATGGCGCGGTGCACCGCTTCCGCCTCCGCCTGCGGCGGCCGCGTGAGCGCGTGGTAGATGGGCGCCGTCTTCCCTTCGGCCAGCGCGCGCGCCACAATCACGTCAATCACGCTGCCGTTTTCAGCGTGCATGCAGATCAGCGCGCCGTTCTTGGCGGTCTGCGAGAGGGCTTTGAAAATCGTGCCGTCATCCACCATCAGCACGTTGGGGTAGGCCATGAACAGCTTGAAGCTGGCCACGCCTTCGCGCACCATGTCGTCCATGTCGTCCAGGCCCGCGCCCGCGAGGTCCGTGACGATCATGTGCAGGCCATAGTCGATGGTGGCGCGTCCCTCAGCCTTTTTCATCCAGATGTCGAGCGCGTCGCGCATGCGGGTGCCGCGCGCCTGGATGGCGAAATCCACAATGGAGGTGGTGCCGCCAAACGCCGCGGCGCGCGTGCCCGTCTCGAAATCATCGCTCGACATGGTGCCGCCGAAGGGCATATCGAGATGAGTGTGGGGATCAATGCCGCCGGGAATAACGTAAGTACCCGTAGCGTCAATCACCCGGGCATCGGAGCCGGCGGCAAGCCCCGGGCCGACCAGGCTGATGCGTTCACCCTCAATCAGCACATCAACCTTGCGGGTTTCCTCTGCGGTAACAACCGTGCCATTGCGGATTATTGTGGTCATGGGGAACCTTCATTCAATTCCCGCGAAGCGGGAAAACGTGAGTAGCCGTAGGTGAAACCTACGGAAACAGAACGTAAGAAATGTCTCCGGCCCTGAAGGGGCCGAGAAGAATTTGGGCCATCCTTTTCCGTGGGTTTCACCCACGGCTACTCACGTTTCTCCCCTTCGGGGAGCAAAACCGACACCGCGCACCTCCCGATCACCCGATTTTCGCGGTCCGCTGTTCCCAGGACTGGAACGGCCGGCCGGTTTCAATCTTTTCCATGGTGATCGAACCCGGAACCGGGCACACCAGCCAGCAGAGGTTGCAGCCCACGCATTCGTCCTCATCCACGCGCGGAATTCTCTCGGGCGGCGTTTTGCCGTCCGGCCCCACGTGGGAATCGAGTTTGGCGATGGGGGTTACGGAAATGCGCATGCGGGTGGCCGCCTCCGCCGCTTCCGGCTTGGCGTAACCCTCGCGGTGGATGCACTGGTGCGCGCCATCCCAGCAGGCGATGTAGCAGAGGTCACAGCCAATGCATTTCTCGGGATGGATGCGCGCCACGATGCGGTGATTCAAATCCAGGTGCTTCCACTCCGTGACCCGCGGTAGCGAGAGGCCGCGGAAACTGTCAAGGGTGGCGAATCCCTTCTCATCCATCCAATGGGAGAGGCCATCGATCATATCCTCCACAATGCGATAGCCGTAGTGCATGGCGGCGGTGCAAACCTGCACGGAGCTGCAGCCGAGCAGGAAGAATTCCGCGGATTCGCGCCACCCCGTGATGCCCCCGATGCCGGAGATGGGAATGCCCACTTCGGGGTCGGAAGCAATCTGCTGCACCAGTTGCAGGGCGATGGGCTTGACTGCCGGTCCGCAGTAGCCGCCGTGGGAGGAATATCCGCCCACATCGGGCCGCGGCGTCAGCGTGTCAAGATCGATGCCAGTAATCGAGTTGATGGTGTTGATGGCGGAAAGCCCATCCGCGCCGCCCCGCTTGGCGGCCCGCGCCACCACGCGGATGTCCGTGATATTGGGTGTGAGCTTCACCAGCACCGGCGTGCGCGCCGCTTCTTTCACCCACTCGGTGATCATGCAGGCGTAATCGGGCACCTGGCCAACCGCCGAGCCCATGCCGCGCTCGCTCATGCCGTGCGGGCAGCCGAAATTCAGTTCCAGGCCGTCGGCGCCGGCGTCCTCCGAGCGCTTCACGATGTCGTGCCAGGTTTCGCGCTTGGATTCCACCATCAGCGAGGCGATGACCGCGTGTTTCGGGTAACGCTTCTTCACTTCGGTGATCTCGCGCAGGTTCACCTCAATCGGCCGATCGGAGATGAGCTCGATGTTGTTGAGCCCCA
>JBEKNU010000080.1:0-26693 GCA_049522495.1 Terriglobia bacterium
GTCATCCAATGCACCACGGCGTATGCGTAATCCCCACGCGCGTGGGGATGGTCCGCACTTTTTCTTGTACGGTCGATTCCGAACCGCAGGCCTGCCCAACGGGCTACCCGGCTCCAGATCGCGTCCCCTTTCGTAAGCGCGAGCCCCCCAAAACCCCGCCCCTGCTTCTCGCGCCCGCTTCAGCAAGATTCTGACGAAAAGCAGAATTTTTTTGCTTGGCAAGGTTTACCCTGGCCCGTCTGGGGGCGTGCCCGCAAAAGACTCCAAAATGCCCATCGGTCAGGCTAAGTGTATGAAAACAATGCGGTAATGATCAACAAGGGAGACCGGAACTTCGGCTATGTCATTTAAAATGAACACCTTACAAGCCAATCATTCCACCATTGGTGGTTATGCTTGGGCATTTGCGGACTATCCACAATGAAATTGCGGAAAGGGGCTGGAATTCTGGCGTTTCGGTGGTTGGGCGAGCAAAGGCACTCGAAGTCCATCCCCATCCGGCTTTCCTGCAAAATCACATCGACTATTTCGGCAACGATGTTTCCACCTTTGCGGTTTTTGAAAAGCACGACCGCTTCGAATCCATCGCCGCCAGCGTTGTCGAAGTGCAGCCGGCGGGTGCGGAAATCCCTTCTTCCCCGGCATGGGAGGAAGTACGGGACTTGCTGGCCCACCCCTTTCAACGAGATTCCATCGCGGCCTCCGAATTCATCTTCGATTCCCCTTACATTTCCGCCCTCGCCGAATTGAGCGAGTATGCGCGCCCGACCTTCACCCCCGGACGCCCGCTGCTGAGCGCGCTTGAAGAACTCACCTGCCGCATCCATGACGAATTCAAATACCAGCCCCGATCCACCTCCATTGATACGCCTCTCCTGGAAGTGTTTCGTGACCGCCAGGGGGTGTGCCAGGATTTTGCCCACCTGATGATCGGCGCCCTCCGTTCCCTGCGATTGTCGGCACGATACGTGAGCGGATATATTCGCAGCGGACCCCGATTCCAAGGAGCGGCGGCGTCACATGCCTGGGTGTCAGTGTTCGATCCGCGGAACGGCTGGCTGAGTCTTGATCCCACCAACAACCTGAGGGCTTCCGACGCGCATATTACCTTGGCGTGGGGGCGCGACTACGGTGATGTGACTCCCATGAAGGGCCTCACCCTGGGCGGCGGGCAATCGGTGGAAGTGGAAGTCCTGGTTCAACCCCTCGAAGCCTAATCGGGCCATCGGCTCATCAAGTGATGTAGTGCTCCAAATGTCACTCCTAGCTCGAAAATCTCCGCGGAATCGTCGCACGTGGGGATTCCACGCAACGTCTTGGGATGGTTCAGGCATTTCCCTGTAAAACAGCGCGAATTGAGGTGTCACCCACCCCAAGATTGGGGGGTTTCACTCAACGAATCCGCTCATTCCCAATAGTTAGAACGAACAGTTGAAATTTTCGGCGATAACGGGGGGAGGAGCACGACAACTAGTTCTCTAAACCTGATCTCCGCGCGTTGCTCCTGACGCGTGATTTGGCAACAGTGTTGCCGTGCCCCTTCACAGGTATCATCTCCCGGGCGGGGGTGCTATCCCGATGTCGGCGATTCGGGGTCGTAGGGTCGTTGAGACCCGAAGCAATACTCTCGATTCCCCCGGTGAAAGGGCCGCGACACGGCGGTCAGTTGGTAAGCTAAGCCTTGATGAGCCCATATTAATCGAACCCTACCCAGAACAGGGTGAGGGGGTAATACTGAAACATCGCCCCCCCTCAAAAGAGCCTGCTACCCATAGATTTCTAAGCCAATGTCACCGCCAAAACCCGCGGTTTCCGGGGGAGGTCTGACATGTTACCCGTCCCCACCACGTGCCCGTTTTGCGCTTGTGGCTGCGGGTTCTACTTGTTAGCAAACCAAGGAGGACTTGTGGGCGTGGCGCCGAGCGAAACCCATCCAGTGTCCCTGGGAAGACTCTGCGCCAGGGGGTGGAGCGCCCATGAGGCTGCCCTGTGGGGCAACCGGTTAAGGCAACCGCTGGTCAACCGGAACGGAAAGGTGGAATCTGTTTCGTGGGACGAGGCGCTTGATCACGTTGCAGGGCGCATTAAGGAATTGATCGCTGCGGGCAAGCCCGTGGGCGTTCTTGGTTCTGCCAGGGCAACGAACGAGGAGAACTACCTAGCCGGCAAGCTCGCTAGGGCTGGCTTCCAAACCAACAACCTCGATTTTTGCTATCGTTCCATCTGCGCCCCGCTATTGGCAGGTCTGGAAGACGTATGCGGCGAATACACCCCTTCCGTTAGTCTGAATGACATCGAATCAAGCCAAACAATTTTGCTGATTGAAGGTGATTTGGCTACCAGCCACCCGCGCGCTGCTTCAGCAGTGATGGCGGCAGTAGAAAAAGGCGCCCACCTTGTATCCATAGCCCATAGCACAACGCAAATGTCGCGCCTCGCTTCCCTCGTGTTGCCCGCCAAGCCGGGGAATGAGGGTGAAGTAATCGATGGTCTGCTCGCCGCGGTTCTTCAGCTCGGGGTGGAGGATCAGGCATCGGCCAGGGCCCATTGCGAAGGGTATGACGCACTGCGGCTAGACCTGGAGGGCATCAAGATAAGCGCAGGAATACGCCAGGCAGCGGAGTGGATGACGCGAGCCACGCGGGCGACATTCTTGATTCCCCCCGTCAGCGGGGAGGGCCAGTCGTCGCGGAGGGAGGCCGTCGCCCTTGCCACCCTGGCCGCAGTCACAGGACATCTGGGCAGGCCTGGTTCCGGGCTCTTGCCACTGCTGGCGCGGAACAATGTGCGCGGGGCCTGCGACATGGGAATCGCCCCGGACCGCCTCCCCGGTTACCGGCCGTTGGAGGACAAGGAATCTCAGCAACGCCTGCAAGACCTTTGGGGTAAGAAACTGCCCTCGACCCCTGGTTTGCCCGCAGAGAGCATGTTGCAATCCGTAAGCGCCCTGGTTGTCCTGGCCAACGATCCCCCTGCGGTCCTCCCGATGGGCCAGCGGGCATTGGCGGCGCTGGGGAAAATCGAATTCGTGGTGACGCTCGAGGCCTTCCTCACACCCACGGCGCAGATGGCCCACGTGGCACTGCCGATTGCGAGCTTTGCGGAGACGGAGGGAACCATCACCGGCCTGGAAGGCAGAGTCCAAAGACTCCGTGTGGCCACGCGTCCGCCGGGCGAAGCGCGCCCCGGATGGCAAGTGCTGGCGGAGCTCTGCGCGCGATTCGAAGTGGGCGCTTCATACAGTTCCGCTTCGGATGTCCTCCTAGAAGTGGGACGAGGTTCGCCAGAATACGCCCGCGTGCGCGAGCTTGAGGATGGATGGGGCGGGGTCGGGGTGACAAGAGGTCCCAACGGCGGCAAGTTCAGACTTGGTGTCGCAAAAGTGCCTCCGCTGACTCCTGCTGAGGGCGCGTATGTGCTGGTGCGGGATGGCGGTTATGACTGGGGGCGTGACCCGCTCATTTCGTTTTCACCGACATTAAGTCGCGACTATCAATCACAACGCAAACTTTACCCCAACGGCTTCGTCGAGATGTGCAAGCAGGATGCCGACGTCATCGGCGTGCACCCGGGGCGGCCGGTCAAGTTGACCTCAGCCCAGGGGAATGCAGTCATTCCAACCCGGGTGAAGACTGATCTTACGCCCGGCGTGCTGCTTGTACCTTATGCCTTTCGCGATCATCTCGCGAGCGTCTTGGGAACACATAGTGCTACGGCCGTTAACGTAGAACAGGCCTAAGAGGCCAGCGATGGTCTTCACAATACCAAAAGAAGATACGACCCAATGGCTTGAGAAGCTGCTGAAGGCCGGAGAGGTCATCGCCCCGGTGCGTGGCCCTTGCGGGGATGTCATTTTCTCCGCGCTCCGGTCCCCCACGCAGGTCCTGTGGGATATCGAGAACCCCCTTCACCCACCGAAGCAGTTTGTCCTGCCTCAAACCGACCCCCTGGTCAAAATCAAACTCAACGGTCAACGCCACGAGGTGGAGCCCATACATGATGATGCCCCCCGCACCCTCTTCAACGTGCGGAGCTGTGATGTGAAGGGCATCGCCTTCCTGACTCGCATGCACGAAGCGGATCCACCGGATGCTTCCTACCTGCGCCGTGCGCACAACCTCACTATCATCAGCCTGGCCTGCACCACTCCTTGCCCGGCGGGTTTCTGTGTCTGCACGGATTCCGGACCCTTCTTGAGTACCGGTTACGACCTGCAATTAACGGATCTCGGCGGAAGCTTTTTCGTCGAGGTCGGCAGCGAAAAGGGTGAGGCGGCGATGGCCAAGACGCCCGACCTCTTCCGGAAAGCCAGCGAAGATGAAGTGACAGACCGCACGGCGCTGGAGGCCGTGGCAAAAACCCGTTTTGGGCCAGAGACCTGCCATTTTGGCTCGGCCATGCGGCGCATCTCGACCGGGCGTGTACAAGATGCGCTGTGGGAGAAGATGGGTGACTGGTGTCTGGAGTGTGGCGGATGCAACATGGTGTGCCCCACCTGCTACTGCTTCAGCGTGAAGGACCTCCGTCAGAATGGCTCGTGGGTCCGTTGCCGCATGTGGGATTCCTGCCAATACACCGCCTTTACGCTGGAAGCTTCGGGACACAATCCGCGGGCGAATCGTAAGGAACGGATGAAGCGCCGTTTCTTCCACAAAGCAAGCGCGCAGTACTACACCCGCGACAGTATGGTGGGGTGCGTGGGCTGCGGGAGGTGCATCAAGACGTGCTTAGGCTCCACCCACATGCCGGCGGTGGTCGCCGCCATCAGGAAGGGGAAATGGCATGAATGATGTTTTCCTTCCGGAGATTGCCTGCATCGAGAAGGTCCGGGATGAGACGCCCGACACCAAGACTTTCACCTTGCGCTTTCGGGACCACCAGAACGGGAACCATTTTCATTTCCTTCCCGGACAGTTTCTGGAACTTTCCGTGTTTGGCTGTGGTGAGGCTCCGTTTTGCATCGCCTCCAGCCCCACTCGGCCTGGCGTCTTGGAAACTACGGTCCGGCACACGGGGCAGTTGACCGATCAGTTGCACAGGCTGGGAAATGGCGACGAAGTGGGCATCCGCGGCCCCTTCGGGAACGGCTTCGATGTGCAAGCGGCCCGCGGCAAGGACATGCTCTTTGTGGCCGGCGGCATCGGATTGCCCCCGCTGCGCAGCTTGATTTGGAATGTCCTGGATGAGCGTGACCGTTTCGGCAAGGTAACCATCCTTTACGGCGCCCGGACACCCCATGACTTGGTTTACAAGGATGAACTGGAGGTGTGGGAAAAGCGCTCGGATGTGGAACTGCTCGTTACGGTGGACGTGGCCCAGCACGATTGGACAGGAAATGTGGGGGTGGTCCCGATTTTGTTCCAGAAGGTCACCCTGCACCCGGAGTCTACTCTTGCCTACGTTTGCGGCCCGCCCATCATGATCCGGTTTGTGGTGCGGGACCTCCTCAAGCGTGGGTTCAAAGAAGAGTCGGTCATCTCGACCTTGGAACGCATGATGCAGTGCGGCATCGGGAAATGCAATCACTGCGCGATTGGCCATCGCTATGTGTGCCGCGACGGACCGGTCTTTGATTATCGCCAGATCGCGGAGTTAGTGGAGTAGGGGCAGGCCTCGTGCCTGCCCGGGGCGACCACGGGGGTCGCCGCTATGCCAGAGACGGCAATATGGATCTAAGAGAACAGCTCGCGACGGTTATTCAAGGCCACGTCGTAGTCATGGGCATTGGCAATCCCTGCCGTGGCGACGATGCCGCCGGCAGTCTGGTGGCCCAACGGATCAGCGACGTCCCCGGGGTGCGAGTGATCGACGCCCAGGATGTTCCGGAAAACTACATGCGCCAGGTGGTGGGCGAGGAGCCCGACACCGTCGTGCTGATTGATTCCGTTGATCTGCATTTCACCCCTGGCTCCATGGCGGTTTTGGATAAGGATCAAGTGGCGGGTTACTGGCCGAGCACCCACCGCGTGCCCCTAACCCTGCTCATGGATTACCTCGAGCGGGAAACCCATGCGCGCATCTGTCTGATTGCTATTCAGCCCCGTCAGACGGAATTCCTGCAACCTATGAGCGCAGAAGTGACTTCGAGTGTTGAGGGCATCGCCGGCGTGTTGAACGATGTTTTCGCGCAGATGAGAGAAAAGGTATGGACGTGATCACATCAATTGCTGTCCTCATGTTGATCCTGCCCGCAGCGGGAGCCCTCTTGTGCGCACTTCTCAAAGGCCGCGCCCGCCCTGCGGCGGTAGCGATTGCCGCAATTGCAACCGCCCTGGCGGCATGGGCAACATTCTCCACCTTCGGGGCTTCTCACACCCGAATGTTAGGGAGCCTTCCCTGGCTGCGCGGCATTGTCGATGTACCCATATTCGGAATCCTTATCGATCCCTTGGCGTCTATCATGCTGCTGGTGGCGGTGCCAATCGGATTGCTCACGGTCCTTTATTCCACTTCCTACCTGACCGACAAAAACCAGGAGCACCCGGTAGGGCGTGAGCACTACGGCCGGTACTATTTCTGGCTCCTGTTGTTCATCACCAGCATGGTCGGGGTGGCAATCTCGCCCAATTTCCTCCAATTCCTTGTCTTTTGGGAGATGACCACTTTGTGTTCGTGGGCGCTGATCTCTTTTCGCCAGAACGAGAAAAGCTTACGGGCCGGATTCAAAGCCCTGTTGATGACCCATGTTGGCAGCGCCTTCCTTCTTCTGGCCATTCTTATTATCTTTGCGAAAACCAGTTCATTTGAATTCTCCGCCCTCGGTCGGCTGCCCGAGGGCTTGAAATCCTGGGTTTTCCTCTTTCTGCTGATTGCCGCGTGGGCAAAGGCGGCGCAGGTCCCATTTCACACGTGGCTGCCTGACGCCATGGAGGCTCCGACTCCGATTAGCGCTTACCTCCACGCCGCGGCGATGGTCAAGGCCGGCGTCTACCTGATGGCCAGGACGGTGAGTAGCGGATGGGACATTCCACCGAAGATGGCCTTGGTGATGGCCGGCATGGCGCTGATTACGATTCTCGTCGCACTCTCCTTTTATTTCGTTCAGGATGATCTCAAGCGATTGCTTGCCTATTCCACCATCGCTCATCTTGGCTACGTGCTGCTGGGCATCGCCATCGGAGGAATGGGGTCAACCCTGGGTTTCCGGGGCGCTGTCTTGCACATCATCTGTCACGGTTACAGCAAGGCGACCCTCTTCTTCTGCGCCGGCTCCATCGCCTATGTCACCGGAACCCGCAGCATCTCGGCGCTCCGTGGCCTGGGAAAAACTCTGCCCCTCACTGTGGTGGCATTCTTCGTCGGCCTCTTGAGTGTCACCGGAGTTCCACCCCTGGCCTGCTTCTGGAGCAAGTTCATGATTCTCTCGGGCGCCATGCGCCTTTCCGGCCCCATCGGACCGCTCATCGTTACTTTCATCCTTGTCGAAACCCTGGTCTCCTTCGGATGGATGCTTTACATCGCGCAAAAACTCTTCCTGGGCGCGCCCCTGGTGGTGGTCCCGGCCGATCCGCCGTGGCCCATGGACTCCACTTTGATCATCCTGATGATTGGCTGTGTAGTAGCCCCGCTCGTGGGCATGCCCTTGGTGCAGTTGATGGGGAAATAGCATGGTCAATGCCGTTCGCAACATCGAAGCCAGCATCGTGATCCTGGTCGTGGGCTCACTCGTGAGCCTGCTTTTGGCGCGTAACCGGAAAGTGTGCGGCTGGGTCAGCTTCGCCCTCGTTTGCGCCTCATCGGTGTTCACGGGGCTTGCGGTGGTAGAAGCCTGCACGGTGGCGTCCGGCGAACAAACGCTCCTCACATTGCCCCAATTGGGCGCGAGTCTCACCCTGCGGGTTGACCCCTTGAGCGCCATCTTCCTGTCGATTGTCGCTGTGATTGCGCTGCTGAGCACACTGTACTCCGTCCGCTACATGGAGCACTACGCGCACGATAAGGTGGCGAAGTTCTTCCCGCTTCTCCTCCTCTGCATCGCCAGCATGACCGGAGTCCTGGTATGCGCGGATTTCCTATTTTTCCTCATCTTCTGGGAATCCATGACCCTGACGTCATACTTCCTGGTGACATTTGAAAGCGAGAACCCGGCCAGCCAGCGGGCGGGCCTGAAGTATTTCATCATCACCCACGGCGCAACGCTTTGCATGGTGGCTGCGGCGCTGTTGCTCTGGAGGACGTCCGGCTCGTTTTCTTTCGACGCCATTCGGCAAACGCTGTCCGCGCTGCTCATCAGTCAACCGTTCCTGGCGAACACCACCATCTTTCTTTTCTTCCTGGGATTCGCCACCAAAGCGGGAATCCTGCCCATGGGCGATTGGCTCCCCGATGCCCATCCCGTGGCGCCTTCCGGGATGAGCGCCACGCTCTCGGGCGCTCTCGTCAAACTGGGAATATATGGGCTGGTTCGCCTTTTCTGCTCATTCTTGGTTGCATCACCGTCGCTGCGGATGTGGGGAATTATTCTGGCCCTCGCCGGGACCGGATCGCTGTTCGTGGGGACATTGACGGCACTGCGGCAGACCGACACCAAGCGGCTGATGGCCTTCCACACCATCGGGCAAATCGGTTACATCTGTCTCGGGTTGGGTGTGGGCGTTTACTGTTTGCAGATGTACCCCGCCCTGGCCTCGATTGCTCTCGCCGGTGCGATTTTACATGCGGTAAACCATGCCTGCTTCAAGTCGTGCTTGTTCCTGGGAGCCGGATCGGTGCTTTACCGCACCGGCCAGCGCGACATGGACAAGCTGGGCGGCCTGGCGGCTTTCATGCCCTACACCACTGGCACTACGACCATCGCCTCCTTGAGCATCGCAGGTGTGCCGCCCTTCAACGGTTTCTCCAGCAAGTGGCTCATCGTCGCCGGGTGCCTATTGGCAGGAATGCGATTTCCGTTATTCCTGGTGCTGGGTCTTGTGGCGCTCTTTATTTCGCTCGCCACGCTCGCTTCCTTCCTGAAGGTGCTGGGGTCAGTTTTTCTCGGTTTGGCGGATGAGAAACTGGGAATCAAGGAAGTGCCGATATCCATGGTCGTGCCCCAGGTGGTGCTTGCCGCCCTGTGCGTGCTATTGGGCGTCTTTCCCCAGCTCATGTTGCGTTTTATAGGTCAAGCGATCACGGGGCTTACTGCTCTGCCGGTGTCGGGACTGGACGCAAGCCGGATTTGGGGTGGCCTATTACTGACGGATGGATCGCCGGTTGGATTTTGGTCGCCCCTCGCCATTCTGGCCGCCTTGGCCGTCCTGGCATTAATTTCCTATGGCATTCAGCGCGCGGGGGGAGCCCAAGTGCGGTCAGCGCCCGTCTGGTACTGCGGAGAAGAGCACGTTCCGGCCACCGTCCGCTACCCCGCCAGCAGCTTCTATTTGCCCTTCAAGCACGCATTCCAGGGAATCTATCCCAGCGGACAAATCCATGTGCCGAAATTCCCGGCGCCCCTTCGCCGCGCGCTGGATTTTGACCAGTGGCTGTATACGCCCGCCATCAAGCTTATTGATCGGGCCGCAGGCCGCGTGAGCAGAACGCACGTTGGCACCCCGCAAGTCTATCTTCTTTGGATTGTGATTGGCGCCGTGGTGGTGACTGCGATCATGCTATGGGTGAATAGGTGAGGAGATGGTAATGAGTATTACAGAGCAGGCGACCGTTACGCGGGTTGAGGAAGTCGTCGCGGCACGCAGCGGCAGTGCTTTCCTGTCCGGGGCGCAGCCTAGCGCGGACACCCTCCATTTCAAGATCGAAAAGAGGGCCATGCGAGCGGTGGTGGATGCGCTGTTCAACGAATTGCAGGCGCGCTTCATGATTTCAGTGGGGACGGATACCCGATCCCTCAGCGGCGACTTCGCGATTTTGCATCTCTTTTCACTGGACCGTGAACATCTCTACGTTCTGCTGGAATCTCCCGTGTCTGAAGAAGACCTGAAGATCGAATCCATCACCGACATCATCCCGGGGGCAAACTGGGCAGAGCGTGAATTCCGTGATGCCGTCGGCGTGTGCCCCGAAGGGCATCCCGATCCACGCCGCCTGCTTCTGGCCGACGACTGGCCGGAAGGCGTCTACCCTCTGCGCCGGGATTTCCCTTATAACTACCAGCCTCCTCCGGCGGAAAATGTGCGTCCGCAACTGCGTGAACCTCCCGCCGGCGCCAGCGTATTGCCACTGGGGCCGTTCTTCCCGGTCCTGGAGGAGCCGTCCTACTGGCGCATGTTCGTGGAAGGCGAAACGGTGGTGGGATGCGACACCCGCCTCTTTTATAACCACCGGGGAATTGAGAAGCTCGGTGACAGCGTCTTAACCTACAACGAAATCCCGTATTTGGCCGAAAGAATATGCGGGATTTGCGGCTTCATTCATTCTACCTGCTATTGCCAGGCGGTGGAGAAGGCGGCCGGCATCGAGGCGCCGCGCCGCGCCCGGTACATCCGCACGATCCTGCTGGAACTGGAACGCATCCATTCCCATCTGCTCTGGTTGGGCATTGCCGGGCACATCATCGGGTTCGAGACGGTGCTCATGCAGACCTGGCGGATTCGAGAGCCGGTCATGTGGCTCTGTGAAGAGATCTCCGGAAACCGCAAGACTTATGGGATGAATACCATCGGCGGGCTGAGGCGTGATCTTCCCGATGCGATAAAGCCCAAGCTCCTCGAGACCATTGCCCAGGTGGAAAAGGAGTCCGTCGCCGTTCGCGACGCGGTGATTGGGGACAGCACGCTTCATGCCCGGACCAAGGGAGTGGGCGTGCTCACCAACGACTGGGCGAAGAAAACCTGTGCCGTGGGCCCGCCGGCCCGAGCATCGGCGGTGGCCATCGACGCGCGGCTCGATCACCCGTATGCGGCTTATGACGAAGTGCCCCCGCAGATTGCGACGCAGGAGGCGGGGGACACCTGGGCGCGCGTGCTGGTGCGCGTCACCGAGTTGCTGGACTCCATTCGGATTGTCCGCCAGGCTCTCGCGGCAATCCCCGAGGGGCCGGTTTGTACGGAGGTCAAGGAAGCGATACCGCCCGGAAGGGTTGGCGTGTCGGTGGTCGAGGCGCCGAGGGGCGAGGCCGTTCACTTTGTGATGACGGGCGGAGATAACCGACCGTATCGGTGGAGAGTGCGCGCCCCAACCTATCCGAACTTGCAGGCGCTGCCGGCCATGGTCCAGCAGGCAAACATCGCGGACGTACCGATTACGCTGGGGAGTCTGGACCCCTGCTTCTCCTGCACGGAGCGCCTGGAGACAGTGGATAGAAAGACCAGGGAAGTCAGGGTTTATTCCCGGGCGGAGATTCTGGAGATGTCCAGAAAACGCCGCGGGACGTAGGGCCGAACGGCGTTCGGCCTGGGACGTAGCGCCGGGCTTTAGCCCGGCATCAACGTAGCGGCGGTTGACCGCCACCATGCAGTTGAAGGTTTGCACGCTGTAAGAGGGGGTTCAGCATGGAGATTCGGAGGGTGTTCATCGCGCGGGCGCTGGCTCTAGTGTGGGCTGGATTCTGGATCTGGTTCTTCGTAGCAGAAGGATTGGCATGGCACTCGCCTTGGCGTGTGATTGCCTTCTGGGCAGGCGTGGGCCTTGCATTCATGATTTTGGCACTCGTCGCGTGGCGGTGGGAGACTGGCGGAGGCGTTCTGCTGGTGGTCGCCAGCCTATTGATTGGAGTGGGTTATACGATTTGGTTTACACCACGGGTGCCTTTCACTAGCCGCGCGATTACGACGCTCGTTTTCAGCGGGCCGCCACTCATAGCCGGTATCCTGTTGCTGACTCATTCCAGGGCTCTGAGTGCCCAAAGAGGACACTGAGAAATGATTGCCGGAAAATCACGATTTGCTGGTTTGAAATGTGGAATCCTCGCGGCGGAGGGCGGCGATGATCGTTTGGCTCATTAAAAGTTTTCTGCTCTGCTTGCTGAACGTGGCGGCCGCTCTGTTTTTGTCGCCACTGGCGGAAGGCCTCATGCGCAAGATTCGCGCCACGATCCACTCGCGCATGGGGCCCCCCATCACCCAACCCTACTGGGATATCTTGAAGCTTCTAGGCAAGGAAGACATTCGAAGCACGGGTGGGGTCGTCTATGCGGGCCTGCCGGCTCTTACCCTGGCGTCGGTGCTGCTTCTTGCCGCCATGATCCCCATGGGAACGGTCGCGCCGCTGGCCTTCGCCGGCGACATGATCGTGGTGATCTATGTCGCGGCGATGAGCGGTGTCGCCATCATGTTGGCGGGGTTCGCCAGCGCCAGCCCTTATGCTTCCATCGGGAGCTCGCGCGAAATGATGATGCTTTTATCGGTTGAACCCATCCTGGCCATTGCCCTTGTTGTCGGCGCGTTCAAGGCCAAGACCCTGGCGCTAGGCGGCATTGCTAACTGGCAAATTCAGAATGGACCCAGCATCAGTATGGCGATCGGGGGCGTGGCGTTTTTCCTTGCATTGCAAGCCGTGGCGGGTAAATTGCCCTTCGACATTTCCGAGGCCGACCAGGAAATCATGGGCGGTCCAATGATCGAGCAAAGCGGCCCGCGCCTGGCGCTCTTCCGCTGGGCGATGTGGGTGAAGCAGCTCGTTTTCGCTTTCTTGCTGGTGGAAGTGTTTTTTCCTTGGCCGCACTTTGGAATATATGCAATTGATCTGCTGGCGACGGTCGCGAAGGTGCTTGTGGTGCTGGTACTGGTGACGCTCATTGATGTCGTAAATCCGCGGCTCCGCATCGATCAAGCCATGGGTTATTTCATGCGCGTCGGGGTTTCGTCCCTGGCGGCCCTGGCGTTTGCGGTGATTGGGAAGTAGCAGAGGAGGTTAAGGTGTTCCTGAGCAAACTGCGAGAAGCCCTGATTTGCTTGAAAGCGGGGCGGGTGACTCTCGGATACCCATTTGCGCCGCATGATCCCAAACCTGGATTCCGCGGCAAAATCACTCTCGATGCCGATCTGTGCTTCGGGTGCGGCGGATGCGCCAACGTCTGCCCGGCCGGCGTAATTGTGCTGACGGACATGGAGCAGCACAAGAGGGTGCTGGAATTCTTCTGGCGCCGGTGCACGTATTGCGGCAGGTGCGAAGAAGTTTGCCCCGAGGATGCGATCCGCCTGAGTCAACAATTCGAAACCGCCACGAACTCTCCCCAGGACATGTACATGCGGCTGGAGGTTTTCATGGGACCCTGCCAAAGATGCGGCAGGTGCTTCCCACCCCCCACGGCGCTTGAGCGGATGATGAAAACCGGCTTCAGGGATGGCGCAGAGGGAGGAAGGGCATGAATCCGGCAGCGCTGCACACCAGTTTGATCGAAACCCTGAGCTTGACCCTGGTGATTACCTCGGTGGCTGCGGTCGAGATGCGGCGGCTCAAATTCTCGATTGTCGCCTACGTCTGCCAGGCACTCCTGATCGTGGGCCTGCTCATGAGCTTCGCGGCTGTCAATAGAGCTCTGTACTGGTGGGCTGCCACTGCTTTGGTCACCAAGGCGATCCTTACACCCTGGTTCCTCTTTCGGGCGATCCGGGGTGTGGATGACAAGGAACTGAAGCCGGTGATTGGTTTTGGCCCCTCCGCCGTCATTGCTGCCTTACTGATGTTGAGCTTCTTCCATCTCACCCATGCTCGGACCACCCTTCTGGCGCCCACCGCGATGGGGCAACTCGATGTGTTCAGAACCAATTTGGCCGTAGCGTCCACGGTTTTCGCGCTGGGCTTGTACGCGGTGTTGACACGCCGCGACGCTATCAAGACGGTGATCGGGCTCTGCCTGCTCGAAAACGGCGTACACCTCAGTTTGGTGAGCCTGGCTCCCGGCTTGCCTGAAACCGCGCTGTTCGGCGTGGCGACGGAAGTGGTGGTGACCGTATTCCTTCTCCTCTACGTGATCGGGGGAGTACGGCAGGAATTCGGATCCACCGACACATTCCGGCTGCATGAATTAAGGTGGTGAATACGATCTAACGGTTCGGACAAAGGATCTCGATATGGCGGGAGAAGTCCTGACACAAACCTCAATCGTACCGGCGGTTGTATTCCTCTTACCGATGCTCGCGGGCGCCATCGTGTTCTCGGCAACGCGCATGGGTCGCACCTTTCAACAATGGATATGCGTTCTGACGGCGGCACTGGTCACCGGGATGAGCGCTTGGATGGCTTACCGGATCATGCAGGGGGTGATCCTGACAACCTGGCGCGGCGAGCTCCGCGTTGATGCCTTGAGTGCCTTGATGGTGGTCATCATTGGCGGTATCGGACTGCTCACCTCGGTTTACTCGGTGCGATACCTCGGGGAGCGCATGGCGGAGGGGACTGCCACGCGCCGCATTCGGATATTCTATGGCCTGCTGATGTGGTTTCTCGGGACCATGCTGTGGGGATGCGTTACCAACAACGTCATCATGCTGTACGTCGCCATTGAAGCCACCACCCTCACCTCGGGCCTCCTCGTAGCCTTCTATTGGGATCGCCGCGCGCTGGAAGCCGGCTACAAGTACCTCATGTTGCTCACCATTGGGATTACGTTCGCGTTATTCGGCTGTGTGTTGCTTTACGCCGGTGCAGCGGCCACGGATAAACTGGCGGGAGCGAGCGCCCTGCTGATCAGCAACATCCGCACCGTGGCGCAATTCATACCGAGCGGCACGGCGGCGATTACCATCGCGTTCCTGGTGATCGGGTTCGGGACCAAAGCAGGCATCGCGCCGTTTCATCCCTGGCTTCCTGACGCACACGCCGAGGCGCCGACGCCGATTAGCGTGCTGTTGTCAGGCGTGATGATCAAGATGGCGCTTTATGCCATGGCTCGCACGGTGAGCATCTTCTACCCCGCCTGGCCTCAGGTCACCATCTTCCTCGTCGCGCTGGGCGCGTTCACCATGCTGCTCGGCATCATCCTGGCATTGACCCAAGACGACCTCAAGCGCTTGTTGGCGTATTCATCCGTAAGCCAGATGGGATATGTGCTGGTCGGCATCGGACTCGGAACCTACCTGGGATGCTACGGCGGCCTCTATCACTTACTCAACCACGCGATTTACAAGTCACTCCTGTTCATGTGCGTGGGCGCGGTGATGTATGCCACGGGCGTTCGGCGAATCAGCGAGCTCGGCGGACTCAAGAAACGGATGCCGATCACCAGCGCCTGTTTCTTTCTGGGGGCGCTGGCGATTGCGGGCTTCCCGCCCCTCAATGGATTTTGGAGCAAGCTGACGGTATATCTGGCGCTCGCCCGCGCCGGGCTGTGGTGGGCGGCAGTCATTGCGGTCGCGGTGAGTATTTTGACCATGGTAGTGATGGTGCGGGCGGCGTACCGGGTGTTCTGGGGAGAGCAGGGGTCGAGCAGCGAGGCCGCATCGTTGGTAAGAGAAGTGCCGGCCCGCATGTGGGTCCCCATGGCGTTCTTGGCGGGAATGTGCGTGTTGCTGGGAATTTACCCCCAAATGCCCTACCCGCTGCTGAATCGTGCGGCGGAAGTTCTGGCCACCCTGGGAAGGTAAAAGGTGCAAATATGCTAAAAGACCTTTGCCGAAAGGCGCTGGGAAAGGCGCTTTGGGTGTACCACGCCAACTGCGGAGCGTGCAATGGGTGCGATATCGAAGTCATTAATGTTCTTACTCCTTATTATGACGCCGAGCGTTTCGGGATCAGGCTCGTGGGGTCACCCCGGCACGCGGATGTCATCTTGATTTCCGGCCCCGTCACACGACAAGTCGCGCCGGCGCTCAAAAGGTTGGTGGAAGCCGTTCCCAATCCGAAGCTGACGTTCGCGATCGGCTCCTGCGCGACGGGAGGCGGCTGCTGGTTCGACACCTATAACGTGATGGGAGGGGCCGACAAAGTAACTCCGGTGGATTTTTACGTCCCCGGATGTCCGCCCCGACCGGAAGCCATCCTTTACGGGGTGGCGGTTGCATTGGGGTTGGTGCCGAAAAAAGTTGCCGAGGAAAAGCTCAGCCAGGAAACCCTCGAGGAGTTGGCGTGCGGTAAGTCCATCGTCACGGGTAAGTGTGTGAACAAAGAAAGTTAAGGGGAGGAGAAGCATGGAGACTGCAACCTTAGAGAAGGTGTTGGAAGAACATCCATTGTTTCGGGGTATGAAAGAGCAACATCTCCGAACCCTCGCCGAGAGCGCAACCGTCGTGCGGTTCGAACCCGGAGACGTGATCTTCGAGGAGGGTGATCCGGCCCACCGGTTTTATCTGATTCGGACGGGCAGGGTGGCACTGCAACTAGTGTCCTATCGAGTCGAACCCTTTACCCTCATGACCCTCGAAGAGGGCGACATCATCGGATGGTCGTGGCTCTTTCCGCCCTATCGCTGGAAATTCACTGCCAAAGCGCTTGGCGTCATCCGGGCCATCTCCATTGACGGAAGGAGCGTTTGCGCCAGTTGTGACGAAGACCACGATCTGGGGTACGAGCTGATGAAACGATTTGCGCAAATTTTCGAAAACCGTGTCGAGGCCCTTTCGGTACACCTTGTGGCGGTTGAAAAGTAGGGAGTCGGATTACCAGCAGGCTATTTTGTTCGGGCGTGTTACGCTGCGACTAGATCAAATCTGATCGCATCGATGGAGGAGGCTCGCCATGGAAACTCTGCAAGGCATTCTCAGTGCCCACCCATTCTTCCATGAACTTCCCACGCAGCACATCGAGACCATTACCGGCTGCGTTTCCAACGTACGCTTCAAGGGCGGAGACGTCATTTTCAATGAAGGCGAGGAAGCCAATCACTTTTACTTGATCCGTGAAGGGAAAGTGGCGCTGCGGATTCATTCCGAACGCCGTGGCCCCCTGACGATCTTGACCCTCCACGCAGGTGACATCCTGGGGTGGTCGTGGCTTTTTCCTCCTTACCTTTGGAGGTTCTCCGCCCGCGCCATCGAGGATACCCGCGCGTTTGCCGCAGACGGAAAGTGTCTTCGGGAAAAAGCCGAACGCGACCATGACCTGGGATACGAGCTCCTGAAACGATTTGCGCATATTGTGGAGGAGCGCCTTGAGGCCACACGGCTACAGCTCTTGAACGTTTATCAAGATCAGTGAGCGATCAAAACTCCATCGTTTGATAAAGCGGTACTTGGATTGAATCCTGGCGCGAGACACTCTTCGATTTCCAGCGCCAGAAGACCCTCATGCTTTGACGTTGTCCAAACCTCTCCGAATTCAGACGGACTTCCCGGCTAACCCTCGTAGACATTCAGGAGTTTTACGCTCGTTGCCCGTACCCGCTCCTCAATAACGTGAACAAACCGCTTCAGGAGCTCGTAACCCAAGTCATGGTCGGTTTCGGCTTTCTCGCGTATGCATTTCCCATCCAAGGAAATTGCACGCGTGGGCTCGAGTGCGCACGCCGTAAACTTCCAATGGTAGGGAGGAGAAAGCCATGACCAACCCAGCACCTCACCTTCCTCAAGGGTCAGAATGGTAAGGGGACCACGCCGGTCAGCAAATAGCTGCAAGGCCACCTTCCCGGTACGAATAAGGTAGAATTCGTTGGCTTTTTCGCCCTCACGGAAGACCACGTCGGTGCTTTCGAAGCGTACGTTGCGGGCACAGCCGACGAGCATTTGGAGATAGCGCTGTTCCATGCCACTAAAAAGGGGATGCTCAGCCAGAATGGATTCAAGTGTTTCCATGGTGATCCTCCCAGTCCAGTGGGGAGGTATTGTAACGCATTTCGCTCATACTCCAAATTGGCAGGGGGACATTATATCCCTCACCCAATTCCGTCTGTACAAACAGCTTGACGGCCCCGTTTTCAAGAGATACATTCTGCGCGTCGCATGGCTCCAGGGTAAAACATGCTTTCCTGGGGCCTTTGACGGGGAGAAAGAGCATGGCTCCCCAGGGACTAATCGCGCGCCAGGCTTGTTGCATCGGCATTCGAGCCGAGCTGAACGTCTCCGAAGTCAACTCCGATCTCGCCAGTAGAGTTATTAAACATATCCTTCAACAGAATAACGAGCTCCTTCGAATACCGCTCGCCAGGGCCCAACTCGCATGCGAGGAGGGCGGCAGAAAACCTGTCTCATAAGGGAGGAAAACTTATGGAAAATGAAGCCTTGAGTATCGTAGACAAACGCACCGGGAAGACCTATGAAATCCCGATTGATAAGGGAACCATTCGAGCCATGGACTTACGGAAGATCAAAACCGACCCCGACGATTTTGGGTTGATGACTTATGATCCCGCTTTCATGAACACCGCATCGTGCCAGAGTTCCATCACCTTCATCGATGGGGACAAAGGCATCCTGCGGTATCGGGGCTATCCCATTGACCAACTGGCAGAGAAGTGCAGCTTTCTGGAAGTCGCCTATCTGGTGCTGAACGGCGAACTGCCCACTGCGGCGGAATTGAGAGATTTCGTCAACAGCATCACTCACCATACCATGTTGCACGAGACCACCAAAACCTTCCTGGAGGGTTTCCGTTACGACGCCCATCCCATGGGGATGTTCATCAGCACCGTGGCGGCGCTCTCCACGGTCTACCCGGAGTCCAGGAACGTGCATGACCCCGAGGTGCGCAAGCTGCAAATCTATCGCCTGATTGGCAAAGTGCCCACCATCGCCGCCTACACGTATCGCCACAGCCTCGGCTACCCGTATGTTTATCCGGACAACGACCTCAGCTATCCCGAGAATTTTCTGAACATGTTGTGGAAGATGGCCGAGCCCAAATACCAACCCAATAGTGTCCTGGCGCGTGCCCTCGATATCCTTTTCATCCTGCACGCCGATCACGAACAAAACTGCAGCGCCAACGCCATGCGCGCAGTGGGCAGCTCGCAGGCGGACCCCTTTGTGGCCACGGCCGCCGCGGCCGCCGCGCTTTCCGGCCCTCTGCACGGCGGCGCCAACGAAGAAGTCCTCAAAATGCTCGATGAGATTGGCTCCAAGGATCACATCCCCGCCTACATCGAGCGCGTAAAGGCCGGACAGGTCAAGCTCATGGGATTCGGCCACCGCATCTACAAGAACTACGACCCCCGCGCCCGCATCATCAAGCAGGCCGCCGACCAGGTCTTCGAAGTCACCGGGAAGAATCCCAAGCTCGAAATCGCTCTGGAGCTGGAACGTATTGCGCTCCAGGACGATTACTTCATCAAGCGGAAGCTTTACCCCAACGTGGATTTCTATTCGGGCATCATCTACCAGGCGATGGGGTTCAAGCCTGAAATCTTCACGGTGTTGTTCGCTATTCCGCGTACGGCGGGGTGGCTGGCGCAATGGCAGGAAATGCTTCGCGACCCCGAGCAGAAGATTGCGCGTCCCCGACAAATCTTCACCGGTTACGACGCGCGAGATTTCGTACCGATCGAAAAGCGCGCGGCCAAGGATCTTCCTAAGGCCGCATAGGATGCACTTCCCTTCCGGCATGACGAGCCCCTCCGCGGACCGTTCCGCGGAGGGGCGCCTGCCGGCGAGGAATACTCCTTGTCCTCCTCGGGCCGACTTGGGATCGAGGGGAGGGAGAGCAGCGCGAGATCACAGGCAAGCTGTGGTCGATTCGAGAGCATGAAGGAGACTCAGATGAGAAAAAAGGTCACGGTAGTAGGAGCAGGAAACGTAGGCGCAAGCTGCGCTGTCCGCCTGGCGGACAAAGGGTTGGCAGACGTGGTGGTTGTCGATGTTCTCGAGGGTATCCCGCAAGGCAAGGCGTTGGACATCTTGCAGGCCGGTCCCGTGGCGGGCATCGACGTCAAAATCACCGGCGGTACGAACTATGAGCCGACCGCCAACTCCGACATTGTGGTGCTGACTGCCGGCTTCCCCCGCAAGCCAGGGATGAGCCGGGACGATTTACTATGGGCCAACTATGACATCGTCAAAAACTCCGTGGAGAACATCATTAAGTACTCTCCCAACTGCATTCTGATTGTAGTAACAAACCCCCTCGATGCGATGTGTCACGTGGCATACAAGATCAGTGGTTTTCCCAAAAACCGGGTGATCGGAATGGCCGGCATCCTGGATACAGCTCGCTTCCGCACCTTTGTCGCGCAGAAGCTGGATGTATCCATCAAAGACGTCACGGCCTTTGTCCTGGGTGGCCATGGTGACACCATGGTGCCCTTGGTGCGGTATACGAGCGTGGCCGGTATTCCCCTTACGGACTTGCTGGACGCGGAGACGATTCAGAGCCTCGTAAAACGTACGCGAGACGGTGGCGCCGAGATTGTCAAGTATCTGAAATCGGGCAGCGCCTACTATGCTCCCTCGGCGGCAGCGGTCGAAATGGTTGATTCGATTCTCAATGACCGAAAGCGGGTGCTCCCCTGCTCCGCATTCCTGGAAGGCGAGTATGGGATCCACAACCTCTTCGTCGGGGTGCCCGTTAAGCTCGGGGCAGGAGGAATCGAGAAGATCTTCGAAGCCAAGCTTACCGAGGAAGAAACCGCGGCTCTCCGGAAGAGCGCTGCGGCGGTCCAAGAGCTTGTCAACGTGATGGCGTCCAAGCTGGACCAACCCGCCGCCGCTTAGGTAGCGAAACGGGTCCAGCCCCGGTGTCCCCCGAGCTTTTCTGCCGGGCGCGCCGCCAAGCGTCGGCGAATACCTGCTGCGCGCATGGCGCCGCTCCCGGCTCGCGGGGGCAGGGTTATTCATGGCGGGGCTGCCGCCGCTGGAGTTGGAGTGTCAGTCGATTTCGCCGGCTGGGGAGGGGCCTGATGATCAGCTCAGGAATCCGTATCGCAGGATTCGGCGGGCAGGGCGTGATCCTGGCGGGCATGGTGATCGGCAATGCTGCGGCGATCCACGACGGCAAATTCGCGACCTTGACGCAGAGCTTCGGCCCGGAAGCACGCGGCAGCGCGTGCAGCGCGCAGTTGATTGTCTCCGGTGAGCCCATCCTTTATCCCTACCTCACGCAACCCGACATCCTGGTGGTGATGTCGCAGGAGGCTCACACGCGCTTTGGGTCAGACCTGAAGCCGGGCGGGTTGCTGCTCTATGAACAAGACTTGATTCACCTGCCAAAGGCGGATCGCGATATCCGCAGCTACGGGATTCCCGCCACGCGCTTTGCGGAGGAGTTGGGCCGCAAGTTGGTGCTCAACATGGTGATGGTCGGCTTTGTCACCGCGCTCACGGGACTCGCCACGCCCCCAGCCGTCCGCAAAGCGATTGCCGATTCCGTGCCCAAAGGAACCGAACATCTGAACCTCGCCGCCTTCGAAAAAGGCCTGGAATTCGGCCAGGGCCTCCTCTCCGCTCCGCACGCAGGGTAATCCAAACGAAAGGTTCACCACAGAGCACACAGAGACCTCTGAGAAAAGCACTTCCGCCTACGTTGGTGGAAATAACGGTTCCTCAGTTTGTTGACCAACAGTTTTTATCTGCATCTGTTCTCCGTGACCTCTGTGGCTGTGGTGGAAGCCTCTTTGGGTTGCGGCCCCACCTGCGCAGCAGGGAAACTCGGAACCGTTGGGGAATTCACTTAGACGGTCTTGGCGGGCGCGGTGGGGATGTTTGCGAGAGGTTTCGCCTGGCCCGGCCCGTGCAACTTCTGGCAGGGTTTTTTTCGGCGAATCAAAAGGAGATATTCCAGCACCAACTGCCGCTTGAGGTGCTGGATTGCTTTGGCGGGGTCAACACCCTTGGGGCAAACGCGGGAGCATTCGCCGGCGTAGTGGCAGCGGAATGCCCCGTGCGCGGAACCGGTCTGAGCGTTGCGCTCGCGCCGCCCATCGTCCCGCGTGTCCTGGTTATACCGCTGCGCAGCCGACAAAGGCATGGGCCCCAGATACCGTGCGTCGGTCGCCAACGTAGGGCACGCCGCCATGCAGCAGCCGCACTTGATGCAGTAACTGAATTGAAGATAGCGCTCAAGCTCCGCGGGTGACTGGTAGAACTCCCCTTGCGGGTCGTTGATTTCCGCTTCATCCCCTCGCACGATGTAAGGTTTGAGGGAGCGATGTTTCTCCAACATCGTCATAAGGTCGGGGACGAGGTCACGAATAATGTCAAAATTCGGCAAGGGGCTTACCGTAAGATCCCTCGTCGCGATGTGCAGGATCTGGGTGTTGCAGGCCAACGTCGGGTGGCCGTTCAGGAGCATGCCGCACGACCCACAGATGCCCATGCGACACGAATAGCGCCAGGCGAGCGAGGCATCCAAATTCTCTTTGATATAGTGCAGGCCGTCCAGCACCGTCATACCGGCACGCACGGGAATCGTATATGTCTGGACGTAGGGCGCGCGATCGTGCTCGGGATTGTAACGAGTGACGTGGAAGTTGATGGATCGTGTGGTTTGGCTGTTCTCCGGCATAGCTACCCCCTCACTCCGGCTTTGGCGATGGCATGGGCCGCGATGGCCCCCCACGTGCCCAGGCCGAGCAGGCCCAGTCCCACCATGAGCAGGACTACGGTGATGGCCTTTTCGGCGGCAGGTTTCAGCGTCAACTCAAACAGGATGGTCCGCAGGCCATAGAGACCGTGATAGAGCGCAACGGCAAGAAGGAGAACGTAAGTGACGGTGAAGAGCAGTTTGCCATCGCGAAAGAGGCTGTTCGCTTTGGAAATCGCCTCACCACCGAGAGGCGCGTACAGGTGAGTGATGCCACCGAGGTGCATGATGGCCATATGGAGGCCGAGCAGGAAGAGGATCACCACTCCCGCCGCCATGTGCCAGGTCCAGTATTTCGTTTCGCGCATTTCCCCTCCTACTTCCCCAATCCCAGGAATTCATACCCGCCCGCGGCGAGAAAAATCGCCGCCAGGGCCATCATGACAACCAGCAGGGGCCGCTGGACGTTCAGCGACGTCTTGTAGGGATAGACTGGTTCGATGGGCTTGCCCACCGCGAAGCCGAGTTCCACGAGCACCAGGCGGACGCCGTTAAAGGCATGGTATGCGAACGCTGCGAAGACCAGAAACTCCCCGAACTTGAAAATGGGCTGGTGAAAGATTCCCCCTTCAACCCAGAGGTAGATCCCCCGGGCGCGCAGGCTCGTGACCACAACGTGCATCAGGAAGTAAGATAAGATGCCGAGCCCGGTGAGGCGATGCAGGATGTAAGCGTAGCGCTCCACACCCCAACGTCCACCCCCGAGCCATCCCCACAGCCCGAGCCGATCATCGTACCTTTTGATTTCGGCCATGCCCGCCTCCTTAATACTTCCGCTCCACCGGCTTCCAATTAGTAATGGTCACGGGTTTATATTCCAGCTTCGGTTTGCCGCCCGTGTAGTGGACCATGGAGTGGCCCAGGAACTTCTCGTCGTCGCGTTTGGCAAAATCCGTCCGGGCGTGTCCTCCGCGCGATTCCTGGCGAGCCAGACCCGCAAAGAGCAGGACCTCGGCCAAGTCCAGCATGTTTTCGGTTTCCAGCGCCTGAATGAGGTTGGTGTTGTAAATGCGGCTTTTGTCCTGGAGAGTGATATTCAGAAAGCGCCGCTTCAAGTCGGCAATCTTGTCCAAGCCCTCTTGCATGGACTCGCCGGTGCGGTAGACACCCGCGTGTTTATCCATCAGGGTCCGTAGCTCCCGGCGGATGTGGGCCGGGTTCTCCGTTCCACTTCGCTTCAGCAGGCCGTCGAAAACACGTTTCTCTTCTTCCCGAACCTTGTCTTCCGGCACGTCGCTGAGCTTCGCGCCCGATTCCAAGTGCTTCGAGATCTCGCCGCCCGTGATGCCGCCCCACACCAGGCATTCCGCCGTGGAGTTGCACCCCAGGCGGTTCGCGCCGTGCATCGAGTGGCACGCCACCTCGCCGGCGGCCCAAATGTTTTCCACCTTGGTCCGGCCGTCGATGTCAGCCTCAATGCCGCCCATGGAGTAGTGAGCCACCGGGCGAATGGGGATCGCCTGCGTGATCGGATCGATTCCCAGGAACTTCATGCATACTTCCCGAATCAAGGGCAAACGTTTGTTGATCCGCTCGGCCCCCAGGTGCGTCAAATCGAGGTTGATGTAATCAAGCCCCTCGGGTCCCGGAAAGCCACGTCCCTCGAGGATTTCTGTCATCTCGGACCGGGAAACGATATCGCGGGGCGCCAGCTCCATCATCTTGGGCGCGTACTTCTCCATAAAGCGCTCGCCCTTATTGTTGCGCAGGTAGCCGCCTTCCCCGCGGCAGCCTTCGGTCATCAGGATGCCCGAGGGCACCAACCCGGTGGGGTGAAACTGCAGGAACTCCGGATCCTCCAAGGGCAGGCCCGCACGATAGGCGATGGCCTGTCCGTCACCCGTGACGGTTTGCGAGTAGGTGGTGAACCCATAAAGGTTTCCCAAACCTCCCGAGGCAATCAGCAGCGCCTTGGCGCGCAAGATGCAAAACTCGCCTCTGGGCAGATCGTAGAGCGTAAGCCCGGCGAATCGCTCGCCTTCGAGAAGCAAGGAAGTAACGAAACACTCGTCGTAGCGCCGGAAGTTCGGGTATTTGACCAGGGTGTCGTAGAGGGCCTGCATTTCGAAGAAGCCGGTCTTGTCAGCCGCCATGCACGCGCGCGGAAAGGAATGGCCCCCAAACGGCCTCTGCATAATGCGGCCGTCTTCGCGGCGGGACCACGGACATCCCCAGTGCTCGAGCCGCCGGATTTCATCGGGCGAGGTTCTCACAAAACGATCCACAACATCCTGGTCTGCCAGGAAATCGGCTCCTTTCACCGTGTCCCAGGCGTGCAACTCAAGGCTGTCCCCTTCCTCGGGGCGCATCACCGCGGCGGTGCCACCTTCCGCACACACGGAATGCGAGCGCATGACTTGCACCTTCGACACAATACCGATGTCGGCTTTACCCCGCGTTTTGATACAGATCTCCACGGCAGCGCGCAAACCCGCGAGCCCGGTTCCCAGGATGAGGACATCATGAGTTATCTGCTGCATACTTCATCAACTCCTTGGGGCTTCCCACCCCCCAACCGGCGGAAGGAGCAAGACGATAACCATCCCGGCCAGGAAGGCTTGCCGGGCTCCGTCGTTTCGGCGGGGCCTGATTCTGGCACTCGGTGGTTGTGAAGTCGAGGGACATAAAGTCTGGTGGGTGAGATTCCGTGAAATCGGAGGGGGGAATGGCGTGCTGAGCGAATGACTCGCCGGCGTTACGTCGGGTTCTGCGGATGGAGCTGGGGGAGGCGGGACCGTACCATTCCGCGATCTCGCGCACGCGGAGGCGGATCGATGTCGAGAGCCTTTCCTGAGCTGATGATATGGAAGGAGGTGGTCGGGGCGCCCAGATTTGAACTGGGGACCTCTTGGTCCCGAACCAAGCGCGCTACCAGGCTACGCTACGCCCCGAAAGTACAGTGACCAGTGAAAAGTGACGAGTGACAAGCAAGAAAAGAAGCTCTTCACTCGTCACTTGTCACTCATCACTGCCTTATTGGTCGGGACGGGCAGATTTGAACTGCCGACCCCTTGCACCCCAAGCAAGTGCGCTACCAGGCTGCGCTACGTCCCGAAAAGAGCAGTGATTAGTGGCCAGTGCTTAGTGATTAGTACGAAAGCCGGCCAAGGGTTCCGAAAAACCAGCCACTAACCACTCCCCACTAACCACTGCCCTTCCACGCTAGCACTTCCGCGAAAGCATTGTCAATATCGTCTGCAACTCCTGCCGGATGGCCTTGATTCCCGCCACGTCCACGGCAGATTGAAACAAGGGCGTCTGCTCCGCGGGATTCTTGCCATCACTCGCCAAATACCGGCGCGCCCCTTCGATTGTGAACCCCTTTTCGTAGAGGAGCCGGCGGATTTGGAAGATCAGTTCCACATCCTTGCGGCGGTAAAGCCGGTGTCCGGACTTGCCCTTCACCGGCCGCAGCGAGGGGAATTCGGTTTCCCAGTAGCGCAGGACGAAGGCTTTGGTGCGCGTCAACTCACTGACTTCACCGATGCGGAAATACAGCTTGTCCGGGATCGCCACATCGGTGGGGGAAACCTCAATCAAGCGTGCGGCGCGCCCTCGTGACATAGTCCACAGATTACGCAGATTTCACAGATTAGGCAAGGGCGGCAAGAAGGTGTCAGGTGCCAGGGGGCAATGTCAGGTATCAGGTGTCAGGTGTCAGGTGTCAGGTCCCAGAAAGGCCCTAACACCTGATGCCTGCCACCTTGTTTTAGGGTTTTACTGACACCTGATACCTGACACCTTCCTTTCCCCCTTCCTTTCCCCCTTGTCTAATCTGCGTAATCTGCGTAATCTGTGGAGCGCGAAAGGAGACCGCAGCTTATGGGGAAGTTGATTATTGGCATCGATGTGGGGGGCACGAAAGTGGCCGGAGGGCTAGTGACGCTGAAGGGGCGGCTGGTGGAATCGCAGATCGTTCCTACGTGCGCGGAAAAGGGATTTGGCAGAAGTTATGCGCAGATCATTCACCTGATTGGACGCCTGTTGCGCGCGGCAGGAGGAAAGGAAAACGTGGGGGGCATCGGCATTTGCGCGCCCGGCCCGCTGAATCCCAAGACCGGGGTGGTGCTTAATCCGCCCAATTTGCCCGGCTGGAGGAACATCGAACTTACGAAGCTGGTGGGGAAGGAATTCGGCCTGCCCGCCAAACTGGAAAATGACGCCAACGCCGCGGGATTGGCGGAAGCCCTGTTCGGCGCCGCGGTGGGTTACAAAGATGTTTTCTACGTCACCGTGAGCACCGGCATCGGCACGGGCATCATCATCAATCACAAAATTTATCACGGCAAAAACGGAATTGCGGGCGAGGGCGGCCATGTTTCCATTGATTATCACAGCCCCTATCGCTGCGGCTGCGGAACCTACGGCTG
>JBEKNU010000081.1:0-26538 GCA_049522495.1 Terriglobia bacterium
GAAGGCCGGGAAGGAACTGGCGAGGCTGCACATTGATTACGAAAAGTTCGAACCGTGGCCGTTAAAATTCATCGAGACATCATCTCGCCTTTTGGGAGCGGACGTAGCGGCGAGTTTACCTCGCCATGGCGGCGTAAAGCCGCCTCTACGAAATGCCGACCTCAAGGTCGGCGCTACGATTCCGCTCTCCTATCGCGTGGAAGAGAGGATGCGCCTCGCGAAGGACCACCGCTCGCTCAAGGTGAACGATTCCCTAACGCTGGGCGGCATTCCCCCCGAAACCTTTGAATACCGCCTGGGCAATCGCAGCGCGCTCGAATGGGTGATTGACCAATACCAGGTGACGGAAGACAAGCACAGCGGCATCCGCTCCGACCCCAACCGCGCCGACGACCCCGAATACATCGTGCGCCTCGTGGGCCAGGTCATCCGCGTGAGCCTTGAAACCGTTAAGCTTGTCAAATCCTTACCCGCCCTCTAGTGGCGGATGAGCACAACGATATGCCTAAAACCCCTCAACTGGTTTGCCAGCACGTGGAGAACATCAGCGGCGATCTTTTGGAGGAATACCAAGACATTATTCGTGATTATTCCTGAAGAAGAACCGCTGATGATGCGAAGGAGGGGGAGAGCTACTCTTGCTTGCTTGACTGGATTATAATGACGACATGTTAAAGAGCATCCGCCTTAAGAACTTCAAGCTCCATGCGGACACCCAAATCGAGGCTGCGCCTATTACTGTCTTCATCGGCCCGAATAATAGCGGGAAATCGAGCATCTTTCAGGCACTGCTTGCGCTGCGCCAGGCGGCGGCGCGAGGGAATAACGTGTTCTGCCAGCCTCTGGAGAGGAAGCAGACGTCACAGGAGCAGCCTTACCTTTTCCCCGGGGGCGAGCTTGTTGATCTCGGTGATTTTAGGCAAGTGGTACGCAGAGGTCATGAAGATCTAGAAGTCGAACTCGCCGGGGACTATACAAATGATACGTCCAACAATGCATTCCCGCCTGTCAAAATCGAATTCCGGGTCACGATTCGCGAAAACAATCTAGTTGCGCACTCAGGAATGCTCGACACGGGCGCGACCGCTTACGGTTTGGCACGATGGGAGTGGATGAAAGGGATACAGCCCGGATCACTTCAACTGCCTTTTCCAATTGCTGGCATTCAGGTGAATCTCGCTCCGACTGATAATTTCAGGTTGATATTCGCAAGCGGTTACGCCCCTTCTCCAGGTTCCACACCCCAGGCAATAACAACCGCCAATTTGATTGGTCAACGACTGAGCGAAAGTGTTCTAAGACTCCTAGAATCATTACGCCCAATTCTCCCGATTCGAGGGTTCGAAGAATGGGGTTATCCCCTTCCGAGCTTTCGGCCAACCGGTCTTGAACTTATTTCGCTTCCGGATAGAGCCCTGGCGCTCGCTGCGCTTCTCGCCTACGATCGCAATCTCGAGGAAGAAGTATCCAAGAGGCTTGAGGGCCTGCTGGGAATTCAGATCAGGTTCGAGCTTCTGCCACCCAGGAAGGTGATTATCTGGGCCAGGGCTGCTACGAATCAAAAGCCAGGAACACTCTTCGCGAACGAAGGCACCGGCGCGAACCAGTTGCCGTTTATTTTGGTGCCGATTGCACTCGCGCAGCCGAACCAGACTATCCTACTTTCGGAGCCCGAAGCCCACCTGCACCCCAAGAAGCAATGCGAGCTCACGCGCATGCTCCTCACAGTGGCCAAGAAGGAGAACATCCAGTTCTTTATCGAGACCCACAGCGAGCACGTGCTTCATACCATCCTTAACTCTGTGGCTCAAGGCGAATGGAGTCCCGCTGATGTGGCGCTTTACTACTTTCAGAACAAGAACGGCGTTGCCGAAGTGGGCAAGCGCGAAATAAACCAGTTCGGCCAAGTGGACGGCGGCCTTCCGGATTTCTTTGAGCAGAGTCTAACTGAACTAACCGACTATCTTAAAGCCCTTAGCAAAACCTAAACTGTGAAACATCGATTCCTTCTCGACATCATGGTGCTGTTTTTCGCCATCAAGAAACAAAACGCGAAGTGTGAGGACGACGAAACGTGCACTAATCTGATCCAACTCATTGGCCAGAATTGTCACCGCATTGTCGTGGATAGGACAATGAGGGAGAAATACCTAGGCCGTCTCGCGGAGTTCTTCGATCAGCCCCAATATCTGACACAGACAGTATTTTTCCTTACGGACTTCGTCTACAATTCGGCCAAGTTCATTATCGAAACAACCGAGCCGCCAGATCTCCCCACCGTAACAGTCGACGGCATACCTAAAGAGGACCGTTATATCGTCAGGGCCGGCTTGATTTCCCTACCGATAATCGTGACGGACGAAAAGGATCTGCGAGATTCCATCAATGAACGTCAGGATGTCTTGAGCCTGAAGGCCATTACCCCGGCCGAAGCGCTTGAACTGGCCAAGGACACTTAGGCTGGCTGGCGCGCTCCTTCGGCGCTCGTTGACTCTATTTACTATTACCTCCGCGCGGCATCTCGCGCAGATTGATCGCTTGTCCGGGTCGGCGGCGTCGGTTCCTTTATGACCGTGACATCTTCGCAATCGTGGCCTTCTAGGTAGCCCCCACGTCGTCAGGGTTGACGAGGTCAAAGAAGCGCTTGGCCTTGAGTTCGTCGCGGGTATAACCGAGGGTTGATTCCCGAGCCGGATTCAAGCGAGCGTAGCGCAGACCTCCGCCTTTGAGGTCTGCGGTTCTTCCCGAGACTCGCGCTTCCGAACCTGAAGGTAGACGTCTACCTTTGAGATCCCCGGTTTTTGCAAGAGAAGAGCCGCGGACCCCAAAGACGGGGGTCCGCGCTACACTTGCTATGCCAGGGTAGGATGTGGCGGGGCGGCGATACAGGCATTATGAGCTTTGAAGAAGAAACAGGACGCGGGACATTGACGCACACCTCGGGATGCGCAGGAACTTCCGGCGAAATTTCGAGCCAGATTATGCGGTTGCAGGTGGTCACGCTGATCTGGATGGTGGTGGAGTGCGCCCTTGCGCTCTTCTCTGCATGGCGCGCGCGGAGCCCCGTGCTTTTGGCCTTTGGCGCGGATAGTTTGATCGAACTCTTGTCGGCGGTCGTGGTGCTTCTGCAATTCCTCCCACGCTTCGCTCTGAGCACTGCTCGGGCCACGAGGCTGGCGGGCATTCTTCTCTTCCTGCTCGCTGCGGTCATCACCCTGAGCTCCGCCCTCGCGCTGTGGCAGCAGGTGCGGCCCGACACAAGTTGGATCGGCATAGGCGTCACCATTGCCGCGCTCGTGGTCATGCCCCTGCTGAGTTCGGCGAAGCGAAGAGCCGGAAAAGCGGCTCGCAACGCGGCATTGACCGCCGACGCGGTGCAGTCAGCAACTTGTGCCTATCTGGCCGGCATAACCCTTGCCGGCTTAGTCCTCAATGCGCTGCTTCATATCCGCTGGATAGACCCCGCCGCCGCGCTGGTTGCGGTTCCCGTCATCTGCCTGGAAGGGAAGAAAGCGTTGCAGGGTGAGGAGTGTTGTTAGTCGGGATGTCTCGCCAAGTCCAGAAATTCTCATCGAGCAAGCGAAACCCGGACCTCTGCTGTCTGAGGTCCGCAGTTCCTCGCCCCGCCAGCGTTCATGGGCTGAACTCGCTGTTGCGCCCGCTTCGGTAAGATTCTGACGAAAGGCAGAATTTTCTTCTTGGCAAGCTTGACCCTAACCCGCCTGGGGGCGCGCCAGCAAAAAGCTCCAAAATGCCCATCGGTTCCGCTAAGTCTATGAAAACAATGCAGAACAATTTAAATGATGAGAACGACTTTTCCAGGATAAACCGTTTTAAATGAATGTCTTACAACCACATCGTGCCACCATTTGTGGTTATTCTTGGGCATTTTCGGACTATCCACAATGAAATTGTGGGAAGGGGCTGAATTTCCTCCTGCATCAGAAGTTTTTCAACGACCCGATGCCCCGATGAACCGATCGAACGATGTCCACCTCGCGCGTTCTGCTTACTGCCTACTACCTATTGCCTATTGCATTCTCCCTAATGGAGTGCTTGGAATCCCGAGTCGCTCCACCGTTTCAGCCGGGGCTTGGCTTCTTCGATCAGGCGGAGAACCTGCTGGGCTTCTTTCGTCTCCACCGCTTCGTGGCCCCAGATGGGCGCCAGCAGGTCGCGCGCGGGCATATCCGTTTTCAGAAATGAGGGGTCGAGTGTCGCCAGGGCGGCGGCGGTCCCCAGAGCGTAGCGGCGGGGCACAACGTTTTGCTGCAAGGCCACGCGTAAGGTTCCCACCAGGCGGTCGTCCCAACCCAACTTGCGGCGCGGATCGCGGCCCACGCGTTCCACGCTGTCCTGCAAATGAGGATTGGTCATCCGCGCCAGCAGGTCGTCCGCATACTCGCGGTATCCTTGGGGCGTGAACAAGCGGTCCTTGCCGGCATGCTTGCGAATCAACGCCTCACCCGATTCTTCCAAGAACGCGGCGCGAATGAATCCCAGAAGGTCGGGAGTCTGGCGCAAGTCGGCGATGAGTTCGAGTCCGCGCAAGGAACCGAGGTAAGCGGCCAGCGCGTGGGTGGCGTTGTGGCCGTACAACTTCGCCTCCTCAAAGGGGAGCAGGTCTTCCCTTTCCACGAAGACCGTAATGCCCCGTTGGAAACGCGGCTCGCCCACCATTTTCGGAAAGCACACTTGCGAAATCAGGATGCGATTGAAGGCTTCCACCAGGAAGGCGCGCGAGGCATCGGGGGTGACGCTGGCTAATTGCCGGGCTTGAATTTCGCCCGCCTCGGAGACCACTCCGCTCATCTTGCCAATGACCGTGTTGAGAAAGCATACCCGCGCGCGCACCGGGGCTTTCTCGGCGGCGGGGATTTCGTCAAAGACCGCCGCCTCCAGAATCTCCGCCGCGTGATTGTGATTCTCGGCGGCGTAAACCACCGCGCGCGGTCCGCCGCCGGCGGCTTTCTTGCGAAGTCCCTGCGCCAGGATGCGATGGATGCTGCCCGGCCCCGGCCCGGCATAGAAATGGACGCTGGGCACGGCGGTGGAAATTTCTTCCGCCTCGGCCACCGCCTCCACCAGACGCGCGATGTCCAGGGGCGCGGCGGGATTTTCAATCTGCACCGGACCGACCTGCGCCGCTTCCACGCGATCGGCGTGGGCCACGTTCACCGCGTAGCACCCGGCGCTGCGGCGCAGGGATTCCACGGCGTCCGGCGCCACCTCCCCCGCCACCAGACGGGCAAAGCCCCCGGAGCGAAAAGCTTCGTAGAGAAATAGGCCCGCCTGAATGGCTCCGAACCCGAATCCCACGAAGGTGCGATGGCCGGTTAATGCCACGAGTTCGTCCTTAAGAGAAGTGATCAGTGGCTAGTGGTTAGTGGCTGGCCACTCATCGTAGCGCCGGCTTTGGCCCGGCACGTGCCGACCTAAAGGTCGGCGCTACTAGCCACTAACCACTATCCACTAACCACTGCTTTTCGTCCCGCGCCGTCCAGGATTTTACCGCGAGAATTTCGCTGCTCGGCCGATGGGGATAGACCACCGCCTTGCCGTCGATGGCTTGCGCCTTGATCATTTGCAGGAATTCCGCCGTGTGGGCAAGATCGCCGATGCGCGCAATGTGATCGCCCGCATCGATTTCGCGCGCGGCCATCAACTCCAGCGTGCGCGCCACATCCCAGGGCGAGCCGCCACTGGAGCCGGTGATGTTGATTTCCTTGTAATGCACCAGGCTGGTGTCAAATCCTACCGTGTCCTCTCCTTTTTTCAATCCGCCGAACAGGTTCAGAACCGCGCCGCGGCCGAGCAGGCTCTGGCCATCGGCTATAGCCTGGCGCGCACCCACGGCAACGATGACGTCGTCAGCGCCGGCATAATTCGTCAACTCGTTCACCACCTGCTGTAGGTCCTCGCGCGCGGGGTTGAGGGTGCGCAGCCCGACGCGGAGCGCGGCGGCCCGGGAGCCAAAGAGAATCATAACCAACTCCAGGCGCGATTCCACTAGGTCCGCGACCACTATCGCGCGGGGCCGATAGCTCATGGCCAGGGCCACGTGCATGCGTCCCATAGCGCCCGCCCCCAGAATTACAGTTACCCCACCCGGCTTCAACCCTCTCACCACTCCTCGTGGGCCGAGCGGGTTGCCCTGGGTCAGATGGAGGTGGTGATCCTGCGCCGAGATGACGCAGGAGAAGGGTTCGCTCAACGCCGCATGGGCATAGGGCAGGGTGGCATCGGGAAGCGGAAGCAAGCAGCCGGCAGCCAGAACCTCTTCGCTGATCAGGATGTATTCCGCCAAATGCCCGCCCAGCGTGTAGCCCACCGCGACCTTGTTGACTCCCCGCGCGTGGTCACGGTAGCGCTCGCGATGGTTGATGGGCGCGCTGTCCACCGCGGGCTGAATGACGTAGCGCTGTCCGGGACAGTAGCGCGCGCGCAGGTCGGGGCCGACCTCGACCAGGGTGACCGAGCCTTCGTCGCCGAGAATGAGCGGAAAGCGCGTGATGTCCCACCCGGAAAGGAGCGGATGGTTCGGACCTTGTTCGATCAGCTTGATGAGGGAGGTGCAAATCCCGGCGGCATCCACGCGCGCCAACATCTGCTGCGGGCCCGGGCGGGGCGTCGGTACACGGCGCACTCCCAAGTGGGAGAAGCCGACTCCGTCCAAAACGATGGCGCGCATTTCATCCGGAATGGCGGGCTCGCGCTGGGGTTTTTCTCCCGCGCTTTTGCTCGCCTCGCCGGCTTCGGAATTCATCTCTCCTTGCACCATGTCTTACCCCCTAATCCAGAATGCGAATAACGCGGCTTTGGGCCGTTTATGGTCGCCGATATGGCCGCGAGGGGTCAACCTGAATTCGCAGGGGGGTGACAGGTGCAATTGCATCCCGGGGCGGAACTGAAAATTTTTGAGCGATTGGAACGCCGGATGTCAGGATCGCATTATGGATAAACCACAAATGCCCGATAATGCCCAAAGTAGTTAGAGGCAAGCACCTGCCATATCCCGGGCTTCACGCCGCCGTACTACTGGGACATTTTTACCCAGACTTTTTGCGTAGATCTGCGTACTCCTGACCTGAGCGTACGGCGCAGGGCCGATGCCAGAACCGAATACGCATTCGGCAACAAACGGTCCCCTCGAAATGACAATATGTCATAAGGTGCCATTTATCTCTTGGGGTTAAGTCATCTACGCGAGTAACCCCATTACAAAACAGACTGTTGTGCAAATTAGCGCACCATGCTGCAAACCACCGCACATGCCCGATATCAAAATCCACACAGGCCGGAACGTATAGAAAATGAACGCTCTTTAATGGTCTAGGGGGACAAATTATTCGTACGTTTGGCGAAGGCCTTGCTATCTATACTTCGCTCGTGGGGTTTCGAGACAATGCTTGCAAAGGACAAATCTCGCGGAATTCAGTCAGCCGTCGCGTCCAAAGGGCAACTATTCCCCCTTCCGACAGCTTTGGTCATGACGGTTAGCAAAATTTCTTCTGCCTACCTCACAGATCACCCTAATGTTGAAACAAGAAGCCTTAAGCCCGAAACCCGTCTTATGCGTGTAAACGCGGGATCGCAGAATGTTCCCGTAATTCAGAACCCATATCTTAGGAGTTGGGTTGCGAACAGGGTCCTGATGTTCGCGCTATTGATGGGCCTCATGGTCCCGCAGCTCGAGGCAGCCAAGCACCCGACGCTCGACGAGAAGGTTGGCGCGGCAAAATGTCTCGAGTGCCATACAGACAAAACCAAAGCGAAGTCGGCGCACTCCACGCTGGCGGGCGGCTGCCTGGCCTGCCACGAAGTTCGCGTGAACAAGGACATCACCCGCGTGAAGTTAATCTCCGCCACCCCGGTAGGCCTGTGCTACACCTGCCACAAAGACAAGAACCCCTCCACCCTCTCCGGCAGGATTCATCCTCCGGATGCTCGTGATTGTCTGAAGTGCCACGACCCTCACAAGTCCGACAACCCGGCCCTGCTGTTGAAGGCAATGTCGGGTGACCAGACGCAAAATCTCTGCCTGACTTGTCACGACGTCGGGGTGCATGTTGCCAAGGGCGGAAGCCGTCATCCGGCGCTCGACGGTGGTTGCGACACCTGCCACATTATTCACAAGACCGGCGATCCCGAACATCGCGAATTCGCCTATCACCTGACCAAAGACGCCCCGGCGCTGTGCACTGACTGCCACGACGTGAAGGATGCGGCGATCGTCAAGGCGCACCATGGCCAACCATTTGAGACGGCCGATTGCATCCAGTGCCACGACGCCCGCCAGTCGAATTCGCCGAAACTGATGCAGGCCTTCCTGCACAGCCCGTTTGAAAGCAAGGAGTGCGACGACTGCCATCAGCCTGCCAAAAACGGCAAGGTGGTGCTGACGCAGAAGGACGTCAAGTCCACCTGCGTAGTCTGCCACGAGGAGCAGGCCAAGCAGATCGCCTCCGCCAAGGTGCCGCACCCGGGAGCGCAAGAGGATTGCACGGTTTGCCACAATCCCCATGGCGGTCAGACGCCGGGCTTCTTGCAACCCAACCCCGTGTCCGCGTGCCTGGCCTGCCACCCCGAACGGTCTGAGGATTTCAAGAAGAAGCACTTGCACCAACCCGCCTCTGACCTGGGCTGCGCCACCTGCCACGAGCCGCATGGCGGCAACAACACCCATCTGCTGCGCAAGGCGAACGTGAACGAACTGTGCCTGGAGTGCCACGGGCCCGAAGCCAACCCCGAGAAGGTGGAAGGCCAGCAATTGGTAACGATCTTCAATGGCAAGGTAAAACTGCCGGTTAACTATTTTCGCAAGGTTCCCGTACTGCCCTTGCAGTACGGCTTCGGTCACCCCGTGGAGCACCATCCCGTTTCCGATGTTCCCGATCCCAAAGGCAAGGGTGTGATCAAGCTGAGCTGCCTGAGCTGCCACCAACCCCACGCTTCGGCGAATCGCGGGCTCCTGGTGAAGGATCAAGAGCCGAACATGGCGTTTTGCAGGACCTGCCACGCGGAAGGAACGATGCAATTGCGTTAGACGGAGATTGAAAAAATGCTTAAGTATCGCTCCAATTGGAGAATTGCAGAACAGAGCTGGATGATTCTGGCGCTGGTGTTGGCTGTCCTATTGAGCGGGGTTCCCTCCCCAGCACAGAAAAAGTCGAACAAGAACAAACCTACCACCGACCCGAGCTTTCAACCGAAAAGGATGTCGCTGGACATCACCAAAATCGTCTGGCCGAACCCGCCGGAGATCCCGCGCGTCGCTTTCCAGAGCATCCTCACCGGTCAGAAAATCGATTGGGCGGGGTTACAGGCCAACCAGAAGCCGAAGCAATCCTGGATGGATCGCCTGGCCGGTGAACAGCCTGACCGGACGGTGAAAGATATACAGCAGAAGGTCGGTTTCCAGATGATGCGGGTCTATGGCGTGGCGGCGGACTCCGAGGGAAACGTCTATGCCGCGGACCAGGCGGTGGGGGCCATCTTTATTTTTCCACATGACCCGGCGGGCAAGTTGCAATTGATCAAGAACGGTGAAGACGCGCACTTGCCCATGATCAACGGTCTGGCCGTGGACGATGACGACCGGCTGTTTGTGACCGATGTGAAGCTGCACCACGTGCTGGTGCTCAATCCCAAGCACCAGCCGGAAGCCCAATTTGGCGCGGCGGATTTGGTTTCGCCCGCCGGAATCGCCATCGATACCGCGAACCGATTTGTCTATGTCGTGGATACGCAGCAGGACCAGGTCCTGGTGTTCGATGCGGACAAATACACCCTGCTGCGGCGGATTGGAACCGGCGGAAAGAGACACACCTTAACGAGTCCTGGCGATTTCTCACTTCCGACGAACGTGGCCGTGGACAAAGAAGGGAACGTCTTCGTCACGGACACCTTGAACAACCGCGTGGAGATTTTTGATGCGGATGGAGTTTTCATCAGCGAGTTCGGGACGCCCGGTGATGGCCCCGGGCATTTTGCCCGGCCCAAGGGAATTGCCGTCGACTGCGACGGGCATATCTGGGTGGCGGATGAAGTCCAGAGCCGGGTTCAGGTGTACAACAAAGAAGGACAGTTGTTGATCTACTTTGGCGACCACGGCTGGTATCCGGGACAATTCCAAGCCCTCTATGGAATTGCCGCGGACAACCACAATAACCGCATCATCACCAGCGAACAGTTCCCCGGACGGGTCCAGGTGTTTCGCTACATCACGGACGCCGAAGCCAAGGCGGAAAGGGACCGGCGCGCCGCGACTGGAAAGAAGACCGATCCCGGGCAGAAACCCGCTGCCCCCAAGACGCAGTCAGAAAATGCGCCGGGAAAAGCGCCGGGAACGGGTGGGTTATGAACGGCAAAGAGTTTTGGCTTTCAATCGACAGCCATTACGGAGAGGAGCCGGTCCGGCCGGCCTGCCCTCTCTGGTTAGTGAGGATCGCTCCTCGCAGTGAAATTGAGAGGAAATATTTCCATTCTTACAGGAGGCTTCAACCATGAAACGAATCGCATTTGCACTTATCGTGATGCTGGGCGTGGCGGGTTTCGCCGCTGCTCAGGTCACATCACCCACGCAAGACGTTCTCGGAGCGCACAACGTGTATGGCCGTGGATGCATTGCCTGCCACGCGCCGCACAGCGGCTCCGCCGGGAACGGTGCGGCCACTACCGCCAACAGCGGGAACTTCGCGCTGTGGGGCGAGGACATGTCCCCGCTCTACGGCCAAACGCTGGTGTTTGGCGGCGGTGGTTATAGCGTTACGCTGCCGAACTACGTCACCGGCTCGTATCCTGCCAGTCCCTCTGACGGCTACTTCGGTATTATTACCTGCCTGAGCTGCCACGACGGCAACCTCGCGAAGTCCGGCATGTTGAAGGGCACTACGGTGGAAACCGTGACCATCACCGGGGCGAGCTTCAACCCCCCTACCCTGCTCGGCAATGACGGGTCGACTTTGGGAAATTACTTGAATGACCATCCCGTGGGACCGTCGGCGACCTTGGCTTGCGGTGGCACCTACAACTGGGACTGTACCGTAGGCGCGACCGGCGCCATCACCTTCGGCCCCAACGGAACACAATTTATCGCCGACTACTTTGATGTGACGAAAGGCAACGGGCCGATCAACCACATTGTTAAAGTGGCCGGATCCACCACCAGCGGCACGACGGTGACGAGCAATTCGTGGGTCACCTGCACCACGTGCCACGACCAGCACGACATGTCCTATTTCAGCACCAGCACCGGCGCGATTAAGCCGACGCACTTCTTTGTGCGGGGCTGGTACGATCCCGGAAACTCAGCCACGAGCAACAGCGCGGCGCAGTTCTGCCGTAGCTGCCATGGTGGCGAAGCCAACGAAATGCACGGGCAGACCGTGCCGACGACCTAAAGAGATTCCCCCCGGGGAGGGACCAGCCCTCCCCCTGGAATCTGGCCTTTTGCGGTGCGGTTCACCGCGGGAGGCGCAAGCGAAGGCAAGTCTGGAAAGAATTTCTCCGGATTCGTGGTCGGTGTGGAGCGAGCTACGGACCCGGAGGAATTCGCCAGCCGGAGCGTGGGGCTCCGTACTTCCCGCAAGCCTTTCAGCGGCCCGTCAAGGAGAGTGTTATGAAGTTCCGATTGCAGTTAGTCGTTCTCTGCCTGCTTGCTTCCTGCCCGGCAGCGATGGCGCAGAAAGCGGCGCTTCCCCCGCCGGCGGCGAGCGCGAATCTCGTAAGCGCACACACGCCCTACATGCCCCCGCCACGGCCGGTGGCTCGGGTGAACGGCGCGGTGTTGACCGACCGCGATTTGCTGCGAGAGATCTATACGATTTTTCCCTATGCGAAGCAGCACAATGGGAGCTTTCCGAAAGCCATGGAACCGGATATTCGCCGGGGCGCCCTCAAGATGATTGAGTTTGAGGAACTGGTGTACCAGGAAGCGATGCGCCGGCACATGTCGATCGCGCCGGAACGATTAGCCACGTCGGAGAAACAATTCCGCCAACACTTTGAGACCGACCAGCAGTATGAGTACTTTCTCCAGGCGGAGGCCAGCGGTTCCGAGCAAGTTCTCCGCACGAAAATCAGCCGATCCCTGCTGATCGAGGATCTGTTGAAGGCACAAGTCAATGACAAATCGGCCATCACCGCGGCGGAAGCGAAAGCTTTCTATTTGCAGAATCCTGAACGTTTCAAACTACCGGAATCCTATGCTCTCCAGTCCATTACCATCATGCCGCCGAAGTCCCCGAACGCCCAGCACCCCACGCCGCTGCCGGTGACTCCGGAAGTGGCGAAACAGATGCAGGCGCGGGCCCAAGAGGCCCTGAAGCAGGCGAAAGCAACCAAGACCTATGAACAATTTGGGGTTCTGGCCCAGAAGATTTCCGAAGATGACTACCGGGTGGTGATGGGAGACCACCGGGCGGTAAAGGCGGCGGACATACCAGCGCCTGTCCTGGCGGTGATATCAAAACTACAGCCGGGACAAGTGAGTGATTTAATTCCGGTGGAGGGATCCTACACGATTGTGCGCCTGAACGCCCACAACCCCTCGGGAATGCAGAAATTTGCAGAAGTGGAAGAAGTGTTGAGAGCGCAGATGCAAGGCGCCAAGACGGATAAGGCAAGACGTGAGTTGGATGCTCGGCTGCGGAAGGACGCAAAAATCGAAGAGTTGTAGGGCAGCGTGATGGGGAACAGGGTCTACATGCGGATGATCGGGATGGCAGTGGCGGGGCTGTTGTGGTGCAGCGCGCCCACGTGGGCGCAGACACAGTTGGGAGAATCAGCGCTCACCTTGGGGGGCAACATCAGCGCCGGATACTCGGGGAGCTTTACCAATGAAGGACCCTCCAGCCACGGGATCCTCTTCGGGGGGACCGCGGACCTATCGGGCTATTATCACAGTCCCCAATTTCTATCGTTTGACGTAACCCCGTTCTACAACCAGTCGCGAAATGATTCCACCTTCCAATCCATTACCGATAGCTCCGGGGTGACTGAAAACACGACCATTTTCGGCGGAAGCAAGTATCCGGGCTACGTGAATTACAACAAGATGTACAATAGCGAAGGTAACTATTTCGTGCCGGGGATTGCGAACTACAAGACCAACGGAAACGGCCAGACAATCGGAATGGGGTGGTCCGCCACTCCCTCGAGCGCGCTGTCCTTATCGGTGGGGTATCAGGACGGAAGCAACAACTATTCGGTGTACGGGCAAAACGGCGAAAATTATTCCCATTTTCAGTCGCTCTTCGCCATGTCGAATTATACCGTGGCGGGGTTTCGTTTGGGCGGAGGATTTCACTATACCAACACCAGCAACACCTTCCCGCAGTTTGAAGCCGGCCAACCCAATCAACTCAGTAACGCGGACAGCACCACGTATACCCTCACGCTGTCTCGAAGTCTGGCTTTAGACGGCAGCACCTGGTTGAATTACTCGAGGAATACCACCGGTTACAATGCTCTGGGGTCAAAGGATTCACAGACGTCTGACGTGGTGACCGGGGGCGTGGCCTTGAAGCCGTGGAAGAAGCTGAGTGCGCATTTCAGCGCCGATTACGATGATAATCTCGCGGGAACGATCTACCAGGCCGAGAACAGTGCCGGTGTGCTCGCTCCTTTAGCGCTTCCCACGGACAAATCGCATTCCTGGGGGATGTTCGGAGAGGCGCAGTATACCCTGGCGGATCACTTTTACTTCTCCGGCAGTGTTTCGCACCGCCAGCAACTGTTTCTGGGAACTGCCTTCGATTCGACCGCGTATAGCGGGGATGTTAATTACGGGCGAAAATTGTGGGGGGGGCAGTTAACGGCGGGGACGATCGTCTCCGACAGTACTTTGGGAAATAACGGCGGATCCATGTTGGGGGTGTTGAGCAACGCCATTTACCTTCGCAAGATCGGCACATGGGATGTGAGCGGCTCGCTGGGATATTCGCGGAACGTGCAGACATTGCTGGTCGCTTATACGACCTCCGGCTACAGCTACTCGACTTCGGCGAGCCACCGGTTCTGGAAGTTGAATTGGAACGGCACAGCAGGCGGCTCCAAGAGTATGCTGGCGCAGGTGGATAGCGCGAATTCGCTTTCGCAAAACTACTCCACGGGACTCTCCAGCCGCAGGTTGGGAGCCAGTGTCGGATACGCCAAGTCCAGTGGGATGGGTCTGTACACGAGCCAGGGAATTGCCTCCCTGCCCACGGGTGTGCCGCCGACCTTACTTCCGTCGACGGTCCTCTATGGGGGCACGACTTACTCGGCCGGCATGGGAGGTATGCCCATCCGCGGGCTCACCTTCAGTGGCAACTATGCCCAGACCCGAAGCAATACAGAGAACGGATCATTATCGTCGAACAACGAGACAAAAGAAGCCAACCTTTACTTACAATACAAGTTTCGCAAAGTGTTTTTCACCGCGGGTTACAGCCGGTTGGTACAAGGGTTCAGCGCAAGTTCTCTGGCGCCCGCCATGGTATCGACTTATTATTTCGGATTATCCCGATGGTTCAATTTCTTTTAGAAAACAAATTCACCACCAAGACACAAAGGCACCAAGGAGAACCAATAAAGCAAAGAGCCAAGTGAGAGACAATGATCACCACTCGTGCACAAAGACGCCATGGAAGAGCTGGAAGCCATAGAACCGGGGCCTTCCTCTATTCTTTTTTGTGCCTTGGTGCCTTGGTGGTGAACCTTTTTGGCCTTGCGGGTGTCGCAGCGGCGCGCCCCAAGACGCAACCCGCGGGACCCGTGATGGTGCCGGAATTGGAACTCGAGGGGGGGCGACGGCTCCGCTACGAGGGCAGCATCAGTTCGCAAAAAGAAGTTCGATCCCCGCATCGCTTCTGGGGCCGGGTGCTCGATGTGCTGGCGGGCGAACCAAGTTTTCACGCGCTCATCAATCCCTACAGCGTGGTGACCGACTCCCATGGCCGTATGATCGTGACTGATCCTGCCGCCCACGGCATTCATATTTTTGATTTCACCCAGCACAAATACAAATTCCTTTCGCGCGAAAAGGACAAAGATGGTCTCGATTCCCCACAATGCGTGGCCGTGGATGCCGACGACAACATCTACGCCACCGATTCCTATACCGGCAAGATATTTGTTTTTGAAGCCAACGGGAAATTTCAGCGGGTCATCGGCAGTATCAAGGGTGAAGGGTATTTCAAGCGCGCCACCGGAATCGCCGTGGATTCCCAGGCCCAGCGAATCTATGTGACGGACACGTTGCGCCATCAGGTTTGGGTGCTCGACTTCGCAGGCGCCATCGTGCAGAAGATCGGTTTGCGTGGCGGAGACAATGGCCAATTCAACTATCCCACGGAATTGCGCCTGGCGGGGCAGAACCTGTACGTCGTCGACGCCATGAACTTCCGTGTGGAGGTGCTGGATCGTTCCGGAAAGTTCCAATACGCCGTAGGGCAGATGGGCGACGGTTTGGGCTCGATGTTTCGCCCCAAAGGCATCGGGGTGGACTCCGAGGGGCACCTTTATGTTGTCGAAGGCCTCAGCGGAATGGTTCAGGTATTCGATCAGCAAGGACGGCTGCTCTATTACTTCGGACAGAAGGGTTCAGGATTTGGGGAGTTTCAATTGCCCTCCGGCTTGTTTATCGATCGGAGCGACCGCGTGTTTGTCGTGGATTCCTACAATCGCCGCGTGCAGGTTTTTCAGTATTACGCTCTGGGAAGATAATGATCACCACCAAGACACAAAAACGTGGAGAGAGAAGTCAGGAGTCAGGAGTCAGAATGCGGTTGCCTCTCTCCTGGCTCCTGACTCCTGGCTCCTGTCTCCTTTCTTGGTGTCTTGGTGCCTTGGTGGTAATGCTCCTTAGTTTTTCGGGGTCCGCGCGGGGACAGGGTGATGTGATCGGCCTGCATGACATGTCGGCGGGGGGGACGGCGCGGACTCTTGGCTCCTGCTTGTATTGTCACGCTCCGCATTCGGGTGTGAATGGCAGGCCCGGCGTTGCGCCGACTCCTCTGTGGAACCAGAAGCTTTCCAGCGTCCCATCCTACCAGCTTTACACGGGGCCGGGGACCATGGTCAACGCGACCAATGGCCATCTGGTCCTGGGCACCGACAGCACCCTGTGCCTGAGTTGTCACGACGGCACGGTGGCGGTGGGGACAACCGCCGCCTACGGCACGATTCCACAGCCCGCGATGACTTCCCCGGATAACCTGGGCACCGACCTCTCATCGATGCATCCGATCAACTTTGTCCTCAACAATGGGTACTTGACTCCTTTTCCCAGCATGCAGCCGGAATTGGCCAACGGTCCGCCGACGACTCACAATCCCGCCGTGCCGCTCATCACCGGAAATGTTGAGTGCACGAGCTGCCACAATCCGCACGTCCAAAAAACCGACCCGACCGGTAATTTTCTGGTGGTCGACAATACCGGCGGGGCGCTCTGCATGGCTTGCCACAATACGACGATGAGTGGATCGGGGATGGGGTTGAACGCCGCCCGGGTTAACCGTAACACCTCGAATGTGTCCAGGTCGCAGCTTGGCGCCGCCGCCGCGGCGAGCAATACCAATCCTCTGGCCGGATGGATGACGAGCATCCATGCCACCGCGGCCAACAAAGTGGCGCCCCAGATCATTCTTGCCACCAACCCCGCGATCGCGAGCCGGACCCCGCAGAGTCAGAGGACGGTATCCCTGGGGCCTTACCCCAACATCGCTATGAACGGATGCGCGTCGTGCCACGCTCAGCATAACGCCCAAGGGCAGAAGTCGTTGCTGCGCGCGGTTGACGACCTGACCTGCCTCAATTGCCACAACGGTAGCTCGAATATTTCCCCTGCCACCTCCAATGTTCTGGCCGAAATGGTCACGCCCAAATATGGTCACGCGTTTTCCATGGGAAACACCCCCCACGTGGCCGACGAGGCCGTGTTGTTGAACCAAAATCTCCATGTCAGTTGTGTCGACTGCCATAACCCCCACGCCTCCAACCGGGTCGCCAGCTTTTCCGCTGCCCCCGCCGTGCGCCCTTCGCAGACCCAAGTCAAGGGGATTAGCGCCACGGACGGGAAGACCGTGGTCAGTCCATCCGTCAACCAGTACGAGAATTGTTTGCGCTGCCATGGCACGAGCACCGGCAAGAAGACCAGCGTTAACCTTGGCTATCTACCCATGCGCGTGGTGGTGTCGAGCGACCCTCTGAATGTTATCCCGGAATTTAATGCGCTTGCGACTTCCAGTCATCCGGTGTTCCTTGATCGCCGCAGTATGTTCCCGCAACCCAGCCTTCGTTATAACCAACTGAATCTTGACGGCAAGACGCTCGGGCGCAGCATGGCCACCCGCATCCTGTGTACCGACTGCCACAACAGCGACGACAACCGCGAATTCGGCGGCTCGGGGCCCAGCGGCCCGCACGGATCAATTTTCCCGCACATCATGGAGCGCCGGTATGAGTTCAGCCAGGCGCCGATTCCGGGCATGCTCATTACCAACCTGTTTCCGTATCCGGACATCAGCGCCCAGGGTGGCACGAGCGGCGGCCCCTACGCACTGTGCGCGAAGTGCCACGACCTGAACCAGATCATGAACAATACCAGCTTCAGCGAACACGCCCGCCACGTTCGGCAGGACGGATTCTCGTGCTCGGTATGCCACACGGGCCACGGCATGGGCGCGCAATCGGGCTCCATTTCCGGCGAACGCCTGGTGAATTTTGACGTCAGGGTGGTCGCTCCCAACGGCGGCGTGCCAATCTCCTACAACCGCGCGACCAACTCCTGCAGTCTCGTCTGCCATAATCATTCCCATCAACTCCGCACGATCAGCTTCGTGAAACGCTGACCGCGAGTGTGCTGCCCCGGCTGATTCGTTAAAGCACTGCACCTTCACCCTGCTCCAACACATTCCATAATTCGCGTAACCTGCGTCGCCACGGACAGGATCGTAGCAACACGTCAGTTAATCAGACCGCCGCCGAAGACGGTTGCCGACACTCGCACGCGTGATGTGGAAGGTGGGGGGGCATAAGACATTGAAATATTCAACAAACCGGGACTAAAATCGTCACGCTCCGGCGAAAATGACCGGCTGAAAAAATTTATTCGGCAAGTTTTTATGCTCATCTGCCGATTTGAGGGATGGACGGCCTTCTGGATCGGCCGGTTCGGGGCGGTGGGGTCTTAGGTTTTAGAGAGTGATGTCCCGTCGAGGTGAGCAATTTTGAACAGACACGCCGGCGCCGCCGATGTTTTGATGGGCGCTTTGGAATTTCAACAATGGAAGCCCTGGGCGTATATCAGCCGCTCCGGGACGCAAGGGATATCAGGCCAGCGGACTTACGCACCTGCCACCCCGATGTAGAGGAGTTTCTTATGCACCCTAAGGGAGACAACACGAAACTCTCCAAGTGGATCTTGTTGGGGATATTGGCTTGGGCGGCGGGGCTCAGCACGCTTTATGGCGCTCCGTCAAAGCACAAACCGGATCCCCCGAAGGATCCTCCCCCGGCACCCGTGGACTTGAGCAAGTACGTCGGGTCGGATACCTGCCAGGGCTGCCATCCGGACGTGTACAAGCAATTTGAAACCACCCCCCATTGGCGCACCATGGAGTTCAAGCAAAAGGACAAGATGGGGTGCGAAGCCTGCCATGGTCCGGGGGCCGACCACGTTAATGCCGGCGGCGGCAAAGGCACGATGTTCAACTTCCAGGGGGTCTCGGCTCGGGAGATCAGTACGCGTTGCTTGAAATGCCACGAGTACGGGGAAGAGCACAGCAACTTTCAGCGGTCGCAGCATAGCGACAACCAGGTGAGCTGTATTAACTGCCACTCCCCGCACCACGCCAAGGAATCGCAGTACCTGTTGGTGATGCGGCAACGCGACCTGTGCTTCTCCTGCCACACGGAAGTCCGGGCGGACTTCAGCAAGACTTTCCACCACCGCGTGAACGAGGGCCTGATCAATTGCACGGATTGCCATAACCAACATGGCGGCTTCCTGACCAAGCAGTTGCGATCGACGGCCGCCCAGGACATCGTGTGCATGAAATGCCACACGGATAAAGCCGGCCCCTTCGTTTATGAGCACGCGCCGGTGAAGACGGAAGGTTGCGTCAGTTGCCACGTGCCCCACGGCTCGTCGAATCCCCGGTTGCTCAAACGCAGCCAGGTGAACCTGTTGTGCCTCGAATGCCACACCTTGACGATTGATTCCGGCGCGCCCAGCATCCCGTCCTTCCACAACCAGACGGCAAAGTACCAGGCGTGCACCCTGTGTCACACGCAAATCCACGGTTCGAACTTTAATACGTACTTCTTCAAGTAGGGGGTGCCAGCATGCGAGGCGGGCCGAGAACAGAAGGATTCTTAAGTTTGACGCAGCTCTTTGGATCAACACGCCAGGAGCTGGAAACGGGCACTCGGAAACCTTCGCCAGGTTCGAAACGAAATGCCACGCCCGTGCTTCCCCAGGAGTGGCTTATGAAAATGCATTGGTCGCGATTATGCTGTGTGCTGGCCGCTTTCGCCCTGGCCGCCGGCCTTGCCGCCCCGGCGCCCGCCCAGGAGGATAAAGACGCCACCGGAAGAAACTGGGGCAATTATCACGTCGACCAGTCCATCGAAATAGGCTGGCGCGGGACAAGCTTTACGGGCAACAACGACGTGTACGATACGTTCGTCAACCTGGGCCAGGGCGTCCGCCTTTTCAACCAGACACTGGAGATGCGGTCCCTCAATCATCAAGGGTTGCTTTTCGACAACCTCTACATGTCGAACTTCGGCTTTGGAGGTGACCCCAACAACGGCTCGATGCTGCGCATGTCGAAGAACAAAGTGTACGACTTCAGTGGGACGTTCCGGCTCGATCGCAATATGTGGAATTACGACTTATTGGCGAACCCCCTGAACCCCGCAAACTCCGTGCCCACCATGTTCATCGGTTTCTCGCCCCACAAGATGGACTTGACCCGCCGGATGAGCGATGCGCGCCTGACCTTGTTTCCCCAGTCGAGCGTTCGCGTGCGCTTGGGATATTCCCGCAACAACAATGAGGGCCCTTCCCTGACCACTTACCATCAGGGCACTGAGGCGCTGCTGTTTCAGGATTTCAAGGTGACCACCAACGCCTACCAGGGGGGAATTGACTTCAAGGTGCTGCCTCGAACGAATATCAGTTACGATCAGTTCCTGAACTATTACAAGGGCGACACCTCCATCGGCGACAACAACCTCACCTACCAGCTTGCCAACGGCCAACTGGTGGACTTGGGAGTTTCCTGGGATACGGTGAACTCCTCCCCTTGCAAAATACCGTTCACCAGCACCACCACGAGGCCGCCCACCGCCGCTGCCAACTGCAATGCCTTCACGAATTACATTCGCAGCGCGCCCACGCGGACCTCCTATCCGACCGAGCAGTTCACTTTTCAATCGAACTACTTCCGCAACGTCGATATGTCCGGACGCCTCATGTACAGCTCGGCGGACGCGCGCGTGATGAACTACGACGAGCTGTTCCAGGGTTTTGAATCGCGAAGCCTGGCCACGCAGCTCAACACCAAAGGTATCGCGGCGATCAATCGCACCTCCGTGTCAGCCGACTACGGCATAACCGCGAACTTGACTCCCAAGTTGCGATTGGTGGACGAATTCCGCTTCATCTATTTCCGCATTCCTGGCCAGAACCAGCTTTCCACCACCGCGCTGTTTGCCACCAACATGTTGACGGCCCCGATCGTTTTCAACCCGGCAACTTGCCCCGCGCCCTACACGGCGAACACCTGCCCGACCCATTCGAGCTCGTCAGAAGCGGATGCCTCTGCGGCCGTCTCCAGCCTCTTTCTGGGGCAGGATTCCAAGTACAATACCCTCGAGCTGGAGTACGATTTTTCAAAGCACATTGGCGGACGTCTGGGATACCGCTACCGCCGCCGCGCGATCGACCAGCGGGATGTGGAACTGAACACCAGCACCTACGACCCCATTCTGGCCACGCGCGCGTGCGCGGCCGCACTCGTCAGCTCCAACGGTTCGTGCACGACGAGCACCTCGTCCGCCACCTCCTTCGAAACCCTCATCAATGAGAGCGCTCTGCTGGCGGGGGTGTGGGTGCGCCCGATCCAGAATCTTCGCCTGACCTACGACCAGGAAATTCTGTACGCGGATAACTCCTTCACGCGCATCAGCCCCCGCCAATCCCAGCACTACAAGTTCCGGGGAGAGTACAAGCCCACGCCATGGTTGAGCATGAATTCAACGATGAACGTCTTCGAGGGCCGCAACAACGTTTCCCAGATCGCCCACCTCGAGCATACCCGCAGTTATGGATACAACTTCACGGTGGCCCCCCAGGACAAGTGGTCTTTCGACGCAGGGTACAACTACACGGGAATATTCTCGCAGACGGATATCTGTTTCATCTTTGGATCCGGCGCGCCTCCGCCAGGATTCCCCGCCTGCCCCATCGTGGGTTCGGCGGCCACTCTCCAGGGGCTTTCGGTCTACAACAACAAGCTGAATTACGGCTATACCGATTTCATGATCAAGCCTGAGAAGCGGGTCACCATGCGGATGGGCTACGCGATCGATAGCATCACCGGGAATACCCTCATCCTGAATCCCAATTCGCCCCCCGGGCCGCTGAATTACAACTATCACCGGCCTTACGGCGCCGTCGATGTGGATTTATCCAAACGCGTCACCTGGAGAACTTCCTGGGGCATGTATGACTACGACGAGAAGGATAATCCCATTGATAACATCGGCCACCGGAGTTTCCGCGGTAATTTGGTCAACCTGACTCTGCGTTATGCCTTTTAGCGTTAATGTCAGTCATTGAGCCCGCTCGCCATCATTGTTATGATGAGGTGGCTCAGAAGCATCCTGTTGTCGAAGGGGGCATGGCATGACGGACCGATGGACGCGAAGAAAGTTCTGTTGGGCAATTGGCGCCTTGGGCGCAGGAGTTACGCTGCGGGCGGCGGCGCCCGGGAATGAAACTGTGCCCTCCAAGCTGGGGATCATCAACGATGAAATCTCTCAGGATCTCGATCAAGATCTGGAGTTTATAGCTAGCTACTCGCTTTCCTATGTCGAATTGCGCAGCATCGGCGGCAAGAACATCATGAGTTTGTCGCAGCCGGAGATCGAGCGCGCCACACAGATCATCGATAAACACCACTTTCACGTATCGGACATCGCTTCGCCGATTTACAAATGGAATCTGCCGGAAATGCCCGCGCTGCCTTCCGAAAAACGCGACACCTTCAGTGCCCACTTCACGGAGGAGGACGCAGAGGATTTGCTGAAGAAGTCCTTTCAGATGGCGCGGTTTTTCGGCACCGAGAAGGTTCGCATCTTCAGCTATTGGCGCGTGGAGGACCCCGACAAAGCGTACCCGCACATCGTTCCGCGATTGAAGAAAGCCGCGGCCCTGGCGGAAGAGAACAAGATCTTGCTGGTACTGGAGAACGAGCCCTCCTGCAACGTCGGCACGGGAAAGGAATTGGGGCGGATGCTCCGCGATATCAACTCACCCTGGCTGCTCGGCAACTGGGATCCGGCCAATGGCGTGGAATTGAACGAAGTCCCCTACCCCGACGGGTACAACCACGTGCGCGGCCTTTTCCGCCACATGCACATCAAAGATGTGGCGCGCGATCCCAAGACCGGCAAGACCCGCTGGATGCCCGTGGGCGGTGGCGTGGTGGATTGGCAGGGGCAGTTCCAGGCCTTGAACAAGGACGGATACCACGGGACGATGTCACTCGAGACCCATTATCGCCGCCCGGACGGCAACAAAGTGGAAAGCACTCGAGAGTCTCTGCAAGGCTTGTTCAAGGTCTTGAAATCAGAAGTTAGGAGCTAGGAGTTGGAAGGTTGAAGGTTAAAGGATAAAGGTTAAAGGCTGAACCCCGGCGGCTTGAATGGTTATTCCCATTCCGATCGTGGCTGCTAAGTGCGCGTGATTGCTTCCAATACACCCTTTAACCTTTACCCTTTACACTTTTGATTCATGTTTTCATCCCGCACCAACTGGCCGCTGACCCCCAATCGCCTTTCGGAACTCCTGCGCGAGCGCCGGGCGCGCGGCTTGCCGATCCTGGACCTGACGGAATCAAACCCCACGCGTTGCGGCTTCGCGCTCGACGAGGAAGAGATTCTCGCCCCGCTCCACAATCCCCGCTCACTTACTTACGAGCCGGACCCGCGCGGCTTGCGCACGGCGCGGGAAGCGGTGGCGCAGTACTACTCCGAGCGCGGGGTTAACCTTGACCCCGACCAAATCTTCCTCACTGCCAGCACCAGCGAAGCTTACTCGTTCGTCTTCCGGCTTCTCGCCAACCCGGGCGACAAAATCCTGGCGCCCCAGCCGAGTTATCCCCTCTTCGATTTTCTCGGCGCCTTGAATGACGTCGAGGTGCTCCCCTACCCCCTGGTCTACGACGACGGTTGGCAGGTGGATTTGGAAGCGCTCGCCTCGCATTGGGAATCACGCGCGCGCGCCGTGCTGGTTGTTCACCCCAACAATCCCACGGGGTCCTACCTTAAAAAGCGCGAACGGGATCGAATGGTCGAGATTTGTCACCCCAGCGGGGCAGCCATCATCGCCGATGAAGTCTTTGCCGATTATGGTTTCGCTGCGGACGCGCAACGAGTGTTGGCCCACGCGCAAAGCTCGCAGGCTCTCACCTTCACGCTCAGCGGATTATCGAAAATCTCCGCCTTGCCGCAGATGAAGCTGGGTTGGATTGTGGTGAATGGCCCGCCGGAATTGCGGAGCGAGGCGCAAGCGCGTCTTGAGGTGATTGCTGACACTTACCTTTCCGTGAGCGCGCCCGTGGCACTGGCCACCCCCCAGTGGCTCGCGCATCGCCACGCCATCCAATCACAAATACTGGAGCGGGTGCAAGCCAATCTGCGCAAGCTCGACGAACTGCTTACCCCCGGCCTGCCCGTGAGCAGGCTAAGGGTCGAAGGCGGCTGGTACGCCATTCTGAGGGTGCCTTCGACCCGCAGCGATGAGGATTGGGCGGCGGAATTGCTCACCCAACAGGGCGTCTCGGTGCATCCGGGACACTTCTACGATTTCCCCTCCGAAGGCTTTCTCATCCTCAGCCTCCTGCCCGCGCGTGAAGTTTTTGAAGCGGCGCTGGGCAAAGTCATTTCCCATATCTGCGCGCGGAGCTGACCAGCGCATTTGACTGTAGAGAAATCCGTCGGCTGACGGATACCTCTGCGCCCTCCTCGCCCCCTTTGGGGTCTGTGTGATAAGCGTAGCACGGCCAACCTGCCCTGATGCATCAGGGTCTTGGGCGTGATCGACACGGGCAGGAGAAGCTGTGAAATAATTCCAGGACGAGCAAAAGCGTTTCACGCAAAGGCGCAAAGTCGCAAGGGGCGCAAAGAAAACAGAGGAGTTGTTCTGTGGGTGTCTTTGCGCCTTGGCGCCTTTGCGTGAGATTGTTTATTTTTTCACAGCTTCGGATGCCCGTGCTACGTCTGGCGCAAGCGGCGCAACTCGTCCCGCTGGTTTCGATCGGGATCCGTTGAAAAACCGGCCCCCCTCCCCGCCGCGAGGGCGTAAGGCACTTCTGCCGGAGTGGCCCGCATTATAGGTTTGGCGTCACACTTCATCAAAACGCAGTGGCAGGACTAGCCCCCGCTGAAACCCGCGAACCATTGGGAGGCAAACGCTGCACCGCGTCTCTAACCTCCAAGCTGGCAGCACAATCCAACGCAAAGGCGGGATTTAGCGGTTATAATCACATCGCAGAAAGCCGCCACGGAGAAGACCAATGCCGAGCAGACCTGCCATTGAAAGTCTAAGGGTACAAAACCTCTTTTCATTTGGAGAGAAGGGGGCAGACGTAGAACTTGGGCCGCTTAACCTTCTCATTGGCCCCAATGCCTCTGGAAAATCGAACCTCATCGAAACCATAGGCCTTCTTAAGGGCGTGCCAAACGATTTTGCCGAGGCGGTGGCGGGCGCGGGGGGGATCTCGGACTGTCTGTGGAAAGGGACCCCCAATCCGACGGCGACAATCGATGCCACCATCAATCTCCGCAAGGTGAAGAAGTCAGTTCGCTACCGACTGAGCTTTACGAGACACAGAGGGAAACTTGCGATAACGGATGAAAAAGTCACGTCAGTGTCGCCAATGGAGGCATTTCTCGCCTACCAGAAGGGGCGCCCGACGATCTATTCCAAGGGGTCAGGGTTGACCCTGTCGGATGAGGAGAGCGACCCACAGCAATCGGTGCTGTCTCAACGGAAGGATACCAAGAACTACCCAGAGATTACTTATCTCGGCCGCCTGTTTCGTTCCTTTCGGATCTATTCTGATTGGGAGTTTGGGCCAGGCTCGACCATGCGCGACCTGTATGGGGCTGAAGAAAAGAACGATTACCTGGATGAAGATGTTCACAACCTTGGCCTGATGTTGAATCGATTCCATTCCGACGCCAATATCAAACCGGATTTGTTGAAATACCTGAACGCCTTCTACGCCGACGCCGTCGATATCCACACACTGGTGCAATCCGGGCTGGTCGACATTCGAATCGAAGAGAAAAATAGAATCACCATTCCTGCTACCAGGCTTTCCGACGGAACCGTACGATGGCTCGCCCTCCTCACGATCCTCTTGCATCCATCACCACCGCCGCTTGTGTGTCTTGAGGAACCAGAACTTGGACTGCACCCGGACGCAATCCGCATGTTGGCTGAGCTACTGACCCAGGCTTCAGAACGAACGCAGTTGATCGTGACAACACATTCCGACGCGCTGGTTGACCAGTTCACGGACCGACCTGATTCGGTCATAGTTTTTGATAAGGAAGAAGGCTTAACAAGGATGACCCGGCTGAGTAAGGAACGCCTTACTTCGTGGCTCGAGCGTTATAGTCTTGGCCAGTTGTGGCGGACGGGAGAGATTGGGGGAAATCGCTGGTGAAAGTTCGCATTTACCTAGAAGGAGGCGGTGACGCTGGCAGTACGAAGGCTGCGTGCCGGGAGGGCTTCCGCAGTTTCTTTCAGAACCTCGGCAGCCTGGAACAAAACCCGACGGTAATAGCATCGGGTGGCCGGCTGAAGGCGTTTCATAATTTCCGCGATGCCCTCGTGAGGAACACAGACGAGGTAGTACTACTTCTGGTCGATGCCGAACGGCCGGTGAGGGAGGGCGTCTGGGCGCATCTTGGCGCTGTGCCGGATGGCTGGCAGAAACCCAACACCGCAACCGACGAGCAAGCCCACCTAATGGTGCAAAGCATGGAGGCTTGGTTTTTCGCAGACAAGGAAGCGCTGGCCAAATACTACGGCCGGGGATTCCGCGTTAAATCCTTACCGTCACGCCAGGACATCGAAGCCATTCCCAAAGCTGCTCTTGTTCCTGCTCTTAAGCGGGCATCGAGAGACACAACTATTGACAACTGCATAAAGAATGCAATAATCTAGCGCAAAAAAGAAGGGAGTTCGGATTGCATAATGCAGCCGCGCAGTTTCTCCGGTGATGTGCGGATCGCGTTGATCGACCGGATGAC
>JBEKNU010000082.1:0-26425 GCA_049522495.1 Terriglobia bacterium
GGGCTCGCCGGGGGCTGGCAAAAGCACGCTGGTGGAGAAACTGGCGTTGGAGTATCGCCGCCGCGTGGCGCGAGTCGGAATCCTTGCCGTCGATCCCACCAGCCCCTTTTCAGGCGGTGCGATCCTGGGTGATCGTGTGCGCATGCAAAGCCTTGCCAATGACCCAGGCGTCTACATCCGCAGCATGGCGACGCGGGGGCAACTTGGCGGGCTCGCACCGACTACCCAGGATGCGGTAACGATCCTGGACGCCGCGGGTTGTGAAATTGTCCTGATCGAAACCGTCGGGGTAGGGCAGGATGAGGTGGAAGTTGCACGCCTTGCCGACGTGACCGTTCTCCTCTTGGTGCCAGGCCTGGGCGATGACATTCAAACTTTTAAAGCCGGAGTGATGGAAATCGCCGACGTGTATGTCGTCAACAAGGCGGATCGCGCTGGGGCTGACCGCGTCGAACAAGAAGTCGCGGCGATGCTTTCCCTGGCTTCCCGTCCCGATGGCTGGCGCCCTCCCATTGTCAAAACCGTTGCCACCACGGGGCAGGGCATTACAGAGTTGGTCCAGGCGCTCGATCAGTTTCACGCCTTCAGCCAAGGAGGCGAAGTCACCGGACGCCGACGCATGGAGCATTGGCGCTCACGGCTTTTCGAATTGCTGAGACAAACCCTTTTTGAAAAAGCCGTTGCGGAACCGCTCCTCGACGGGTCACTTGACCGGCAAGTTGCAGATCTGCTATCGCATCAACGGGATCCACATCAGGTTGTGGAGGAAATCATCGCTGCGTTGCTGCCGGGGAGCACCAGCTCCCGCCTTACATTTTCGTCGCCGAGCGGCGGAGTGAAAATTCATCACTTGGGCGTCGCGGTGGAATCACTTGCTCGGGCTGTCCCCATCTTCCAGAAACTGGTGGGGAAGGCTCCCGATGCGGAGGAGAGCGTTGCCGACCAGAAGGTGCGCGTGGCAGCATTCCGCCTGGGCGATTGTCGCCTGGAATTGCTGGAGAGCACAGCAGGTGATTCCCCCATCGCGCGTTTTATCGCCAAACGTGGCCAGGGAATCCATCATCTGGCGCTCGCCGTCCCGGATTTGCCGGAAGCGCTGCGGAAGTTACAGAGCGAAGGGGTGCGCCTGATTGATCGGGAGCCCCGCGTAGGCGCCGGCAACGAGCACATCGCCTTTCTTCACCCCTCGAGCACCGCCGGCGTGCTGATTGAATTGATTGAGGAATCATGAAACTTGGCGCATTTGATCTCCACGCCGTTTCCGACGGAAGTTTCGAGCTTGATGGCGGGCAAATGTTTTCGGTGGTTCCCAAGGCGCTATGGGGGAAAAAAATTCCGGCTGACCCTCAGAATCGCATCCGCCTCAGCTTGACGTGCGTGCTGATCCAAACGGGCCGCCATAACATTTTGGTGGAAACCGGTATCGGAGACAAATTCGACACGAAGTATAACGAAATTTATGGAGTAGATCACTCCCAGACTCTTCCGGGTGAACTCCAGAAGTTGCGACTCGAACCGGAGGATATCGATATGGTCATCAATACACACATGCATTTCGACCATTGCGGATGGAATGTTCGGCGAGAGGATGGAAAGCTTGTGCCGACCTTTCCGCGCGCGCAATATTTCGTGCAGCGCGGCGAATGGGAAGATGCGCACCATCCCACGGAGCGCAATCGCGCCAGCTATGTGGAGGATTTTTTCGCCGCTGCGGAGGCACAAACGGAGTTTTTGGATGGGGACACGGAGATCGTTCCAGGGGTGCGGGTGGAGGTTGGGGCGGGGCACACCCGATGCATGCAATGCGTGCGGGTGGAATCAGAAGGTGACACAGCGTACTTTCCCTCGGATCTGGTACCGACGAATGCCCATCTTGCCTATCCCTGGATGACCAGCTTTGACCTTTATCCCTTGGAGACGCTTGCCAACAAGAAACGCCTTTTGCCGGAGCTGGCGGAAGCCAAGGCGCTCGTGGTCTTTCCCCATGACCCTTGCGTTCCGTGGGCGCGCTTGGTAAGAATTGAGGGCAAGATTTCCACTGAGGCCGTGGTCTAGTTTGACAAATCTGGTCCGGCAGGGCACAGGAGGAAGTTTGGCCAAAGCACAGATTGGAGTCATCGGGGGCAGCGGTCTTTACAACATGCCAGGGCTGGAAAAGGCTCGTGAAGTGCGGATGACCACGCCCTTTGGGAAACCGTCGGACGCCTACGTTGTCGGCACGCTCGAGGGGCGGCAGGTTGCGTTCCTTGCCCGCCATGGGCGCGGGCATGTGATTACTCCCTCGGAAATCAATTTCCGCGCCAACATCTATGGGTTCAAAAAACTCGGCGTGGAGCGAATCCTGTCGGTGAGCGCGGTGGGCTCGCTGCGCGAGGATTTCCATCCCACGGATATGGCGCTGCCCACGCAGTTTGTTGACCGCACGCGCCAGCGCATCTCCACGTTTTTCGGGGGCGGACTGGTGGCCCACGTCGGGTTCGATACTCCCGTTTGTTCCACGGTAGTCGATGCACTCGCGGAAGCATGTGCCGGCTCGGGTGTGGCGTTTCACAAGGGTGGGACGTACCTCTGCATGGAAGGCCCGGCGTTTTCCACCAAGGCCGAATCGAACCTTTACCGGTCGTGGGGCATGGACATCATCGGAATGACCAGCTTGCAGGAAGCAAAGTTGGCACGGGAAGCGGAAATTTGTTACGCCGTTCTGGCCATGGTCACCGATTACGACTGCTGGCATCCCGAACACGACGCCGTCACGGTCACGCAAGTTCTTGACTATCTTTCGCGCAACGTGGAGAATTCCCAGAAAATTGTGAGGCGCGCGGTGCGTTCTCTCCCGGAGGCGCGGAATTGCCCATGCGTTTCGGCCCTGGCCCACGCGATCCTCACCGATCGCAATAAGATTCCCGCCGCGGCCAAGAAGAAGCTGGCCCTGCTGGTGGGCAAATATCTGAAGTAAAGGGCTATTGGTCATCCCCGTTTCGAGAGGTCAACGGTATCCCTATGTCGCTACTGGCGGTCGGTTCGATTGCCTTCGATTCTATTCGCACACCTTTCGGCGCGGCGGAGGAAATTCTTGGAGGGTCGGCGACGTTTTTTTCGGTCACCGCAAGCTGGTTCACTGCGGTTTCCGTCGTGGCGGTGGTGGGGGAAGACTTTGGGGAACAGCACTTCAGGGTCTTTCGCGAGCGATCCATCGACACCGCGGGAGTGGAGCAAGTTCCCGGCCGCACCTTCCGGTGGAAGGGTGAATACAAGGGTGACATGAATCAGGCGCACACGCTGGACACCCAGCTCAACGTTTTTGAGAGCTTCGTGCCCAAGATTCCTGCGGCATACCTCGACACCCAATTCCTTTTTCTCGGCAATATCGGTCCGGGATTGCAGCTCAGCGTCCGTCGCGCGCTTCCCAACCTTCGCGCCAGCGCCCTTGACACCATGAACTACTGGATTCAGGGCATGCCCGAGGATTTGGCAAAAGTACTGGCAACGGTGGAGATTCTGCTCATCAACGAAGGTGAAGCCCGCATGCTCTCCAAGCAGCACAATCTGAAGAAAGCGGCGGAGGGCATTAAAAAGCTCGGCCCGAGCGTCGTGGTAATTAAGCGGGGGGAGCACGGCGCCACGCTTTTCGGCCCGGATTCTATTTTCACGGTACCCGCTTATCCCCTCGAGGAAGTTCACGATCCCACCGGCGCAGGCGACACCTTTGCGGGCGGGTTCATGGGCCATCTGGCGCGCACGGGCGACCTGTCGGATGCCAACCTGCGCCGTGCTGCTGTGTATGGGTCGGTCATGGGGAGTTTTGCGGTGGAAGAATTCGGTCTGGGCCGCCTTCTGCGCTTGACGCCGGGGGAAATTGAATCGCGTTACCGCGAAATCAAACACTTGACACATTTTGATGCCTGATTCTGCCGTCGAATCCCACGGATCCGATCTTGAGTCCTGGCGCATTCCCGCCGCGGCGCACGGCGCAGCCGTCATTCTGATTCTGGGAGTAACCTGCGCCAGCCTTCACTTTTTCTACACACAAGGCCTTTCAAACCTTTATGGCGACGGGCTGGCGCATATGGAGGGTGCCCGCCGCATCTTTGATTCCATCACCCCTGGCTACGAGGAAATCGGCAGCGTCTGGTTGCCTCTTTACCATTTGATTTGCGCTCCGCTGGCCGCCAACGATTTTCTTTGGCGCACCGGCTTGGCAGGGGGATTGGTCTCCTCTGCGGCGTTTGCAGTGATCTGTTATCTCCTCTTCCGGCTGGGGGCGGAAATCAATTGTAACCTGGCGGCGGGCCTGGCGGCTTTGGCCGGCGCCATGCTGTGTCCAAGCTTCCTTTACCTGGCGAGCACACCGCTGACGGAGCCGCTCGCGCTCTTGTGGTCGGTGCTGGTTGCGTACGCGCTTTTTCGGTATTCGCAATCGGGCTCGTGGAGATCGCTGGCAGGCGCAAGCGCGGCCGCGCTCATGGGAACGCTCACGCGCTACGAGGGTTGGAATGTTCTGCCTTTTGCCACCCTCTTGGTATTCCTGATCTACCCCTACCCTTGGAGGCGACGGTTTATTCGCGCCTCGTTCTTTGCCGCTGTCTCTGGCGCCGGGCCCCTGTGGTGGCTGATCCACAATGCCTATCGCTACAAGAACCCTTTGGAGTTCTACAACGGTCTCAACTCGGCGAAAGATATTTACGCCCACCAGTTGGCGACGACGGCCTTCCCTTATCCCACCGATGGGAGCTTACTCCTCTCCACGCGCTATTACCTGGAGGACCTTAAGTTGGTGATCGGCGTCTGGGCGCTGGAGTTAGCGATTCTGGGCTTGGTGGCGTGGTGCGCAAGTTTGCGCGAATCGCGGCGCGGAGCCGTTGCCGTACTGCTCATTGTTCCGCTGCCGTTCTATATTGAGGCGATGGCGTACGCGGCGATCCCGCTGTATGTACCCACGCTATTCCCGCATACGTATTACAACCTGCGCTACGGCATGGAAATGATTGCGGCGGTCGCTCTGTTCCCGTCGTTTGTGCTGTCCCCGCGCCTGGGAAAGAAGCTCCGCTGGGCCTTGCTGATCATTTTCCTGGCTTTATTGGGGCGACAGTTTGCGGCACTGACAGCGGGGGGCGCCAGGGAACTGCCGGTAGTGAAGGAAAGCATCCTGAATACCCCTTGCCGCGCCAAGCGGCAGCGAGCTATCATTGAATTCCTGCGCGAGCACTATGACGGGAAACGCGTCCTGGTGGCGTCAGGGAAGTGGCCCTGCGTGATGCCGGAAGCCGGTATATATTTTCGCAATACCCTCAGCAACCTAAATCGCAAATATTGGGCCAAAATGCAGACGGAGCCGGAAAAGTGGGTGGAGTGGATCATCCGGGGCGAAGGCGACGCCGTCGATAGCCTCATGCAAGCCTACCCCCAGGCTTTTGGGGATTTCGAAGTTATCGATCAGGGGGCATTTCAGGGCGAGGGCAGCTTTAAAATTTACCGGCTACGGAGAAGACGGTAGGGGGCGAACCCCGGTATTCGTTACAGGCTATTCTGCTGCAACGCTGCTTTCTCAGGCCATTTCGAACATGACCAAAGTTATTCCTTTCGTTAAATACCACGGATTGGGGAATGATTGGCTCGTCGTCCTGGGAAGCGACCTTCCTGCCGGTCTTACTCCATTCGCGCGCAAAATTCTCGATCGCCGTACCGGCGTCGGAGCGGATGGCTTGATTGTGGTTCTGAAATCCGCGATGCGAGGCCACGATGCGCGAATCCGTTTCATCAACGCGGACGGCAGTGAAGCGGAGATGTCGGGAAACGGTATTCGCTGTGCCGGGGCGTTTCTCCTTGAACGCAAGCCCCAGAAGCGCGCGCTGGAAATTGAAACGCTCGCCGGCGTAAAGACGCTGGAAAAAGGGAAGTCGAGCGGAGGAAAGTGGATGTTTCGCGTGCGAATGGGCCTTCCAATTCTCACTGCGGCAGAAATTCCATTCACGCCTGCGGAGACTTCATCTCGTCTCCTCAGGGTTCCGCTCAAAACCTATCGGGGCGACCTGGTCGTCACGGTCACTTCCATGGGAAATCCCCATTGCAGCGTGTTTGTGGCGGATTTCGAATCCGTTGATTGGCTGCGGCTGGGCCAGGAGATCGAGCAAAACGAGCATTTCCCCAATCGCACCAATGTGGAGTTCGTCCGCCTGGTCTCCAAGAACGAAGTCGAGGTGAGATTTTGGGAGCGAGGAGTCGGTCACACGATGTCGTCGGGGACGGGTTCCTGCGCCGCCACGGTGGCCGCCATTCTCAACGGCCTCACGGACCGGCACGTGCGTGTTCGGACGGAAGCCGGCACACTGGATGTAGCATGGCCGCGGGCTGATGAGGTATTACTGACGGGTCCCGCGGAAAGAGTCATGAAAGGATCATATGATTACCCGGTGACGCGGTAAGTCCCGCCCGCTCGGTAGCACCAGCGTGTTGTCAGCAAGTGAATTCCTCGAGGGCTTGCCATCACTCAAACGATCGTTGGAGCCGTGAATCCCGTCCTGACATGGATCACGTGGGCTTCTTAAGCCCACTGCCGATTAAGGACGAATGTAGAGGTAAAGCTTGTGGGGAATTCCGTTCTTGGAAGTCACGTCGACGACCTTTTCCGGATCCCATCCTGGAATATGAAAATCATGGCAAACAATTCGTGCTCCAGAATGGAGTTGCCTTTCCAGTTTGGGCCGCAGTTTTTCGTTAAACGACGTTAGCAAGTACAGCGTCACCACCGTGGCTCGACTTAAGCTCACATCGAACATGTCTTCGCACACAATATGCGCCCGGTCGTCCAGACCTAATTCCTTGATGCGGTTGCTCGACTGACGATAGAGGTCAGGATTGATTTCCACGCCTACGGCGTGGGCGCCCAGTTTCTGGGCCGCGGTAATGACAATGCGCCCGTCTCCCGATCCCAAATCATAAACCACATCGTCGGATGTGACCTTGGCCAGCTCCAGCATCTTGTCGACGATGTCCTGCGGTGTCGGCACGTAGGGGACCTGCTTGATCAAGGTAGCGCCGGAGAGGCCTTGTGCGCCCGGCGTTGCCGCATCAGCAATACGGGATGGCGCTGGCCCGAGAAGGAGCAGCGTTGCAACCAACAGGAGGAATCCTGTCGAAACTCGGGAAAGGGAAAAGCCTTGAGATGTTTTCCGCATGACATGATTTTACCGGCATCTTAAGAGGTTGTCGAGGCTGGCGAGAAACCCTCTTGCGCTTCAAACGTTTCCACCCTAGGCTGTGACGGGCACTTATAGTTTGCGGCTCAGCGCCGACCCGGCGCGAGAGCAATTTCGATCAGGGGCATTGGAGAACGCCAGCGTGACTCAGCCATGTTTACGCCGAGAACTGGAATTTACCCACAGCACGGCCATCGTGGTGGCCAACATGATTGGCACCGGCATTTTCACCACCACGGGATTTCTAGCGGGTGATTTAGGCCGTCCCTCGCTGGTTCTCGGGGTTTGGGTGGTCGGCGCCATAGTCGCCGTTGCCGGTTGCCTCTGTTACTCCGAAATGGGCGTCAACCTTCCGGAGTCAGGCGGTGAATACATCTTCCTGCGCGAGGCTTGGGGCCCCGTCTGGGGCTTTCTCAGCGGATGGATTTCCTTCTTCGCGGGATTCTCCGCGCCGATTGCGGCGGCGGCCCTCGCATTCTCCGAGTACTTTTCCCACTTTTTCCCCTCTTTCGCGGTGTCGGGACCGGCAGCAAGTTCCGGAGGCGGGATGGGGTGGTTGCACACCGGCCACGGCCAATGGTTGGCGGTGGGAATCGTAGTGGCCTTTTCGGTGATCAATGTGGCGGGGCTCAGGCTCGCGGCCAAGGTCCAAACCCTTCTCACCAGCCTCAAGCTCGGCGTGTTGCTGCTATTCCTGGGTTTCGCGTTTGCGATTGGCCACGGGAGCCCAGGTCATTTTTCGCAGGTGGCCGTTCGAACTTCAACCCATAGCCTGCCCGCGCAATTTGCGGTTTCGTTGATCTTTGTGATGTTCGCATACAGCGGGTGGAATGCCGCCACTTACGTTTCCGGTGAAATGAAAACGCCGGAGCGGACTATCCCCGCCTCGCTGGTGGTGGGGACTCTCACCGTCGCGGCCTTTGACCTGCTTTTAAACGTGGCCTTCATCTATGCGCTGCCGCTGGAATCGATGAAGGGCGTCGTTGCCATCGGTGAGGCCTGCGCTGGCGCCCTCTTCGGGTTGCGGGGAGGAAACTTCTTCAGCGCCATCATGTCGGTGGGATTACTCTCGACCGTAAGCGCTATGGTGATCGCCGGACCGCGTGTTTATTTCGCCATGGCGATTGACCGCTGCTTTTTCCCAACGGCCGCGCGCATTCACCCCAAATGGGGCACGCCGATGTATGCCATCATCTACCAATCGTCGGCGACTATCCTGATGATTTTGACCGGGACATTTGAGAGCCTGGTTTATTACATCGGCTTCGCCCTGATCTTCTTTGCCGCCCTGGCTGTGGCAGGATCAGTTCGCCTGCGGCTGCGCCCGGGCTGGAAGAAACTCGCGGCGGTGAGCTGGGGTTACCCGTTGGCTCCCGCCCTCTTCATCGTGGCGAGCACCTGGATGCTTCTTTACACGGCCGCGCTGCGCCCTAAGGAATCGGCGCTGGGACTGCTAACGATTTTACTGGGCGCGGCGCTGTATTATTGGAAATTCCGACGGGGTTCCGAACCCCACGGCTAATGTAGTGCCGACCTGTAGAGCCTGCCCTGAGCGGGGCGAAGGGTCGGTAGGTGCTGAGCTAATGTAGCGCCGACCTTCAGGTCGGCATTTTTCGCGAGTGCCCGACCTGCTGCCGCTGGAGTTTGCGGAAAAGTGACGTGGGTGCAAGCTGAGCGTCGGGGGAGTACAATTACAGCTACCTGGAGTTCCAAGATGGAAGCCCAGGCTAATCCTGAACGCGATGGGGAGACCACCATGATCCCTGGATGCGCCGATCAAATCCCCACCACTGACATCCGTAAGCACCAGGAGGCGGTGGCGGCTGGCATCTCAGCCTCACGCGGGTCCGGCTGGTTTGGGTACTACATTCTCGGACTCGCCTTGCTCACGGCTCCACTGTTGCGTGCTCAAGAGGTCCAAGACCCGGTCGCGGCGGCGACCGATGAAAAGCCCGCGACGCTAGCGCCTCCTCACCCGCTAACTCTCACCCACGCTGCTTCCTCTGCCACCAGTACGGCTCGGAATCCTGAGCAGCCGTTGCACTCAATTGTGTTGGGCGAGTGGCGGGCGACCCCGACCTACGTGGACACTGGCCCCTTTGCTGCAGCCGAGGAACACGCCTACTGGACGCCGACGGGACGGCAGTTCGTCGTGATTAGGAATAACTTCGAAGTTCTGTATAACAATGGGACTCCGTGTTCAATCTCAAAAGTACATCTGCAAGTAGACACAGGCACTGAGTACGAGCTGACAGACCCGGACCCGCACGAAGCGACCGGCAGATGGCCAGACGAAGTGCGCCGAGGTATGTGGGTCTTCGCTGTTAAACCTGGAGAGAAGCCGGCGGCATTGATAGTTACCAGGCTTTCCCAGGACTCCGGCAAATGCCCCAACGGGGAGACTTCACCCTGGACTCGGCTCGGCACGGACCGAGTTGCCCTCGCATTGAACGGCCTACCATCCCTGAACGACATTGCCGAGGTCGAGGAACACTCAAGGCCAGTGCGTCTGGGACAACTGGAAATCATAGTTGCGTCGGTGGGCCTTGCCTCAGGGGATTGGGATGGCGTGCGGTTTCTGACACCTGAGCACGGCCACCATGAGGTAGTAATCAGCCTTGCCACAAAAAACACAAGCCGGTATCCGAATTGCACCACGTTGTACAGCAGCAGCACCAGCCTATCCGACAACCGAGGGTTCGAGTATTCCCAGCCCGATTTCGGGTCGAAGCCGATGGACACTACCAGCCTTGTTTCCGGTGAAACCGCAGCGGGGATCGTGAAATTCCAAATTTGGGACGGCACCGCACCGAGGCTTCTTACGATCAGCCGGAATGTAAGTTGGGAACGAGATTGCGCTGAGAAGCAGCATCGTCCCGTGGACATGCAGGGCGGCTCGACGGTTCGTATCCCGATCGCGGGCGTGCCAGCCGTCAGTCGGACCGCACAGCGATAGACCGCGCGACATAGACCGCGCGAAGTCGCGGCGGGCGGCACAGATGCGTTCGGCTCGCGGCACGTTTGGAGCAGCCGAGCCGACCCGCCGTGTAGAAGGGCCCCCAACGACGCCCCTCCTTGGCCCCACGAACCGGACAAAAAGCCTTCATAGGCCAACATGTTGTGGTTATCATTAAATTAGCCCCTAGATGTTGTGTTTTTCACTTGACGCATGCTTCGTCGACTGGTAGCCTCGGTCGTGGCATCATGCCAGATAAGGGAGGAAGTATGCTTAGAACGAAAGGCAAGTACAAGTTTGACGTGGGCGAGCTCGTCAAAGCCAATGACAAGGCACCCGGAGATTATAGAGGCGGAGTCGGAGTAGTGGTTTTGCGTGGCCCTGGAAAGTGCGAGTACAAGGTCCAATTCAAGGGGGACGCAAGAGGCTTGGGCGTTCTTGACTCCTGGCGCCTTGACCGACTCCAACGGACCGCGCCTCCCGTGGGCGACTCGGTCAAATCTTGATGATCAGGTGAGCTGGCTTAGCTTCTATCAAACCTCGGTTTGGCGAAAACTATCGCGTGAGGCAAAGAAGCGAGATAAGCATCAATGCCAGATATGCGGTGACCGTCCCGGTGACCCTTATTGCCAATTGCACGCTCACCATCGCTTGCCACGATCTCAAGGCGGCCCCGACACACTGGAAAATGTGATCACCCTCTGCGACCTTTGCCATGCTGTCGTCACAAAGCGTTGTCACAAGCCCTGGTTTGGCGAGGCAGCAGTGTGGGGCCGAGACTTGCTAGAGCAGGCTCGCGAGGACTACACGTGGTTCGTTTCGCTAAATGCCCAAGAGAGGGCGAGAGTCCAGGCTGGAATCTGGTCGCAGTTCGGCGTGCCACCTCCCACGGGGTAGATGATAAACACATTTAATCGAGCGGAGTCCGCATGATTAAATTTCTTGTGCAGGGTTCTGAAGAAGAGCCTTACGAGGTTATATTTGACAAGAAAGAGGGTTCGATCACCGCAACATGCTCCTGCCCTGCGGGCGTCAAGGGTTTCAGGGGTGAGTGTTGCAAGCATCGAACCAGAATACTTCGAGGCGATAGCGATGGAATAGTGAGCGCAAACACCGAAGACGTCAAAATTGTGCAGGGCTGGATAGTAGGTTCGGACATTGAAATTGCATTTCAGGAGCTATCAGAAGGTGAAGCTTCTCTTGAACGGGCCAGGAAGAAAGTTGCCGCTGCAAAAAAGGCACTCGCAAAGGTGATGACGAAATAACACCGGGCAAGCGGGTAGCGGGTAGCCCCGGCCAATCGTACTCTGATTGACCGTCGCCCTTTACCCTTGACGACTAAAAGGCCGCCGGCAGTCCGGGAATGCTCATACTCTCGCTCTGTGTTAGTTACACAATATTTCAATAAATCACTTGACACTTGCCACTCAAAAGCTGTATTTTAAAATTGAGCGTGTGGTGCTTGTGCCGATACAACCCGCGTGCGAAGCTCGTTTCGAGGAGTGAACAATCTGAAATTTTCACGTTGAGCGGAAAGCGGGAATGTTTATAAAGGTCGAACGCCAGGAATGTAAGAGGCGAGTTGAAGGACCGCAGAATGGATAAAAAAATGGTGCGCGCTTTGAAACGATCTCTCGCAAAACAAAGGGGTTAGCGGTCGGGAGACTGGATCTTGCAAAATTGTATCTAGATGAAATAAAAGGGTTTAATCTGCTGTCGTGCAAATGGTCCGCGAAAAAAACATATTAAGTATTCGAGGGTCGTCGCGCTATGTTTTTGAAAACAAATGGAGACAAAATGTCAATTTTGGCGCTTGAAACGATGTTTATGAAAACAAATGAGATAGAAGCATTCTGAAACGATGTTATTGAAAAAAAAGAGAAAGCCTGCGACCCCAAAAATCAAGGAAACGCTGAATTCTAAGGTCTGCCACCCCGCCTCGGACCACCTGGGCCGACGGTCTCTCGACTCCCCCGATTAGTGCTCCGCCCGGTTATCCAAAGTTTGTGGAATCATCTCAAAGCCGCGAGGTGTTATAGTTATGAACGCGCCACTGGGGATTGAGGTCGATTGTTCGGCCGCACAAAACGGGCTGCTGTTTTGCGCCAATTGCCAGTGACGCCCATTACTAAATTGCGTCACGACCATTCAACTGTTCTCTCTGCCGGAAGCCTGAACCAGGGGCCGGCCCATGCCTCCGCCCGAGTCCCTCTGCGGCAGCATACGATCGCTTATTCCTGCCTGGTTATTTTCGCATCGCTCGTCTTGATTCCGTGCGCCGCCGAAGCGGCCCAGCCGATTCAATATGGGGTGGATATGAGCGCGCCGGAAACACACTTGTTGCGAGTCGCGGTAAAGATTCCCGACGCGAATGCGGGCACGGAGATTCAGCTTCCCGCCTGGAACTGCTTTTACCAAATCCGCGATTTCGTGAAAAACGTGGAAGACCTGAAAAGCGATTGTGATGGCCAACCCGCTGCTTTGGACCGTGAGGATCTAAACACCTGGCGCGGACCAAACCGGTCGTGCCGCGACCTCACCTTCCACTACTCGGTTTATGCCAACGAAGACGGCCCTTTCGACAGCATGTTGGATGGCGAGCATTCCTTCCTGAACTTGGCGATGGTCCTTTTCTATCTGCCGCGTGAGCGCCAGCGGCCGGTGCAAGTGAAGTTCCAGCTTCCCGCCGGTTGGAGATTGGCGACTTTCCTGGAAGGCGAAGGCGATGAGTTTCAGGCGGCAAACTACGACGCTTTGGTGGATAGCCCCGTGGAGGCAGGTCATTTCGAAGAATTCTCCTACCCGCAGGATTTAATGGGTGTACCCGCGGCCGAAATGAAACACGCGACCATTCGCTTGATCATTGACGCCGACCGCGCCGATTATTCGCCGGGCCGCATTCTGAATTCCATCCAAAGGATCACTGCCGAAGAAACCAGCCTGATGCAGGACCTACCCTTCAGCCGATACACTTTTGTCCTACATTTTCCGCGCGAGGGAGGGTCCACGGGCGGCATGGAACATCGCGATGGAGCGGCCATTGCCATCCTTGCTTCCACGATTCGTGAAGATGAGCACTCTCTGGAAAGTGTGGTGGCCCACGAGTTCTTTCACGCCTGGAACGTCAAACGTATCCGGCCTCAGGCTCTTGAACCGGTGGACTACCTCAACGGCAATGACACGGGGGATTTGTGGCTGTGCGAGGGGGTCACCAACACGTATGCACAGTTGGCTCTGCTGCGCGCGGAGCTTATCGATCGCGACACGTTTTATGCGCGCGTCGCTGGCGCCATTCAGGTGCTGCAGGGCCGTAACGCCCGCCGCTTCCAGAGCGTCGAGATGGCGGGGCGGGAAGCGTGGCTGGAGAAATATTCTGACTATAATCGTTCCGACCGCAGCATTTCGTACTACAACAAAGGGGAATTGCTCGGTTACTTGCTGGATCTGGGTATGCGCCACGCCAGCCAAAACCAGGCGGGGCTGGATGATGTCATGCGCCGCCTCAATCAGGATTTTGCACGCCGGGGCCGTTATTACACCCTCGCGGACCTCAGCGCGATTATCACCAAACTGGCGCCCACGTTTGATGCAGATCGATTTTTTACGGACTACGTGCGGGGAACGCAGGATCTCGATTACCCCACCTATCTGGGATATGCCGGATTGCACCTCGCGACGCATATGGCGGAATTACCTGCACAAGGTTTTTCCACATCACGGAATGAGGGCGGGTTGCTGCAAGTAGATTCTGTCGACGACGGAAGCGATGCACAACGCGCCGGATTGCAATCGGGAGACGTGCTCATGATGGCGGATGGAGAGCTGCTGCTCGCGGGCTCCCATCCCTCTTTGCCTTCCTGGCGGCCCGGCCAGGCGGTGGCACTCCAGATCGCGCGGCAGGGCAAAACCCGCGTCCTCAAATTCCGGATCGGCGTGAGCCAGCAAATCTCGATGCGAATTGAGGAAGACCTGCAGTGTGGCCCCGGCCAGTTGCGAGTGCGCGAAGGCTGGCTGAAAGGTATAACCAATTCGTCCGCGGGGGATCGATGATCCGCGCAATCTTCGTCAGCTTGGTCACATTTGTTTATATCCTGGTCGTCGGCTTGCCTTTTTTGATTCATGCGTGGCTGACGAAGAATACCGACAAGCTTTATCATGTGGGAATCGCCGGAGCCCGCTTGGCGCTTTGGCTCTCCGGTGTTCGCTTGGAGGTCCACGGGGTCGAGAAAATTCCCCGCGGCTGCGCCGCCATCTACATGCCCAACCATCAAAGCAACTGCGACCCACCGGCAGTGATTTCCATCCTTCCGCCGGTTTTGGTGATGGCCAAGCAGGAGTTCTTCCGTGTGCCGGTTTTGGGACCGGCCATGGTTTATCGAGGGTTCATTCCGGTGGATCGCAAGAACCGCGAGAGGGCCATTGCGGCGGTCGAGCGCGCGGTGGCCTCCCTGAAAGCGGGGAACTCCTTTCTGGCGTTTCCGGAAGGCACGCGCAGCCCCGATGGCCACCTTCAGAAATTTAAGAAAGGCCTTTTCGTCATGGCCATCAAAGCCGGCGCGCTCATCGTTCCGATTTCGGCATCCGGCGCTCGTAAGATCATGCCGAAAGGCCAGTTTGTAATTCGCCCCGGCCGCGTCCGCATTACCATTCACGACCCCATCTCCGCCCAGAATTACACCCAGGAGGACCGGCAGGAATTGATTGATGTAACGCGCCAAGCCATCCTGAAGGGCCTCGACCCGGACGAATGGCCCGTCTGAGAATCGGAGACGGTGGCCGAAAAACCATAGATGGGAGATTGCGCGCGGCTGGCATTTAGGTTCCCGTACTGCCAAATCCTCGCGCGTCGCGTTCTGTGGAAGATACGAAATCAACTTCGGTAAACTCCCCTTCCACTCGGCGGACAATCCGCAATTGAGCGATGCGATCCCCAGCTTTTATTCGAAAGAGTTTTTTGCCCAGGTTGATGAGGACAACTTTCAACTCCCCGCGGTAGCCGGGATCGATCACCCCGGCCAGCGTGCAGATTCCTTTCAAAGCCAATCCCGACCGGTCCTCCACGAGCGCCCCGTACTCAGGGGGAAACCCGAAGGTGAGGCCGGTACGTAAAGCCTGGATATCGCCAGGCGCCAATTCTGCCGGCTCCAAGGCCGACACATCGGCGGCCAAATCCCCGAAGGGGCCTCGGTGCGCATAGTTCGGCAGGAGAGCCGCCGCGTGTAGCTTCGCAACTTTAACTTTGACCGTCATGTGTCAGCGTTCCTTTGCTTTGAAATTTCTCTACACCAGGATTGGCCAGGATTTCTTACCACTCGTTAGGAAGGGCGCGGCTATAGTACCGCCCCTCCGCCAGCTGCCCAAGACCATAGAACCTTGGTAACAATCGCCGGTCAGGACTTCTCCTTTTCAAGGTGGACTTTCATCTTGCGGTAGGCCTCGTACATTTCGGGCAGGCGCCGATAAGCGGCTGAGGCTTTCAACCACACTTGGTGGTCGACGGCGGGGGAACCGGAAATGGTCGTATGGGGTCGGACGTCGTTGGGCACGCCGGTTTGGGGGGTGGCAATCACGTGGTCGCCGATGGTCAGGTGCCCGGCCACGCCGACCTGTCCAGTCAGGATCACGTTACGCCCCAGCCTGGCGCTGCCGGCGATGCCCACTTGGCTGCAGAGCAGGGAATTCTCGCCAATATCACAGCCATGAGCCACTTGAACAAGATTGTCGACCTTGACCCCGCGGCGCAGGCGCGTCTCACCCACGGCGGCGCGGTCGATGCAACTGTTGGACTGGATTTCCACGCCGTCTTCGATGATGACGATGCCGGCCTGCACGATTTTGTAAAACGTCCCATCCGGGCACGGCACGAAGCCGAAGCCATCGCCGCCGATCACTACTCCGTTCTGAAGGATCACGTCGTTGCCGATTCGCACGTTTTCTCGCACTACGGCGTGGGAGTGAGCGAAGAAACGATCGCCGATTTTCACCCCCGTGTAAACCATCACAAAGCTTTTGAGCACGCAATCGTCACCCAACTCGGCGCCGGCTTCGATGACCACATAGGGGCCGATGGAAGGATTGCGCCCCAGCTTCGCGTCTGGGGCGATGACGGCGGTGGGATGAATTCCCACGGTCGGCCTCTGGGGTGGGTAGAAAATCTCGAGCGCCTGGGCAAACGACATGTAGGGATCGGCGGAACGCAGCACAGGTTTGCCCAGCGTGTCGACGTCCGGGCCCGCGATTATCGCCCCAGCGCGCGCGGTGGGCAGTTTCGGCAGGTACTTGGGGTTAGAAAGAAAAGTGATTTCGTCGGCATCGGCTTCATCCATTCCCGCCACCCCGGTGATTTCCAAATCCTCCGGTCCCTCCAGTTGGCATCCCAGTCGTGCTGCAAGCTCGCCGAGTTTCATGATCGTCTCCCTGTGCTGAGTGGCTCCGTCTCGGAAACCTCACGTACCGGAGCGGGGTCCACCCTTGCCTTCGCGTACCTGGGCAAGCGTACCACAGAAGCCAGGTCTCAGAAGCCAGGAGTCAAGAGTCAGAAATCACCTCGATCCTGACTCGCCAATCATGAATTCTGGCTTCTGCCTCCCGACATTTGATTCGAGTACGAAAGTACTGGTACAGACGTGCCCTTGGTCAAGGGGTTCAAATCGGTTAGATTCGCTCCAATAGTGCCTTACCTCTGAAGTGGTGGGTGGGGCAAAAGGAGCTGGATCACCGGCGCAGGCAGCAAGCGCAGGGCTTCCGGTTACCTGGATAAAGTCCGCCCAGCCTTTATGGGGGTGGGCTTTCAGGTAGTGGCAGTCACAGCGCATACCGGGGTGAACCATTAGGGAGCGCCATTCCCGCTACCCCGGTATGCAGCTTCCTCACCCGCGCAAGCAGAACGTCAATGATGTTACCCTCGCCAACACTTGCGAGGCGGCTGGAAACAGGCTAAGATGGTGTAGACTCGTCCGGGGGAGTTATGATAAGTATGAGTCAACGTCGCACAAGCAAGCGAATTCCGATGGAACTTCCGGTGGAAATCCGATGGAAGAGTCGGGCTGGGAGCCTCAAGCAAGCGATGGGGAAAACAGGCAATATCAGCGGGAGCGGATTATTCATCGAAATTGCTACCCGCCTGAACCGGGCAACCTCCGTTATGATCAAGGTGACGCTTCCCCGTGAGGTAACCCAAGTCCCATTAGAGCTCTTGTGTCAGGGACGAGTAGTGAGATGGAACCAGCGCGGGAAGGTCCAGGGGCTGGGCGCAGTGATCGATGAGTACGAATTGCGTCCCGTGCAACGGACTGGGTCTGGGGGCAAGCATCCCCCCAAAGCAGCGAATTAGCATTACCGGCCGCTCCGCGATTTCGCGCGGCAGACATTCCATTTAGACTGTGATTGCAGTTATCATTCGGGGCCGATGGCTCGGGCAGAGTCTCGCCCAGAGCGATTGATGCGGGATCAACGAATGGGAACAGCCCGGCATTCAAAGGGAAAAATACGCGTCCTCGTGGCTGACCGGGAAGGCATTTTCATACTGGGCCTCAGGAAACTCTTCGCCGTGGAAGATGATCTCCGGGTCGTGGCCGAGGCTGAAAACGCAGCCGAGGTGTTGGCGAGGGCGGAGACCTTTCGGCCGGATTTGATCTTCATTCAGGAAGAAGTCCTCGCCGAGGGCGGCGCCAATCTGATCTCCGCAGTGCTCAAGGTCGCTCCCCACTGTAAAGTCGTCGCCACTGCTTCTACCTCATCCGACGAGGCATCAATGCGCCACGTTCGCAATGGCGCCGCCGGGGTAATTCTCAAGTCGGTTGACCCACAACTCTTCGTCAAATGCGCCCGTCGCGTGACCGCGGGGGAAACGTGGATTCCCAAGAGGCACGTTTCCACCATGGCAAAACTCCTCGAGGCGACCCCAGAAAAACCCCTCCGCCCTGTCGATACCCTGACCCGCCGGGAAAAGACCATCATCAGCTATTTGATGCAGGGTTGGCATAACAAAGAAATCAGCACGCACCTCTCCATCTCCGAGCAGACCGTAAAGAACCATCTCCGTACCATCTACGACAAGGTCGGGGTTTCCGATCGCTTGGAACTCGTCCTTTACGCCATCCATCAGCGGATGGAATTGCCCGCCGTGCAAGCCGCAGTCCCACCACATTAAGGCGCTCGCCGGGAATGCCCCTTGTCGCCGTCTGCCGAAACGCCTGAGAGAACCCGCCGCACTTTGCCGGCGCTCAGCTCCAGACCGTTATTTCTTTTCCGGTGGATTGCTTGTTGCAAAAAGACCAAATTGTTGCTCCGCCGTGGCGGCGGCCCGTGCTTGCGCGGCGCGCTGTGACATCCGCCTGACCACTCCATCTGATATCACGCCTAAAACTTCCATTTCGGTTAGTGCAGTACGGGGAATAAAGATCCGGAGGTTGTTCGAGTAGACATCCAGGGGAGTTACCAGGTACCCCAACGGATCGACTTCGAGAAGGTTATTGGGAAACAATGCCTCCAGAACTTCGGTGTCCTTGAATGTCATCCGCACCCAGAGGCCGGCCAGCCGAGGTCGACTGCGGAAGACTTTCCGCTCTGCACGGTCCGGGTTGCCCTCAAAGTCCCGGACGAAGAACACGCCCTTGATCTCGGACATGGGGATGTGGACCAGCCGCCCTTCGCGGTCCAGCACCTCCATCTCACTCGCCAGGTAGCCGTTGGGATCGACAAAACCCTTGATCAGCCCTTTATCGAGCTTTCGAATGACCACGCGCTTTCGGGTTGAGGATGGGCCGTTTTTCACCGGTGATATTTCTTTATCTCAACTGATAAATGCTACTTGGCCACAGAAATTAGCTTGTGCTAGTATAGGGCGCGGGTCGAGCCTGTCAAGTACTTCAACCACGAGTTGGGGCGCGCCTTTTGGATAAAGCTCCTAATCGCCTGATAAAACAACTCTTAAGTACAATGGGGAGGAGACTCTTTACGCCCCTCGCCCGGCCGGAGAGGACTGCTTCTTATCGTTCAACCGCTCAAGTGTGGTGCTGAATTGACGATTCATTCGAGGCTGGCTAGCATGCCGAGTCGCGACCACCTCCATCGAGCGCATGCACGAAAAGGCCCCGCCGACGTGCCCCATCATGCCGCGGAACCCTCGCCCGAAATGTCTACTCCTCTCTCTGCCTTATCGCACGCCGCCCTCATCCCGGAGGTGCAGTTGTTTCTGGAATTCGCTCGGGTTGAAAAAGGGTTGGCGGCCAATAGCATCGAGGCTTATCTCCGCGACCTCACGGAATTCTCGGCTTTTCTTCACCGCCGGGGAAAATCCCCATCGGCGGTTGGCCGCGACGACATTCGCGCCTTTCTCAAGGAGCTCTATGATCGGGACCTGGGGGCGCGTTCGGTGGCCCGGCATCTGGTCTCCTTGCGCAACTTGTTCAGGTTTCTGGTGCGGGAGGGCCGCCTGACGGGAGACCCGACCGCGGAAGTCGAAGCGCCCAAGCTTGACCAGTCGCTGCCATGGTACCTTTCGCCAGAAGAAGTTGACCGACTGCTCGGCCAGCCGGATGTCTCCACGCCCCTGGGGCTTCGCGACAAGGCCATGCTGGAATTGCTTTACGCCACAGGAATGCGAGTTTCGGAACTTGTGCATGTGGGCGCAGCGGATATCGACAAGGAGTTGGGCATCATTCGCTGTTTGGGAAAGGGCAACAAGGAGCGCCTGATTCCGGTGGGAAAATCCGCGTTGCGCGCCGTGGAGGCCTACCTTCTTGCCGGCCGCGCCGTCCTGGCAGGCAAGCGCGACTCCCCCTGGCTTTTCCTGAACCGCCGGGGTGGGAGGCTTTCCCGCGTGGGCTTTTGGAAAATCCTGAAGGCTCATGGGCGATGCGCTGGACTGGCCACCGGGCTCGCTCCGCATATGTTGCGGCATTCGTTTGCAGTGCACTTGCTTGAGCGAGGCGCTGATTTGCGATCGATTCAACTGATGTTGGGGCACAGTGACATTTCCACGACCCAGATTTACACGCACGTGCTGAAAGAACGGTTGAAGCAAGTCTATCAATCCCATCATCCTCGAGCCTGAAGCCAGGGCCCGGGAGAACGCTGAAAGCCGAAGGCCATGAGCGATTACAATTTCCTGATGGAAAGCCGGCTCTCCCCGGAACAGTATGCGGTGCTTGCTCTGATCAGCCGCCTGACGGCCGAGCAGGGACTCAATCTTTACCTGGCGGGTGGCGCGGTGCGCGACCTCACCTACGGCCAGCAGGTCGTGCGCGACCTCGACTTTATCGTGGAGGGGCCAATCCAACGGATCCTTCGCGCCCTGCCCCGCGCCTCTTCCGTGAAATCCGCGCGGGGGACTGCCGGTGAGTCGCCGGTGACGCTGGAATACCAGAAAGATGACGAATACCGAAGCGCCTCCGAGCTGCTTTTTGCCAATGGCGTGCGCGCCGAGCTGGCCATGTGCCGGGAAGAAATCTACGCGCGTCCCGGGCAGCGGCCGGAGGTTCGCCCCGCCATGGTCTTTGAGGACTTGAAACGCCGTGATTTCGCCATCAATGCCATGGCCGTCTCGCTCCATCCCAACTCCCGCGGCTTGCTGCTGGACCCCACCAATGGCGCCGGCGATATCGAGCGGCACGAAATTCGCGCCTTGCAATCCCGCGCCTTTCTTGACGACCCCTCGCGCATCTATCGCTTGCTGCGTCTGGGGATGCGGCTCGATTTCAAGCCGGATGAACGCACCCAGCGCTGGTTCGACGCGGCTTGGGAAGAGGGCGCCTGGCAAGGCTTGGATCATGACCAGCAGGCCCGCGAGTTGGCCGACATTCTGCATGAGGATCAGCCCGGGCGCGTCCTCAAAATGCTTTCGGACCGGAAACTCCTCGGCGGCCTGGATAAAAAACTCGCTTCGGTGCATCTCTCCTACGATCGTTTTGCGCGGGTTCGGAACGTGCTGCAAAACGCTCCCGGCGCTGATCCGTTCCTGCTGAATTTCCACTCCTTGGTGGAGAAGATGGGAGCAGCGCACAAGGCACGATTAGCCAAAAAGATCATTCGCGAAAGTAAGGCCATCAAGTTGGCGCTCGGCCTCGAACACGCCGCCAAGAAACTCGAGCGGGTGCTGGGCAGCGCCAAAGCCCACCTCCCCAGCCAGGTTTACAACCTGCTTTTGCCGCAGCCCCAACCGCTGCTGTTCTACCTGCTTGCCAACACCAAGAACGCCAAAATACAGAACCGTATTAAGAGTTTTCTGTTCAAATTTCCCCAAATTCAATCCCGCTTGCCTCGAGCGGATTTGCAGGCTTTGGGGGTTACGCCTGGCCCGGAATTCGACCGTATCATTTCCAAGATCTTCGCCTTGCAACTCGACGGGAAAATCAAATCCCACCCTCAACTCATGAAAGAGATGCGCGCGCTGGCCGGCATCAAGGAACCGCCGCCGCCCCCACCCCCGCCGCTTCCCAAAAAGGGGAAGGAAACGGTACCCGAACCCCCGGCAGCCCATCCCAGGAAAAAGGGCAGGGAATCGGCCGCCCCTCCGCCACCACCGCAACCCCAAAAGGGCAAGGAGGCCACGCCAGCCCCTCCAGCCGCCGCGCCGCCTGCGCTGCCCGCAAAAGCGGCGGTGAAGGCCGGCGCAGTGGGTGGTGCTGCAAGAGCCGCGGCGAAACCGGCTGCGAAAGCGACCCCCATCAAGGCTGCGAAGCCTGCTGCCGAGCCCCACGCAAAGCTCCGTGCCAAGAAAGCTGCGAAGAAGCCGGCTGCGAAAGCCAAGCCCCGTAAGGCTGCGAGGCCTGCCTCCAAGGCCCGCGCAAAACTCCGTGCCAAGAAAGCCAAGCCCCAAAAGGCTGCGAAGCGCGCTTCCAAGCCCGGTAAGAAGCCGAAGAAGAAGAGGTGATGCGAATCGGGCCATCTGGCCATCGGGTCATCGAGCCATTGAAAACCCTCTTCCACAGAACCGATGGACCGATGAGCCGATTACCGGATTTCGCGTCCGCAGCCCTCACAATTCATAACCTACTCGGTCACTGACACACGACACGTGACACCTCGAACCTCTCTTAACTCCCTGTCCTTTCAATAACATCGCCAGAGAGCGATTTTAACTCGTTTGATTTCATCAATATCGCGAGAGACAGGTTATGCGACATTTTTTCTACATTTGTTTTCAACAACATCGCCAGACTAACCTTCATTTTTTAAATCCCCCTTTTTGTGCCGCGTCGCCACACGGAATAAGCTAACTGTTTTAGTATCAATGTCTTAGAGCTTTACAAGATTCTCGGCATTCATCGCTAAACCCTTTCGTTTGCGGAACATCGTGGGAAGCTACGGTGTTTTGTAGCGCTGAACTTCAGTTCAGCATGTGCTGATCTTCGCCGAGAAAACACGTTCGTGAGCCGCCGCAATTGCCGCAGTCTGTAATCCTCCATTTTGGTTTACAGCCAGCAAGTTCCTAACCCCCAATCCCCAATCCCGAGCCCCGACTCCTAGCTCCTTACTCCTGACTCCTGCCTGCGGTGCGCGGTTTCGCCCTGAAACGGCTCTCCACTTAAACGGTCCGCACGCTGCATACCATTGTCGGAGGCTACACTTGGCTTTTAGGTAAAATATCTGGGAAAGGTGACACGTTGTCCTGGCCAATTCCTACGGGTAGGACAAGGGGATCGCGGAGTTCCTGCGTTCGTTAAATCCCCACCCAATTCAGGTGCGCAAGATCAAGAGGCGGCGACTTTACGCCGCCATATGGTCCGCCGGCTGACGGATAAACTCGCAGCTACAACACCAAACTGCCCCACTATCTGGCGGGGATCAAGAATTTCGCGCAGGGACGGTTTGCGAAGCGTCCGCCACCCCGCGAGATGGACGGAAGACGGCGCCCACGCCACGAGAAGCTGCGAAATAATTTCCGGCGACCCCCGACCTGCGGGGGTAAACTCCAATCGCCGCTGCGCTTCGGTGATCACGGACCGCTGATCTATCGTTGGGGCAACCCTCGTGGTTGCCCTAGGGCGGCCACAAGGGCCGCCTCCTGGAGTGGCGGTCTCCGACCGCCGGATAGGTGTCGTAGCGCTGACCTTGAGGTCAGCACATGCCGACCTAAAGGTCGGCGCTACAAGTACCAATTGGCGGTCAGAGACCGCCGCTACAAACGTGGGATTTGCCGCTGTGACTGAGATCGACGCCCAACTCGCTGCGAGCCTTGCGCGCCGTTTTGACCTGGTCCGCCGCCTGGGCGAAGGCGGCATGGGTGCGGTCTACCTCGCCGAGCAAATCGCGGTGGGCAACCGTCCGGTGGCGCTCAAGGTCCTGAGCCGCAAGCTGCTGGATGACCCGAACTTCCTGCTGCGTTTTCAGAATGAAGCGGCTTCCACGGGCCGCATTCATCACCCCAACGTGGTCACCATCTACGAATCCGGCCAAGCCGATGACGGCACGCCCTACATCGCCATGGAGTTTTTGGAAGGTGAATCTCTCCGTCAGGCCCTCACGCGGCGGGGCGCACGAGTAAGCCGAAAGGGAAAAGGCAATGAATAGGCAGGCTCGGTCGGGTCGGCAGCCGAGCCTTTTGTTTTGGTAGCGCGGAGTTGTTCTTGAACTCCGCAGATTGTATACTCGCAAACAGCCGAGGAGCCGTAGAGTTACAAAACAACACTGCGCCCCGCGCGCCAATTTAAAGCTGAAGGTTGCGGACTTTCGACGCAGGTCCGTGCGTGCTTTCTAGGGGGACAAGCAATGGCGATCCGTTCGGTTCAAGTCCAACGCTTTCGGAGTATCAACGGCACCGGTCTGCCCCAATGCGGCGGGCTGAATGTGCTTATTGGGAGAAATAATGCAGGGAAATCGAACCTCTTGAGCGCAATCGAATTGGTACTTGTGCATATGAAACGCGGTCGCATTGCAGGGAGTTGGCCTACAAACAGGCCTCGGGCAGAATTTACAAATCGCGATGAGTCGGCCCCAGTGCGAGTAGGTATCGAGTTTGACCTTTCGTCGGACATAAATCAGCAACTTGGAGAGCGACTGACCAAGGAAGCCCCACACCTTGAGCGCTCCATTGAACAGATCAAGTCACATAGCACCATAGTTTTTGTTCTTGCGGCCGCAACCCAGAAAGGCACTGGATATTTGTTCATAGAGCAAATTGCGGTGGGAAAGTTAGTCCTCACGGAGGACAAGTCTCTTTCCACGGACGGAATTCGCTTGCTCACGGTGACCAAAGACGTTGGCTACGAATTGTATAACAGTGAGATGACTGCCCGAGCATTCCAATCGGACTTGCGGGCTATAGATGAAGTCCGCCCCGATCGACCACCATTCGAATTTTTCCTACAACAGGAGAAGCACCTGAGGGCGCACTACGTGGACCAATTCTTCCGTAGTGCGCGACAAGAAACCCGAGGACGAATCGTAGCCATATTGCAATCGGTTAATACGCTCGACGAACTCAGTAATGGACTTGCCTCGCTAGCGGCTCAATTGCGCGAGTCGATGGAGGCGGCAGCTAAGCGAGACCTGGAAGGGACCGTAGCGGCGTTTGCGGGTGACACGAAAACCCGACCCGCATATGCCGAATGGCTCATCCAACAGTTTGGAGCAGTGCCCTTCCTCCACATAAAGGAAACCAAAGAGCCGATTGGCCAGGAGGAAGCAGAAACACTCTTGAAGTTGAAGGTTCGAAGGGGAGGACCGGAACAGCTCGTCATAATTCAGCAATCCGTGCGAAGTTTGTTAGGAGTTGATGTCGACGCCTTTCAGGGGGAAACTAGTGAGCAAAAAGCCGAGATGGACGTTGACGACTTTTTGGTTGCTGCAAATGGAGCAGGAATTCGAGAGTCTTTGCGGTTGATACTCGACCTAGAGCTGAAAAATCCTCAACTCGTCCTGATTGAAGAGCCAGAGATTCACCTGCACCCGGGGCTGTCGCGCGTGATGGCTAATTACCTACGCGAGAAGGCGCGGGATATTCAGATGTTTGTCACAACTCACTCGACAGACTTCGTCGACTCGGTGTCCTTCAAAAACGTGTTTTTGATTTCACGAGATTCACAGAACAAGACGGTATGCCGAGCCGTCGAGGCTGACGAAGGAGCGTCACAGATACCGGCCGAGTTAGGACTGAGGCTAAGCACTGTTTTCATGTTCGAGAGGATAGTTTTCGTAGAAGGTCCCTCAGACGAGAACGTTCTCCGTGAACTCGCCGCAAAGCTGAGCTTGGATCTCGCCAGGTACGCGGTCGGGTTTGTGTATATGCGAGGGGTACGCAATTTCGCTCATTTCGCTGCCGAAGCGACGCTCGATCTCCTTTCCCGGCGAAGAATCGAAATATGGTTTGTCACGGACCGAGACGAGAGTGAGGACGCCGAAGTAAATCGAATGGTGGCTCGATTGAGTGGTCGCGCGAAGCTAATCGTGCTCCGAAAACGCGAGATCGAGAATTATCTCCTAAACGAAGTGGCCATTGCGGCCTTTGTCGATGAAAAGCAGAAGGCCGGCGGCTCCAACAGCCAGCGGCCGGAACTGGAAGCTGTGCGCAATGTAATTGACGAAGAGGCTGCAAAGCTCAAGGCTGAACTCGTCCGACTTCGATTGGAGAGGCGCTTGTTAAAACCCGTCTTTTTGCATACCCGAGCCGTGGCGGGGACAATTGAGGAGAGAATTCGATCTGCCATAGATCATTTGACACAGCGGTTCGACGGGATCGAGGCCCAAAAGACGGCCGTCACGCAGGAAATTGACCGAGACTGGCCATCAAACGCATTGGATTGTGTCCCGGGCACACTCCTCCTCGAAAAAGTCGCACTGCGATTTGGTGTCACCTTTTCGAAGGATCGAGGAGACACTGAACGTCTTGCCCGGCTTCTGCCGGGGAATTCCATCGACGTAGAACTCACAAAATTGTTGCATGAGATTGCTCCGCAGTGAAACTGCAACGGGTATCGCACAGGTACGCGTATTTTGCGTTCCTGTGCGGCTCTTCATCTCAGTTTCGCATTAATAACATTTGAATGCCCCCCGTGTTTGGGAAGAACCCCGGAGGAACGCAAACTGCGCGCCCACTTGGCGGTGGTCCACATAAAATGTGAATTCGGCGCCGCCCCCGACGGCAAAAGTAGCACGGTGGCACAGGCACTCTTGCCTGTGTGCTCTGCATGGGAGACCTCAGCCTTGGACACAGGCAAGAGTGCCTGTGCCTGGAGTTTCTACATTTACTCCACTGTTTTAGGTCTGGCATATCATTATTATGTTGACAGACCGACGTAAGTCGGTTACACTCCTCCTGAATCTATGCTCA
>JBEKNU010000083.1:0-25924 GCA_049522495.1 Terriglobia bacterium
TGACTGGGTTCGCCGAAATGGCGCCGTCAATCTCGCCGGTGACCCAAGTGACTCCATTCACCAAGGTGGCCGTATAACCGTTCCCCGAGGAGTCAGCCGCGACGGTCCCACTTCCATCATCAAAGGTCCAATAGCCCACCAGGCCCGGCAGCCTAACCGTCACTGTTAGATTCGCACTCTGCGTCGCACCGCCGTAACTCCCCGAAATCACCACCACCGTGAAGGTCGTTACTAAGCTCGTGTTCACGGTAAACGGCGCGGTCGTCGAACCCGCCGCTATCGTCACACTCCCCACCACCGTGGCCACGGCCGGGTTGTTGCTCGCGAGCGTCACCACGGCGCCTCCCACCGGCGCCGCCGAACTCAGCGTCACGGCCCCCAATACATTCCCACCCCCCATGACCGTGCCGGGAAAGAGCGCCAAACTCAGTTGAGGAACCCCGCTTCCTGACAAGCCGACGGCCTGGGGGCCCCCTGCCGCATCGTCGGTAATCGCAATCGAGCCGCTCCTGGCGCCCGTCGCGGTGGGCGTGAAGGTCACCGAGACAGCGCAGTTGCCTCCGGCTGGCACGGAGCTTCCGCAGTTGTTGGTCTGGGCAAAGTCCCCTGAGGCCACGATGCTCGAAACAGCGAGATTCTCATTGCCGGTGTTGCCAAGGGTTACCGTCTGCGCGGGGCTGGTTGTGCCCAGCGCTTGGTTTGCAAACGTCAGGGCGGTGCTCGACAGCGTGACTGCCGGGGCGATCGCTGTTCCGGACAGGGTAATCAACTGCGGGCTGTCGCTGGCGTCGTCGTTAATCCAAAGCGAGCCGCCCCTGGCACCCATCGCAGTGGGCATGAAGGTCACCGAGACAGTGCAGTTGCCTCCGGGTGCCACGGAGCTCCCGCAATTGTTGGTCTGGGCAAAGTCCCCCAAGGCCACGATACTCGCAACAGAGAGATTCGCACTGCCGGTGTTGCTTAGGGTTACCGTCTGCGCGGGGCTGGTTGTGCTCAGCAATTGGTTGGCAAACGTCAGGGCGGTGCATTGCATAGGGCACAACAGCGTGACCACGGGAGTCTGCATCAAAACGGACACCGTATTATCGTTGAGATTCGCAGTCACGAGGTCGAGGCGGCCATCGTCGTCGAGATCGCCGGTGGTTAGCGATTGGGGGGCGGAGCCCGTGGCAAAGGTTGGCTGGGTCTGGAACGTGCCATCACCCTTGCCCAGCAGCAAAGAAACAGACACCCCCTTGAAGTTGGCGATCGCCAAATCCATTTGGCCATCGCCGTCGAAGTCACCCACGATCACCGATTCCGGGGACGCTCCGGTGGCGTACGGTACGGGGGAGAGGAATGTCCCGTTGCCGTTGCCCAGCAGGATCGAAACGGTGTTGTCGCCCGAGTTGGCGACGGCCAGATCGAGATTGCCATCACTGTTGAAATCAGCAGTGGCCAGCGAGAAGGGAGCTGTTCCGGAGGCCAAGGTCGTCTGCGGCTGAAACGTTCCGTCCCCGTTCCCCAGGAGAATCGATACCGTGTTGTCGCTAAAGTTAGCGATGGCCAAGTCTAATTCACCGTCTCCGTTGAAGTCGCCGCTGGCAAGCCCCCGTGGGTTTTGACCTGTAACGAAGGTCATCGGCGGCTGAAAGGTTCCATCGCCATTGCCCAGAAGGATCGAAGCGGTGTTGTCGCCCGCGTTGGCAACGGCCAAGTCGAGATTCCCATCGCCGTTGAAATCCCCGGTTATCACTACGGAGGGGCTGGAACCAGTGGCAAAAGCTGATGGGGTTTGGAACGTGCCATCGCCATTGCCCAGCAGGATTGAAACGGTGTTGTCGCCCGCGTTGGCGACAACCAGGTCGAGGTAGCCATCGCCATTGAAATCGCCCACGGCCACGGACGACGGTTGGCGCCCCACTGCGTAGGAGGCCGGTGATTGGAAGGTGCCATCGCCGTTGCCCAGCAGGATCGAGACGGTGTTGTCGCCCGCGTTGGCGACGGCCAGGGCGAGGATGCCATCGCCAATGAAATCGCCGACGGCCAGGGAGCCCGGGCCGATGCCGGTGGCAACATCGGTTCTGTCGAGTGAAATGGAGGATGTGGGAAGGGTGACCGGGAAAAAGACAACGTTGGAAGTCCCGCCGCCCGGAGGGGGATTCGCCACGGTAACGGACGCCGTACCCGCCGTGGTGATGGCGGTCGCATTGATCGTCGCCGTCAGTTGTGTGTCGCTGATGAAAAGGGTCGAGAGGGGGCTGCCACTCCAGTTCACTACCGAGTTTGGCACAAACCCCGTGCCGCTCACGGTCAAGGTAAAGGATGGCCCGCCGGGGACGGCACCCGCCGGAACCAGCGGCTCGTTGACGAAGGGTACAGGCGCCCCCTTGTTGGTCAGCGAGAAGCTCGCTACCGCGCTCACCCCATCCGCCGCGGCGGTTACGGTGTAGGGCCCGGGCGTGGTGTTGGACGTGAACGTCGTGGCCGTCGCCACTCCCGAGGAGTCCGTGGTGGTGGTATAACTGGCCGAGCCGCCGTCGAACGTGCCGCTGGCTCCCGAACCGGGCGCTGTGAACGTCACGTTCACGCCCGACAGCGGGTTGCCACCACTGTCCGTCACCGTGGCTTGCAACGCCGTCCCAAACGCCGTCTCTATCCCCGTGCTGATCGCCGCGCTCTGCGGCGTCCCCGCTGTCGCCGTGATCGAGGCTGGCGGTCCCACCGTATTGGTCAGCGCGAAGTTCGCCGAGGTTGCACCCGTCGCGCTCGCCACCACGTTGTAGGGTCCGCCCGCCGTCGAGTTCGCCGTGAACGTCGCCGTCGCCACTCCCGAGGAGTTCGTGGTGGTGGTGTAAGTGGCCGCGCCGCCCGCGAACGTGCCGCTGGCTCCCGTACCCGGCGCTGTAAACGTCACGCTCACGTCCGGCACCAGGTTGCCCCCGCTGTCCGTCACCGTGGCTTGCAACGCCGTCCCAAACAGCATATTGATCGTCGCGCTCTGCGGCGTCCCCGCGGTCGCCGTGATTAAGGCCGCCGGTCCCGGCGTGTTCGTCAGCGCAAAGTTCGCTGCCGTGGTTACCCCGGATGCCGCGGCGGTTACAGTGTAGGGTCCGCCCGGCGTCGAGTTCGCCGTGAACGTCACCGCCACCGCCACTCCCGAAGAGTTCGTGGTGGTCGTGTAAGTGGCCGAACCGCCCGCGAACGTGCCACTGGCTCCCGTACCGGGCGCTGTGAACGTCACGCTCACCCCCGGCAGCGGGTTGCCACCGCTGTCCGTCACCGTGGCTTGCAACGCCGTCCCAAACGCCGTGCTGATCGTTGCGCTCTGCGGCGTGCCGCTTGTCGCCGTGATAGAAGCCGGCGGTCCCGGCGTGTTGGTCAGGGCAAAGTTCGCCGACGTCGCACCCGTCGCGCTCGCCACCACGTTGTAGGGCCCACCCGCCGTCGAGTTCGCTGTGAACGCCGTCGCCGTCGCCACTCCCGAGGAGCTCGTAGTGGTCGTGTAAGTGGCCGGCCCGCCTGCAAACGTGCCGCTGGCTCCCGCGCCAGGCGCCGTAAACGTCACGCTTACGCCCGGCACCGCATTGTTCCCGGCGTCCGTGACCGTCGCGGCCAAAGGCGCCGCGAACGCTGTGCTGATCGTCGCGCTTTGCGGCGTGCCGCTCGTCGCCGTTACCTTGGCCGCAGCTCCCGGCGTGTTCGTCAGCGCGAAGTTCGCCGAGGTTAAAACCGTCGCGCTCGCCACCACGTAATAGGGTCCGCCCGCCGTCGAGTTCGCCGTGAACGTCGTCGCCGTCGCCACTCCCGAGGAGTTCGTAGTGGTCGTGTAGGCGGCCATGCCGCCCGCGAACGTGCCGCTGGCTCCCGCGCCGGGCGCCGTAAATGTCACGCTCACACCCGGGACCAGGTTGCCAAAGCTGTCCTTCACCGTGGCTTGCAACGCCGTCCCGAACGCCGTGCTGATCGTCGCGCTCTGTGGCGTGCCACCGGTCGCCGTGATGGAAGCCGCCGGCCCTGCAATGTTCGTCAGCGCGAAGTTCGCCGAGGTTAAACCCGTCGCGCTCGCCGCCACGTAATAGGGTCCGCCCGCCGTCATGTTCGCCGTGAACGCCGTCGCCGTCGCCACTCCCGAGGAGTTCGTAGTGGTCGTGTAAGTGGCCGAGCCGCCCGCGAACGTGCCGCTGGCTCCCGCGCCGGGCGCCGTAAACGTCACGCTCACGCCCGGCACCGGGTTGTTCCCGGCGCCCGTGACCCTCGCGACCAAAGGCGCCGCGAACGCCGTGTTGATCGTCGCGCTCTGCGGCGTCCCTGCTGTCGCCGTGATGGAGGGCGCCATTCCCGTGCCGGAAAGGCTCAACATCTGCGGGTTGCCCGCAGCATTGTCACTAAGGGCCACGCCTGCCGTGCGGGTCCCGGGGGCGGCGGGTGAAAAGGTGACCGTAATCGGGCAACTGGCATTCACCGCCAGCGTCGTGCCGCAAGTGCCGGTCAAAGCGAAGTCGCCGGCATTCGTGCCCGTCACCGAAATGCTCGTGATGCTCAAAGTCGCATTCCCGGGGTTGTTCAGAATAACGGTCTGACCCGCACTGCTGGTGCCTACGGTCTGACTACCGAAGGACAAGGTCGAGGGAATAAGGCTGACGGATGGACCGGCGCCCGTGACCGTCAAGGTCGTCGAGCCGATAATAGGGCTCGGCGGCGGGTTGATGATAATCGGGGTGCCCGGCGTCACTTCCGGCGCCGGACCCAACGGCGTGGCCGTTGCGAAAGTGGCGGTGATCACCGTGCTGCCCGGCGCGACCGCGCTCGCGAGGCCTGCCGCATTGACCGTGGCCACTCCCGGCGCCGATGAATTCCATACGACCGAGGCGGTTAGATTTTGCGTGCTGCCACCTCGGTAAAGACCTGTGGCAGTGAATTGCTGCGTGTTCCCCGCGGCAATCGGGGGATACGCTGGGGTCACGGTAATGGAAATGGGTCCGGTGGCGTTGCCGACGGGCGAGGGGAGTTTTCCCGCCGGGCTGACCACGGGGAGGTTATTTGGGCCACTACCGCTGGGCCGCAGCGGCCGGGCGCGTGCGAAGTCTTCAGAGGGCGCTGCCCCCGATGGTCTGGTCGTACCTGCATCCTGGTTGCTGAAACCACCGTCGGTGGAACCAATCGCGATGCCTGCTTTGGAGACAGGAGGGCGAGTGACCGGGCCTCCCCCTCCTCCACAAGAAATGAACGAGAGGGCAAAGGCAATGCCGACGCCCACGATAATCGCGATGTTCGCGCGGCGCCGTTGATGCAGCCTCGTTTCCATAAGTCAAAATTCGATCTCGACCAGGTTCAACTACCAAGGGGGGCCACCGCGTTTCCCATTCAGCACGCGGATCCCCAAAAAAATTCACAGCCAGGATGGGTGCCTTGTGAGTCGGTTCATGGGGATGCACCGGTTCGTGGAGGAATTCATGGTTGGTGCCTGCGGGCGGCCCTTTCAATCAGCGCGAATGGAAGTTTGGATTATTCTGGGGAGCATAAGAACCTCCACCAACCTTCAGGTCAGAATATTTGTCAGGATAAGGGTGGATATTGCCGAAATTCGTTGTCGCCTGTCAAGACCAAAATGTCCGAGGTTACAGCAAAATGAGAAGCTCCGATTCTCGCGAAGTAGAAAGACCTTGTTGAAGCCGGGCATTCTGGCGGGAAGAGCAAAAAAAAGTAATAACCCGGGCCGGAAGCCACCAGCTCCGCAGCCAAAACCCGTCATGAACCTCTCAGGAATTCGAGGAGCCTGCCTCCTTGGCGGCCACTACGGGGCCCCCCGCCTCGCTGGCAGCGAGCCGCGGGGCCGGCACTGTCTCGGAGCCTGCACGCTGCTGACTTAACCGCTTCACCCGATATTCATGCGCGGCGGTGACGAACGCGGTGAAGAGCGGGTGCGGCTCGAGGGGCCGGGACTTGAATTCGGGATGGAACTGGCAACCCAGGAACCAGGGATGGTCGCGAATTTCCACGATCTCCACATAGGTGCTATCGGGCGTCACCCCGGTCAATTGCAATCCGTTCGCCACCAGGGTTTCTTCGTACTCGCGGTTAAACTCATAGCGGTGGCGGTGGCGCTCGGAGATTTCCAGACTGCCGTAAGCGCGCTCGGCGAAGGAGCCCGGCTTCAAGCGGGCGGTCCAGGCACCTAATCGCATCGTTCCTCCCAGCTCGTCAATGCCCCGCAATTCCCGCAATTTGTAAATCACCCGATGGGGTGTGGAGGGATCAAACTCCGAGCTGTCCGCCCCCGTGAGACCGCACACATTGCGGGCGTATTCGATGACCGCGCATTGCATGCCCAGGCAAATCCCAAAATAAGGCACCTTGCGCGTGCGGGCATATTCGATCCCCTTCAGCATTCCCAGGATTCCGCGCTTGCCAAAACCTCCCGGCACGAGGATGCCATCCAAGTCGCGCAACTGCTCGGCGCACGCTTCGCCCTCCAATCCTTCCGCTTCCACCCAGGAGATATTCACTTTCACCCGGCGCGCGATGCCGCCATGAAAAAGGGCTTCATGAAGACTCTTATAGGAATCCTGGTAACCCACATATTTACCCACAATTCCGATGTTGACCTCATCCAGGGGATGGCGGATTTTTTCCACGAGCTCCATCCAGGGCTGCATATTCCGCTCGCGCGTTTCAAGCTTCAAGCAGTGCAGAATCTGCGTGTCCAATCCCTCATGGCCCAGCACCAGCGGGACCTCATAGATATTTTCCACGTCCTTCGCGGTGATGACGGCTTCTTCAGGGACGCTACAGAACAACGCGATCTTTTCCTTGATCTCCGGTGACAGGAAGTGGTCCGTCCGGCACAGCAGGATATCGGGCTGGATACCAATTTCGCGCAACTCCTTGACGGAATGTTGCGTGGGCTTGGTCTTGAGCTCGCCGGAGACTCCGATGAAAGGAACCAGCGTCAGGTGAACGAACACGACGTTTTCGCGCCCCTTTTCCAGGCGCATTTGGCGAATCGCCTCCAGGAAGGGCAGCGATTCAATGTCACCTACCGTGCCCCCCACTTCCACAATCACCACATCCACGTCGGTGGCAACCTTGCGGATGGCCGCCTTGATTTCGTTGGTGACATGCGGAATGACCTGCACGGTCTTGCCCAGGTAGTCGCCGCGCCGCTCTTTGCTAATGATGGTTTCGTAGATGCGGCCCGCGGTGCAGTTGTTGTCGCGCAGCATGCGGACGCGGGTAAAGCGTTCGTAGTGGCCCAGGTCGAGGTCGGTTTCAGCCCCGTCATCGGTCACGAAAACCTCGCCGTGTTGAAACGGGCTCATGGTGCCGGGATCGACGTTCAGGTAGGGATCGAACTTCAGGAGCGAAACCTTGAGCCCGCGGGCCTCCAGCAAAGCGCCCATCGACGCCGAGGCCAACCCCTTTCCCAATGAGCTGACTACCCCTCCGGTGACAAAGATGTATTTGGCACCCATACGCCTCCCCAAATTGTGCGCTCGGATTGACGATCCGGTAACTCGACATGGTGTGCGGCCTGCGTCACACTTTTCCAACGCAGCTTATTCGGATGTGCACTTGTACCGAAGTTGACGATTGAACGGAAGGAATCGGTACGAACAATTATCCGTCAGCCCGCCCCGTGCGTCAATGGCAAATCGCCCTCTCTTGGCCGTGCGCAACAACCGTTGAGGAAGTGTGTTAGAATCTTCTGAGGAGTAAAACTGGAATGAGGAGCTGCATCCGCAATTGGGCGGGGTGCGGCTCGGGTCCTTTCCCAGAGGGCTGCGAACATGACAGCTCTTTCACTGCGCCGCGCTCTCCCGCTGGGGTTAGCAGCGATGGCCCTGGCCTGCTTTGTGGCAATCGGGGTGTGGTGTGGTTCGGATGATCAGAAGTCCGCGAGCGCGCCTCCGGATGGCCAAGCGGGCGCTCATGTCAACGTGCGCACGCCTCCCGTCCATGTTACGCCCCTTCTGGTCGATGTGAACATGGTGGTCGTAAACGTGACGGTCACCGATCCCTTCGATCGGATTGTCACCGGCCTCGACCAGGAGAACTTCCAAGTCTATGATGAAAAGGTCGAGCAGAAAATTGTTGCCTTTTCGACGGAGGACGCTCCCATCTCCGTGGGATTGATCTTCGATTGCAGCGGTTCGATGGGCGATAAAATCCAGAAGTCCAAGGAAGCAGCCCTTCAGTTCTTCAAAACATCCAACCCGCAGGATGAGTTCATGCTCGTTAGTTTCTCGAACCAGCCGGACCTGATCTCGGGATTCACGGCCAAGTTCGAGAACTTGCAAGACCGGCTGTTGACGGTGAAGTCCGGTGGGAGGACAGCGCTTCTCGACGCGATTTATCTGGGCTTGAGTGAAATGAAGAAAGCCACCACCAACCGCCGCGCGCTCCTGGTCATCTCCGATGGGGGTGACAATCACAGCCGCTACACGGAAAATGACATCAAGCGTGCGGTCAAGGAATCCGACGTGCAGATTTACGCGGTGGGCATATTCGAGCCCGTCGCCTCGCGGGCCCGCACGACGGAAGAAGCCGGCGGCCCCGGTTTGCTCGCGGAGCTTTCGGAAGTTTCGGGCGGCCGCCTGTTCAGCGTTGAAAATACCAATGAACTGCCCGATATCGCGGAGAAGATCTCGATCGAACTGCGCAACCAATACGTGCTGGGCTATAAGCCTTCGAATCTGCTTCGCGACGGCCGTTGGCGGCGCATCCGGGTCAAGCTGAACCCCCCCAAAGGGTTGCCGCCCCTTCAGGTTTACGCTCGAACTGGCTACTATGCACCGACTCAATGATCTGCACTGGCGAAACCTGCTTGTCCGGAGTGGCTTCCTCGTCCTCCTCTGGTGCCCAATCCTCGCCTTGGGCACCCAGACACCCCAACCGGCGACCCCCAAGACGCCTCCCGTCCAGAAGAAAGGCAAGGAATATACCATCGTCGAGGAGGTCAACGAGGTCGTTCTGCACGCCACGGTGCTCGACAAGAGGGGGCACATTATGAACGATCTCAAGCAGGACGACTTCCGTGTGTTTGAGGACGGGGCACCGCAGACCCTCATCCACTTCACGCATGCCGATGTTCCCGTTACCATGGGCATCGTCATCGACGACAGCGGCAGCATGCGTGACAAACGCCAGGCGGTGAACGCGGCGGCGCTTATTTTCGCCAAAACCTCCAACCCCCAGGATCAGGCCTTTGTGGTGAATTTTAACGACGCGTATTACCTTGATACCCCCGGAGACTTCGCCAATACCATTGAGGATCTGAAGTCAGCGCTCGACAAGATTGATTCCCGCGGCGGCACCGCCCTGCGTGACGCCGTTATCGCTTCACTGGATCACCTCAAAATAGGCAATCGCGACAAAAAGGTTTTGTTGGTGATCACCGATGGCGAGGACAATGCCAGCCGTTATACCTTGGAAGATCTCATGGACAAGGCGCAGAAATCCAATGCCGTCATTTATACCATTGGCTTGCTGGGCTCGGACGAAACGAGTTCCCTGTTCAAGATTCGCGGCGGCGAAGCCCATCGCGCCGCCAAAGTCCTGAAGGAACTTGCCGAAGCAACCGGTGGCGAAGCTTACTTTCCCAAGTCGCTCGACGAGGTGGATAGTACTTGCCGCCAGATCGCCCGCGACATCCGCAACCAGTACACCCTCGCCTACCGCCCCAGCAACCTCAAGAAGGATGGAACTTTCCGCATCATCCGCGTGGATGCCTTCCAACCTCATTCCAAGAACAAGTTGGTGGTGCGCACGAAGCCCGGCTACTTCGCGCCCAAACCCGAAGGCCCCGCCACCGTGGCCTCCAATTGAGACCGCCGCCCGCGTTGTTCCTCACTCCTCTTCGCCTTCAATGCCAGGGCCTTCCCTTCCCAGGCTAGCCGGCGTTCCCGCCCCGCCCGCGCTGCCCCCCTCGCTCCGCGCGCAGGTTACCGCCCAGCGGTCCGGCCAGGGGCCGCAGGTCGCGGCGATAGCCAAGCCGGTAGGAAATTTGCTGACTGGTCTCCCGCACCAGTTGGGCGATTTCAGGGACTCGCGCCGGGGTCAAGCGCGTCGCCGATCCCGCCACGCTGAACGCTGCCACAATTTTGCCCTGGTGATTGAACACCGGCCCCGCCACGCAACGTAATCCCTCCACCGCCTCTTCCTGGTCCAGCGCGTAGCCCTGCTCACGGATTCGCTCCAACTCCCTCCGCAGTTGCGGCAAACCCGTGATCGTGTGCGCGGTCAGGCGCGTGAGCCCCGGCGCCTGGACAATCTGATTCAGAAGGTCCTCCCCTTGGTATGCCAGCAACGTCTTCCCCACTCCCGTGCAGTGGAGGGGGGCTACCCCGCCCAAGCGTGCGTCCAAACCCACGGGCTGAGGGCTGACAAATTTCTCGATGGAAATCGCCCGCGTTTCCTGCAAGATTGCCAGGTGCACGGTTTCCTGAGTCCGCAGGTTGAGGTCGCGCAACAACGGCTGGGCGACGCGCCGAAAATCCAAACGGTCAAGTACACGCAAGCCCATGCGCAGGACGCGATAACTGAGCTGGTAGCCTCCCGAAACCGTATCCTCTTCCACAAATCCGTGCCGGACGAGGTTGACCAATAACCGGTGCGCGGTGCTCACGTGCAAGTGCAACCGCCGGCTGAGCTGGGTAAGCGTGTAAGGCGGCTCCTCATCCGCCAGCACTTCCAAAATACTCAGCGCCTTAACCAACGATTTTACGGTATAGGCCGTGGCCGGATTGGAGGGATCCCTGAACGCTTTCATAAAGTGAGAATTATTCCAAAACGCGCCCAGGTGTCAAGCGGCAATTCGCTGGAGGCGTGCCGCCCATCCTTCCCGCTCAGCGCCCGGCAAGGGGCGCACTGGAGGTGAGGCGCGCAATCTCCTCCCCAGCACGGCCCGCACTGCTTCCCTGCACCCGGTGGAAGGCGGCGAGGGCTCCCGCCGTATCGCCCCGTCCGTCCAGCAGGAATCCAAGCACCAAGTCCCGGTCGCCCGCGGACGCCAGGTTGCGCACTACCAATTCGGCCGGAAGTTGGGGCGGGCGAAAGTGCATAAGCATTTGCTGATTGACCTTTGCCGCATCATAGGTGAGCGCATTTCCCTTCGGCGTCTGATACTCCAGGTAGGGCTGGTCGTCACTCGAAGTAAAATCCGCAGGCAGGCTGCTCATGCGGGGCAGGATACTCGTCGCTTCACGAAATGAGGAGTCGAAGAGGATCAGCTCGCCCAGCATCGTCCACAGGCTCGGAAAGCTCAGCGCTGCGAGCTCATGACGCACGCCCGGCAAAGCCTCCAAGGCCGCCACCTGGCGGGCGTCGCATTCCAGCGGGTCCGGCGAGGCAATCAGCAGCCCTTGCTCGGGCCCCAGAAAAAACGCCACGTGCGGAAATACCCGGGCTGCGGTGTTCAGGATCACCAGCAGGTCCTGTGGGCGCATGTGATGGATCTGAACCCATTGTTGCAGCACGCCGCGATCGCTGAGGCGCGACCGGCAGAGATCGTAGAATTCCCGGTTGTACAAATCAGCTTCACCGCTGACCCAGATGGAAGTAATTTCAATGGTGATCAAGTCAAAGCGCGCGCGGGTCAGCAGCAGGAAATTCCTGCCGTCCGCCATGGTGAGTTTTACCCTCGGGTCACGATCCATCACCCCGGCGTTGACATCCTCGAACCACAGCCGCGCGGCTTCCACAATGTGCGGGGCTATTTCCACCACGTCAATCTTCTGAAAGGGAAGGAGCGAGACAGCGCGCAAAGTGTTGCCGGTTCCCAGCCCAATGACCAACGCGCGCTCGAAGCGCGGCGTGAAGAGAATCGGGGTCAGGGCAAAGCGCACCTGCGCCGGGATCTCGCCGGTGTTGTTCCCCTGGAATTTTCCGTTCGAAAGCATGACGCGCGTCTGCTTCATGGAAACCACTGACGTGAGCCCGCCCTGAACATCCTCGGCGAAGTAGAGGACGCGATCGATGGGCCAGCCGGTGTTGAAATAGACGTACGTTCCGCGCGTCAGACTGCGCGCGTCCCATTGCGCGGAGCCTCCGCACACCAGCAATACCAAAGACGCCACGACAATACCCAGAACCCACCGGCGCGCGCGATTGAGGGGCACGAGCAGCAGTGCAAAACTTAACCCCAGCAGCAGATTAAGCACCACCGCTGCTTGCAGCGTGGCGTGCGAGCCCAGGGCGGGCAGCACCAGGAAACCCATAAGTACGGAACCCAGCACCGTCCCCAGGGTGTTGGCGGCGTAAACGCCTCCCACGCTGGCGCCCACGCCGCCGGCCTCGCTGGCAAGATTAAGGAGCAAAGGGAAACTGATCCCCAAAAGCACACAGGGCAAAATCAGGAGATAAAAGGCGCAGAGAAATCGCAGCAGTTCCGCCACGACGAAGCTCGTGACCTCGTATTGCCACAGGGTGTCGAGGTTAAGGGAAACCAGGCTCGCCAGCAGGACGAATTCCGCCGCGAATTCGATGAACCGCACCCAGGGCACCCCCCCGCGCGGTCCGCGGCGAGCCATTCTCCAGCCGAGGTACACCATGCGCGCAGCGAAAAGCGCGGCGACGCCGGCCGCGTCCCAGACCCCGGCGTGTCGAAGCCCCTGCGCGAAGAGCTCCGGAAGGCGGCTCCACAACGGCAGCGTGACGAAGACGGCCACCCCCAGGAACAATTGCGAAGCAGCCAGCGCCCGAGGCCAAAGCGCCGGGCGCGTGAGGTGGCGCGCTACCAGGTGCGCTCCCCACCCCAGACCGCAGAGGAAGGTGAACAGCATGACTCCGAACGCGTAAACGGTGTTCCCCACCAGAAAACCTAGAATGTGGGTCCACACGACCTCGTAGCCGAGAGCCGCGAGGCCGGTCAGGAAAGCCGCTGCCAGTAGCAGCGCGCGGCGACGCGGCTCGCCATCCTTTATGGGTGCGGGAGCGGGCAGCGCGTTTGCCGCCGTCCGGCTTCCCTTCCGACTCAACGCCATTGTTCCCAGGAAAATCCCCAGGTTTACCGCGCATGCCACATAAATAGTTCCACGCACGCCGAGCAAGGGCATCAGCAGGTAAGTCGACGCCAGAACTCCCACCGCCGCTCCCAACGTGTTCCAGGCATAGAGACGGTCTACGCGTGGCTGGAATTCCTCAACCGCACTCGCGACACAGCGAGCCAGCACCGGCAGCGTCCCGCCCATCAGGAAGGTAGGAAGCAGGATCACCATGGCCGCGAGTCCGAATCGCACCCCCGTGAGCGCCCACATTCCCAGGTGCAGCGAGTGGTAAAGCCCCACGTAGGCCTTCGTCAGCAGCGCGAACAGCGCTGGGATGAACAGGCAGTACGCCCCGGCAAGCAGTTCCAGCGTGCCGTAGGTCAAAAGGCTCGCGCCTCGGCGGTCAACCCATCGGCCAATAAAATGGGCTCCCAACGCCAAGCCGCCCAGAAAAGCCGCCAACACGGTGCTCACAGCGTGCGCAGTGTTTCCAAAGGTGTAGGTCAGCAGGCGCGTGAAGATCGTTTCAAAAATCAGGCTCGACGCGCCGGAAAAGAAGAACAGCACGGGAAGCAATCGCGGGAACGTCAGTGAGCCGGAGGGGTGCGGATTCGGCAAGCGAACCTCCACGAGATCTTTCGCCAAGTCAGGGCGCGAAATCTGATTTCAACGCGCCATAATGCTCGTCTCTTATAACTGATTCGGGGCGCCGTTCGAAAGGAAAAAGTCGGTAATGGGTCAGTTCGGCTTCTTGGAGCGGCGGTCTCTGACCGCCCGTTTTCGATGTCAGTAACTTCAGCCATCAGAGATCGCCGCTCCATCGCATCGCGGGAGGCCCTCACACATACCCTCAAGTCCGCTGCCCAACTCGCCGAAGAAAAGGTGTGAGACCCAGGGCGTCGGCGCAGTGGCCGGTTGGAATCAGACGGGGAGTGAAGGATGCAAGGAGAGCGATGCTGAGCAGTCACGGTGTCCAGTTCGAACCCAAAGGATGGGTCACCCTGCGGCCCACCGCGAGAAGTTCCTGGCTCGAACACGTCGCGCGGCGTTGGACCGCCCGGGTGGTAGGACAACCCCAAGCCACCGATTCGATCCTCCGCCTTCTTCAGCGTATCGAAGTGCAAGCCCAGCAGCCGCGCCGGACCATGGGTTCCGTGCTCCTGCTGGGGCCTCCCGGCTGCGGGAAAACGCATTCCGTGGAAGCGCTGGCAGAAGTCCTGGCCGGCGGCCCCAGCGCCTTGCTCAAGGTCCACTGCGCCGAATATCAGCAGCAGCACGAAATCGCCCGCCTGGTGGGCGCGCCGCCCGGTTACATCGGCCACGCCGACACGGAGCCCGTCTTCACCCGCGAAAACATTGAGCGTTACCGTACGCCGGAGTTCCCCTATACCCTGATTCTCTTCGACGAAATAGAAAAGGCCCACCACTCTCTCTATTCCCTCCTCCTGGGCGTGCTGGACCGCGCCGAAATGAACGATGGGCGCAACCGGCACGTGGACTTTTCCTCCTGTCTCTTCTTCTTCACCAGCAACATCGGCTCCAAGGAAAGTCTGCGCGCCACCACTCCCTCGGGCTTCATCCCGCAGTTGGCGGAGGAGGAGGCCAAAGCGCGACACTTCCGCAGCGTGTCTTTGCGCGCCCTCAAGCGCCACTTCCCTCCCGAGTTTCTGCGCCGCATTGAGGAAACGATTGTCTACCAGCCGCTCCGGCCCGCCGACCTGAAGAAAATCCTGGACCTCGAACTCGACAAGGCCTGCCAGGTTTTCCTCCAGCACCCCGCCACGCCCTTTCAGTTGGAATTCACCTCCGGCGCCAAATCGCTGATTCTCCACCACGGGTGCGATACGGAGTACGGAGCCGCCCACCTCCAACACACCCTGGCGTGCGAGTTTCAGGATCCTCTCTATCGCCTGATGGCCACCGGCCAGGTGCGCGCCGGCGACAAGATCGGCGTGTTCGCTAAAGGTCCAGAACTTGTCTTCCGGAAGTGTTAGGAGACGCACTTGTGGGAGGCAATGCAGTTTGGATTATCTGGTAGTGGGTCAGTTTGATGCTGTAGCGGCGAGTTTATCCGTCAACTGACGGACCAAATGCCAGCTTCCTAACAAGATCTGTACAGGTTTCGCCCTCCTACATGACATTGAAATATGAGCTAATCCTCATTTTCCTTTGATTATGAGGAACAACTCAGGTTATGCTGGAGAAGGGTGCCCATCAAAACAGAGTTACGTCGCCTTCCCCGGCAGTCGCGTGGCCGTCGCCGAGTGGAGGCTTTGTTGAACGCCGCCGCGGCTGAGATCAGCGACGCGGGATACGAGGCGGCAACGATGTGCTCAATAGCAACCCGGGCGGGCGCTTCGATCGGATCGCTTTACCAGTTTTTCCTTAATAAGGCGGCCATCGTACAGGCCTTGCGCAGGCACTATTGCGATGAGTTCGAACTGATGTGGGCGCCGTTGGCCAGCGAAGCCAGGCATCTTTCGTGGGAAGAGTTGGTGATCCGGTTGGTGGACTCGACGGTGTTGTTCGTAGAGAGACATCCTGCATTCCTGGCCTTGCTGGACGCGCCGGCCAGCACCCATGCGCCGGTTGCCGTGCGGGAAAGATTCCAGCAACTGGTTGCGACCATGATTCTTGCCCGCAGGCCTCGCATGTCGCCGGAAAAGGCGCTGCGCCTTGCCACGATGACGCTGCAGATGATCAAAGCGATGAATTTCTTATGTCGGGACTTGTCTCCGCGAGAACGTCCTCCATATGTTCGGGAATTCAAAATGTTGCTCCAGCGCTATCTCGAGTGCCGAATTGAGAATCATGACCATGTGCTGGGGAGTCGTCAGTGAAACACGGAAACGCTTTACCACAGATTCGTTAAGGAACCAGCAAGCGGCAATGAGGGCAACAGTGCCGTCTTCAAACCAGGGCTAATACGGTCGCAAGCAAGGGGAGGTATAAGATGCTGCGAAGTCACCGGCTTCGTTCGGGGTTATTTCCACTCACGGCAACTCTGTGGTTGGCTACGAGCGGCTGTGGCGGCAACTCCCAGGTCAACGCGCAGGGGAACACACCGCCTCCCACGGTCCAGGTGGTGGCGGTGCAGCGCCGAGATGTGTCCCTGACCAGCGAGTGGATTGCCACCATGGACGGTTATATTAACGCCCAGATTCAGCCCCACGTTTCCGGCTACCTGATCCGCCAGGACTATCGCGAAGGGTCGTTGGTTCGCAAGGGGGAAGTGCTGTTTGAGATCGATCCTCGCCCCTTTCAAGCCGTACTTGACCAGGCCCAGGGACAACTGGCGCAAGCTCAGGCGCAAGTGAACCAGGCGCAAGCGCAACTTGCCAAGACGGCCCAGGACGTGGCGCGCGACACTCCTCTTGCCCAGGCCAAAGCGATTGCGCAGAGCCAGTTGGACAATGACCTGCAAGCCAAAGCCGGGGCCGAGGCCGCCGTGGTGGCGGCGCAGGCAGCCGTGACGGCAGCACAGGCGTCGGTGGAACAAGCCCAATTGAATCTTTCATTCACCAAAATCGTTTCACTGGTGGATGGCATCGCCGGCATCGCCAAAGCCCAGATCGGCGATCTGGTCGCCACGAGCTCTGTGTTGACCTCGGTGTCGCAGGTCGACCCGATTAAGGTCTACTTTCCCATGTCCGAACAGGATTACCTCCGCGCCCAGAAAATTGGAACCCATGCGGCAAGCATCCAGAGCACGCCGCTCATGGGAGTCCCGCTGACGCTGGTGCTTGCCAACGGCAACACTTATCCGCACACGGGCGAGGTGCTGTGGACTGACCGTCAGGTGGACCCTAGCACGGGCACGATTCGCGTGGCGGCGGCATTTCCAAACCTGGGCAACATTCTACGGCCGGGAGAATACGGCAGAGTGCGGGCGGTGACGGAGGAGCGCCACGACGCCTTGCTCGCACCTCAGGCCGCCGTGACGGAGCTGCAAGGTGTCTACCAGGTGGCGGTGGTGGGCGGTGACAACAAAGTGAGAATTCAGAATGTGCAGATCGGCTCTCAGACGGGCGCCGATTGGATTGTCAACGAGGGCCTGGAGGCGGGTGACCGTGTCGTGGTGGGGGGCATGCAATATGCCCGCCAGGGCGCTACCGTAAACCCCATGCTGATTACCGCAACCAAGGGGGAGCGGTAACCCATGGCTGAGTTTTCCGTCCGGCGCCCCATCGTCGCCATCGTAATTGCCATTATCACCATGCTCGCGGGCTTGGTGTCCATGCGCTCGTTGCCGGAGGCCCAATTCCCGGACATCGTTCCTCCCCAGATCATCGTTTCCGCCACCTATCCCGGCGCTGACGCCCAAACCGTTGAGCAAGCTGTCGCCACCCCGATTGAGCAGCAAATGAACGGGGTCGACAACATGCTCTACATGCAATCCACCAACGGCAATGACAACACCATGGCGCTGACCGTGACCTTCGATGTCGACACCGACGTCAACACGGATGAGGTAAACGTGCAGAACCGTGTGGCCCAAGCCGCGCCCAATCTGCCGCCGGACGTCACCCAGTTTGGAACCACCCTGCGCAAGTCGACCGGACTGCCGCTGCTCGCGTACGCGTTGTATTCACCTCAGCGGACGCATGATTCTCTATTTCTTGCCAACTACGCCAACATCAATATTAGTGATCAACTCCTGCGTGTGCCCGGCGCCGGCCAGGTTCTCTTGTTTGGCTCTACTGATTACTCGATGCGGATCTGGATTAAACCCCAGCTACTCGCCAAGCTCGGGCTGACGGTCGCCGACTTGGTGGACGCTTTGAATCAGCAAAATGCCGTCAACCCTGCCGGCCAACTCGCGGGTAACCCGGCGCCCCCCGGCACGCAGATGACCTACATCGTGCGCGCCCAGGGGCGTTTGGTTACCGCCGATCAGTTTGGCCAGGTTGTGGTACGCGCCAATCCGGATGGCTCTGTGGTCCGCCTCCACGATGTCGCCCGCATCGAGCTGGGCGGATTAAGCTACAACGAGATTTCGCGCTTCAGCGGACAGCCCAGTTGCATCGTTGCCATCTTCCTCACTCCCGGCGCAAATGCCGTGGCAGTTGCCAATGGCGCCCGTAAGGTCATGGCGCAACTGAAGGAGCGGTTCCCTGCTGACCTGTCTTATACCGCTGCGCTCGATACCACGCTGCCCGTAACCGAGGGCATCCATGAAATCGTCGTCACGCTGTTTATCGCGATGGCGCTGGTGATTCTGGTTGTTTATGTGTTTCTGCAAAATTGGCGGGCCACGTTGATCCCGATGATTGCCGTACCGGTTTCACTGATTGGCACGTTTGCCATTTTCCCGGCGCTGGGCTTTTCCATCAACACTTTGTCGTTGTTTGGACTGGTCCTGGCCATCGGACTGGTGGTGGATGATGCCATTGTGGTGGTGGAGGCGGTGGAACACCATATCGAAGCCGGGATGAGCCCCCGCGCCGCGACTCTCCAGGCCATGCGCGAGGTTTCCGGCCCGGTGGTGGCCATTGCTCTGATCCTCGCCTCGGTGTTCATACCCATGGCTTTTATGAGCGGCATCCAGGGGCGGTTGAATAAGCAATTCGCGGTCACCGTCGCCATCTCGGTCATCATTTCGGCGTTCAACGCTTTGACGCTATCGCCGGCCCTTTCCGCCATGTTGCTTCGCCCGCGCCAACCTTCACGGGGGGTTATAGGCGGCTTTTTCCGCGGCTTCAATTGGGGGTTCGATAAACTGAAAAATGGCTACGTGGATGTGAGCCACGGATTGATTCGCAAGATGGTTGTGGGGTGCTTGATTCTAGTTGCCTTTATGGCGGCCGATCTTCTGGTTGGCAGAAAACTGCCCACCAGCTTTCTGCCTGATGAAGACTATGGCTTTCTGTTTCTGAACGTCCAGCTTCCACCTGCCGCTTCACTGGAACGGACCGACGCCGTGACCCGGAAGATCGACGATATTCTGTCCAAGACGCCGGGCGTCATGAGCTACTCCACCATTGATGGATTCAGCCTTTTGACCCGGGTTTCCACCACCAACAGCGCCTTCTATTTTGTGAATCTCAAGCCCTGGGATGAGAGGAGAGCTTCCAATCTGGAGTCCAAGGCGGTCCTAACGAACATCAACCGGCAGTTGTTCACGCAGGTGCCGGAGGCCACCGCCTTTGCGTTCAGCCCGCCCGCCATACCGGGATTCGGCAGTGCGGGCGGCTTCTCGTTCTGGCTGCAAGACCGCAGCGGCGGAACAGTGGACGATCTGGATCAAAACCTCCAAAAGTTTCTCCAGGCGGCACGCAAGCGCCCCGAACTGATCGCGGTGAACTCGCAATTCTCCGCCAGTACTCCGCAGATGTTCGTCAATGTGGACCGTGACAAAGCCCTCAAGCAAGGAGTGGCCATCGGTGATGTGTACCAGGCGCTGCAAGCCTCGCTGGGCGGGCTGTATGTAAACCAGTTCAACCGGTTCGGCCGGCAATGGAAAGTCTTCCTCGAAGCGGAAGCCGAAGATCGCGCCACCGCCTCGGCCGTCGACCAATACTATGTGCGTGACCATTCGGGCACCATGGTGCCGCTTTCCACTTTGGTTTCTATTCAACCCTCCCACGGGCCCGACTATACCAATCGATTCAATCTGTATCGCGCCGCACAGATATTCGGCGCTGCCGCGCCGGGGTATAGCTCCGGCCAAGCCCAGGTAGCGCTGCAAGAGGTGGCGCGAGACACCATGCCCGCCGGCATGGGTTATGATTGGGCCGACCTCTCCTATCAGGAAAATAAAGCCTCGGGAACGGCGGGGCTTATTTTTGCCCTCTCCTTGCTGGTCGTTTTCCTGATTTTGGCCGCGCTCTATGAGAGTTGGTCGCTGCCCTTCTCGGTGCTCCTCTCCGTACCTGTCGCGATATTCGGTGCGTTCACCGGACTCTATCTGCGCCACTTTGATCTCGATATCTATGCGCAAATCGGCCTGGTTATGCTCATTGGCCTGGCCGCCAAGAATGCGATCCTGATTGTGGAATTTGCGCGCGATGAAATGGCCAAGGGACGCGGGGTCGTCGACGCCGCGCTGGAAGGTGCAAAGCTGCGGCTGCGCCCCATCCTGATGACTTCCTTCGCGTTTATTTTAGGTTGCATGCCGCTGGCGATTGCCTCCGGCTCGGGCGCCGAGGGCCGCAAGATTCTCGGCACCGTGGTAGTAACCGGAATGTTGGCGGCAACGGCGCTGGCCATCTTCCTGATTCCGGTTCTTTTCGTGTCGTTTGAGAGTATCGCGCTCAAGCTGGGCAAAGCCCCGGCGGGGGAAACTCACGGCGGCAACCTGATCGCGCCTCCCAATGTGACGGAAGGAGGCCACTAATGGCGCGCGCGGACTCTCGCTCGGTGACGATCACGCTGCTGGCCCTTATTGCCTCCGCATGTACGGTTGGACCTGATTATCACCGGCCAGCCGTTACCGTTCCCCAGACGTATCGCGGGGCGTCGGCCACCGCGCCCTCTACCGCCGCCTCTTTTGGCGATGAGAAATGGTGGGAGGTTTTCCAGGACCCCCAACTTCAGGAGCTGATTCGCACCGCCTTGAAACAAAACTATGATGTGCGCATCGCCGCCACCCGCATCCTGCAAGCGCAGGCGCAACTGGGCATTGCACGGGGCAATCAGCTCCCCACGGCCGGGGCGATAGTGGCAGGGAATGACCAGCGGATGGCCAGATCAAGCCTCTTTAGGGCCTTTGACACCAGCTATAACGAACTCGGTCTGGGCTTTCAGTGGGACCTGGACTTCTGGGGCAAGTACCGCCGCGCCACGGAAGCCGCTCGCGATGAGTTGCTGGCCAATAATTGGGCGCAGCAGCAGGTGACCAGTTCGCTGATCGCCGACGTTGCGTCCGCCTATTTCATCCTCCGCGCCCAGGATTTGCAACTTCATATTTCGCAGCGCACCTTGGCCTCTGACCAGGATTCGCTGCGGCTCACGCAACTGTTGGTTGACCACGGGGCCACCTCGATGCTCGATGTGCGCCAGGCAGAACAGTTGGTTTATAACGCCTCAGGGGCCAGTTCCACCATCGAAAAGCAGATCGCGCAGCAGGAAGACCTGATCAGCACCCTGCTTGGCCAGAATCCTGGTGATGTGGCGCGCGGGCTGGAGCTGAACGTGCAGCCGCATGTGGCGGAGGTTCCTGTAGGATTACCCTCATCGCTGCTCGAGCGCCGGCCCGACATTCGCGAGGCCGAGGCGCAACTGATGGCCGCCAATGCCCGCATCGGCGTTGCCAAAGCTGCGTACTTTCCGGACATCAGCCTGACCGGCGTAAGCGGCTTCCAAAGCATCCCACTGAGTCAATTGTTTACGGGGCCGTATGGAATGTGGAACTTTACCGGCCAGCTTGCGCAACCCCTCTACGCGGGCGGCACTCTGAGAGGTGGCGTGCATTTCGCACAGGAGCGACAACAGGAAGCGGTGCTGAATTATCAGCAGACCATTCAGCGGGCATTTCGCGAAGTCTCCGACGCGCTCATTGCCTACGAGAAGGACCACGAGTTCCTCGCGCAGCAGGAATCGCTGACCTACTCCGCCAAGGACGCCAGCCGGCTTTCCGACATCCGCTATCGTGGCGGCGCCTCCAGTTATCTGGAAGTCCTCGATAGTAATACCCGCACTTACGCCGCCGAGCTGACTTTGGTACAAGCAGAGTTGGGCGAGATGCTGGACTATATACAACTCTACCGCGCTCTCGGCGGCGGATGGCAAAAGTGAACGACCCGAACCGTAATGCCGCATGAAGGTACGGATTCTCACTTTTGCCCTTTCCGATTTTCGCCTTGCCTCTGAATTTTCGTTTTCGGCTCCTCCCCATTGCGCACCGGCTTTTGCTTTTGTCTTTTGCCCTTTGCCTTTTGACTTGCTTTTGCGGCTCCGTGATCCCTGCTCCTGCTTTCCCGCTCGTCACTTGTCACTGCCCTTGCTCGGTTGTACCCTTTCTGATCGCTGTAGTATTATCCACGTCACCGGGCAGCTACTTTGCTGTAATTTGCCAAGGAGCCCGATGCGCGCCTGCCCCCAATGCCTGAGAACGTGCCCGGACGACACGGATTTCTGTCCGCGCGACGGCGCGCCGAGGCACAAAAGACAAAGGACGCTCGCGCAGAGACGCAGAGGCGCAGAGCAGGAAGGACAAGAGAAGGAAGAATCCCACACCCCTGCCCGGCTCATTGTCACGTTCTTCCTTGTTCAATTTCATCTGTTCTCTGCGTCTCTGCGCGAGATAAGCTCTTGGTGAGGATTTGCCACTGTGACTGAGATCGACGCCCAACTCGCTGCGAGTCTTTCGCGTGGTTTCCGGCTCCTCCGCCGCCTGGGCGAAGGCGGCATGGGTGCGGTCTTCCTCGCCGAGCAGATCGCGGTGGGCAACCGTCCGGTGGCGCTCAAAGTCCTGAGCCGCAAACTGCTGGATGACCCCGATTTCCTGCTGCGCTTTCAGAATGAAGCGGCTTCCACGGGCCGCATTCATCACCCCAACGTCGTCACCATTTACGAATCCGGCCAGGCCGATGACGGCACGCCCTACATCGCCATGGAATTTCTGGAAGGCGAATCCCTCCGCCTGGCCCTCACGCGGCGGGGTCCACTTTCCGTGCCCGAGGTTGCGGAAATTCTCCAGCAAGCGGCGCGGGGATTGAACGCCGCACACAAACTGGGCATCATCCATCGCGATCTCAAACCCGATAACATTTTTCTGACGTATCTCGACGACGATTCTGTAGCGCCGGTGTCCCCACCGGCGAACGTTCAGGTGAAAATCGTTGATTTCGGCATTGCCAAGCTGCGCGAGTCCGGCGCCCACACGCAGACCGGCACGGTCCTCGGCACGCCCGCTTATATGTCGTTCGAGCAGGCTTCGGGTATGAGAAGCGATGAACTCGACGCGCGCTCGGATGTTTATTCGCTGGGCGTGGTGGTGTACGAGATGCTCACCGGCCGCACGCCGTTTCATTCCGACATGCCGGTCGGATACCTGCGCATGCACATGCAGGAAGACCCGCCGCCCTTCCGCGCCGTCAAACCGGACCTCCCCGTGCTCCCCCAACTCGAAAGCGTGGTGATGAAGGCCCTCACCAAAGACCGCGACCAGCGCTACGGTTCAGTGTTGGAATTCGCCCGCGAGTTTGCCGAGTCCGCCGCACACGGTTCTCAGCCTGCTGCGAAGCGCGAACCGCAGCCAGTAACCGTGAAGCACCGACCACAGATCACTCCCTCGGCTGTCTCGGAGAGAGCTGTTCCCGGAGCCGCACACGAGGCAGTTTCCAGTCAGCCTGTCCCCCAAAAGCCATTCCCTTCGCGGCGAAAATGGCTTATCGGCGCGGGCTGCGTGACCCTGATCATTGCTGCCATAGGCGTGGGCCTGTGGCACTGGTCACGGTTGCATTTGGCGCGGGTACAAAGACAGATGCAGCCTGTCACTGCGGTGACCTTTACGCCGTTCATCCTCGAACGTACACTTTCCGGCCACACGGAGGCAGTTAGCTGCGTCGCCTTCAGCCCGGATGGAAGGTTCCTGGCTTCGGGCGGCGAGGACGGCACAACCAGACTCTGGGATTTGGCCTCAGGGAGGCCAGCGCAAACGCTGACGGGACAAGCTAAGGAGTTTACGCTTATCGCCTTCAGCCCAGACGGGAAGCTTCTGGCCTCGGCCAGCAATGAACGCATGGTTAAGCTCTGGGACGGGGCCTCCGGGACGCTGAGGCAAAAGCTGTCGGGAGACGCCAGCTACCCCTTCGCCTTCAGCCCGGACGGGAAGCTCCTGGCCTCGGTAGCCAGTAACACCAAGGTCAGGCTTTGGGATGTGGCCTCCGGGACGCTGAGGCAAACCCTTGCGGAGCACCCTTCTCTTGTCACGGCCATCGCCTTCAGCCCGGATGGGACGGTCTTGGCCTCGGCGGGTATGATAGAGAACCAAATCAAGCTTTGGTACGTGGCCTCTGGGGCCCTGCTGAAAGCACTGTCAGGACACACCGACACGATTACGTCTATCGCTTTCAGTCCGGATGGAAAACTCCTGGCCTCTGGGAGCGACGACAAGACAGTCAGGCTCTGGGATGTGACCACTGGGACGCTGACCCAAACGCTGATGGGTCATACCGAGGGGGTTAGCTCCGTCGTATTCAGCCCCGATGGGAGACTCATAGCCTCGGGTTCCGATGACAGGACGGTCAAGCTCTGGGATGTGGCCTCCGCAACGCTAAGGCAAACGCTGACGGGTCATGACAGCAATGTCCCCTCCGTCGCCTTTAGCCCGGACGGAAAACTTTTGGCGTCTGGAGGTTTTGACAAAACAATCTGGTGGCGGGGTCAATAGCGGTCGGCTGGCGCAGAGCGCAGCTCTGCGGCGGACTGGAATCAAGCGAGCGGATCACTTTCAAAAGCTGGGCGCGGCGATATGCGCTGCCGGCCAGGAGTTGCAGCCGTCCGCGCGCAAAATGCCGCAAAATGCCGTTTGTGGGTGGGCATGACCAGCGCTAATATGGCTGCCTGAAGCGCAGAGCTGGCTCTGCGCCAGCCAGGAGGACGAACATGATCTCTTCACCAGAACAAGCTATCTCGCGTGTGATGCAGTGGAAAAACAACAAAGCGCTATTGACCATAAGTTTCGGCGGCTTTGGGATCGGACTGCAAGCTTCAGATGTTTTGGTTTCCCCTGAGTCCTCTCCAGAAGGCTTAGTGCTGACGGGTCGTTCCGATACCTTTTCCCTGACCTTCAAACTGCGCGGGTGTAACTTAAAACCTTTCGAAGGTCCGGGCAGTAAGCCTTGTGTCAAAGTCACTTTTTCCAGTGAGGTTTGGATGGTTTTGTGCGAGCGGTGAGCCGCGGTCAATTCAGTTTTGACCGTGGGTTCTTCCCTTGATGGCGAAAGCTCTGTGTGGCCAGCGTCGGACAATGAGGTAGGAAGGAAGATATATGACCGACTACTCTCACGCGGCTTTAGGGGGGACTGGCCGAGAGCCAGAAGAGAAGATGCGGGTATTTCTCGGCTGCGAAAAGGCCGATGACAAAGGCTATGACTTCAGCAAGGGGCGCGTTAAATTTGAGTACAAGCACAGCAGCTTGCACGAGAGGAACAAGCATACAAAGGAGTGGCGCTCAGCGCCCACTAGGAGCTGGGAGTTCGGGAACCTGAGAGGTCACGGGGGCAAGAAAGATTACGATTATCTGATTCTCGAGGGCGAGGCGGAGGCGGCGGGCGATTCATACTTGTTTCTAATCAGCTTCAAGGAATTGTGTAGCTCCTTCCCCACGCTGAGCAAAATCTCCGTGACCTTGCGATTGGGCGGAGGGAAGGGTCGACCGTTGGGGAAAAACAGTAAGTTCGTTTGGGACCATGCCGTCACCAAAGATGAACTAAAGGCTAGGGTTGACCAATATGCGGGGAACTCCGAAGACACGGAGGGCTCACTGCGGGGGGGATTCTCGGTGGAGTCTCACGAATCAGCGAGGGACACAGAAAAGGACGACCACTCGGAACCGAACTATGTCGAAAGTCCAAGGCGCATAGGGAGGAAGTCAACTGTTCAGTTCCCGTTACCCTTCAAGAGTTGACGAGTCCGGAGGAACCCAGACTCGTGGGTGGCGTATACATTGCCTTTTATGTATGCGCCCCACGAACGCGGGCAACATCTCTGTCACCGCGTCCAATCCGTGGCCTGTTCTGGCTTCTTAACCGTGGCACAGGCACTCTTGCCTGTGCACTATGCATGGAATGCATCAGCCCTAGCCACAGGCAGGAGTGCCTGTGCTATGCACGCAAGTAATTTGCGATTGAAGATTTCCGACCGAAGGTCCGTCCCGCTGACGGATTGACGATTGGCGAACGAGGTTAAGAACAGAGCCAAGTGACGTGTGGCAAGTTGCGCCCCACGGACGGTATCATCGGGTTTGCCTCTTGCCCAGCCAGAGGAGCTCGATAGGCTCTCGTTTGGAGAGT
>JBEKNU010000084.1:0-25918 GCA_049522495.1 Terriglobia bacterium
CGGCGGTAAAGCCGGTGTCCCGAATTGCCCTTCACCGGCCGCAGCGAGGGGAATTCCGTTTCCCAATAGCGCAGGACAAAGGCCTTGGTGCGAGTCAACTCACTGACCTCGCCGATGCGGAAATACAGCTTGTCCGGAATCGCTACGTCGGCGGGGGAGAACGGGATCAAGCGTGCAGCGCGACCTCGAGACATAGTCCACAGATTACGCAGATTTCACAGATTAGGCAAGACAAAGGCTCTGAGAGGAATGTGTCAGGTTCCAGGTGTCCGGTTTCAGGTGTCAGGAAAACCCTGAAACCTGATACCTGGAACCTGACACCTTCCTTTCCCCCTTGTCTAATCTGAGTAATCTGCGTAATCTGTGGAACGCGAAAGGAGACCGCAGCTTATGGGGCAGTTGATTATCGGCATCGATGTGGGTGGCACCAAAGTGGCAGGAGGGCTGGTTACTCAGAAGGGGCGGCTGCTGGAGTCGCAGATCGTCCCCACGCACGCGGACAAGGGGTTTGGCAGAAGTTATGCCCAGATCGTCCACCTGATTGGGCGCTTGCTGCGCGCGGCAGGAGGCAAGGAAAACGTGGGAGGCATCGGCATCTGCGCGCCCGGTCCGCTCAATCCCAAGACGGGGGTGGTGCTTAATCCCCCCAATTTGCCCGGCTGGCGGAACATCGAACTGGCGAAGCTGGTGGCCAAGGAGTTCGGCCTGCCCGCCCGATTGGAAAATGACGCCAACGCCGCGGGACTGGCGGAAGCCCTGTTCGGCGCCGCCGTGGGTTACAAGGATGTTTTCTATGTAACCGTGAGCACGGGCATCGGAACCGGCGTCATCATCAACCGGAAAATCTATCACGGCAAAAACGGCATTGCCGGCGAAGGCGGGCATGTTTCCATTGACTATCGCAGCCCCTACCGCTGCGGCTGCGGGACCTATGGCTGCATTGAAGCGCTGGCGGCCGGACCGGCCATGGCCCGGCGGGCACGCGTCATGCTGGAGCAGGAACACAGCCTCCCGAGCGTCCTGCGGGAATTGGTGCATGGCCACACCGAGCAGATTTCCCCGCTGATGATTCAGGAAGCGGCCCGCCAGGGCGACCGCGTGGCGAAGGTCATCCTCGAGGAGACCGGCTTCTTCCTGGGCGTTTGGCTGGCCGGCATGATCACCCTGTTCGATCCGGAGGCCATCGTGATCGGAGGCGGCGTTTCACATATTGGCAAGCCCTTATTTAATAAGATCAGAGAGACTATACCCCATTATACGATCAACGGCTTCGCGGCCAAAACGCCGGTGTTGCCCGCCAAACTGCGCACCAACGTCGGCGTCTACGGCGCGGCCGCGATTTTCCTGCCGGCGGGTGAAGATGCGGAGAGCTGATCCACAGATTACGCAGATTACACAGATTAAGCAGAAAGAGGACAGAGGAAGAGAAAGTCTTTGTCTTGTCTAATCTGTGAAATCTGCGTAATCTGTGGATGATGACTGGAATCCTTTTGTTCGCCCACGGCAGTCCCGTGGAGGAAGCCAACCGCGGTGTGCACGATTTAGCCGGGAAAATCGCGGCCGCCGGGCCCTACCGCTACGTGCGCGCCGCGTTTCTGGATGGCGGGCAGCCCGACCTTCTCGCCGGGGTGATGGAAGCTGCCGAGGCGGGCCTCGAACGCCTCATCGTGATTCCCTATTTCCTGACCGTCGGCCTGCACTTGCGCCGCGATCTGCCCAAGCTTGTCGCCGCAGCGCAGGAGAAACATCCCAACTTTGAAATTGTGATTGGGCAATCGCTGGAGGGGCATCCCTTGATGCCGTCGATCATCCTCGGCCGCGTGCAGGAAGTCGTCGAAAAAAAATAGGGGCGGTTCCCGAACCGCCCCCACTCTTGATTTTCAGTCCCACCACGCTAGTTCGGTGATTGGGGGGTTGCGTCTTCCTTGGAAGACTGCCGCACCTCTTTCGGTTTTCCCACCTTTTCCGAGGCGCCGACATTGAAGAGCTTGAAATCCGAGTATTCATGCTTGTTACGGAGGGTCTTGCCATTCCAACCCACGCTCACCTTCACCTCGCGCGGCAGCCAGAACCCTTCGGCAGTGGATTTAAAATGGTTTTCGCCGAAATCGATTTCGGTGGTCTCTTTTTCCAGCCGCACTTCCGGCAACGACTTCAGCAAATCCGTGTGCATACGGATGATTTCGTAACTCTGGGAATCAACCCATGCCAGGCCTTGGGAAAATGTTTGCATGCTGGTATCACCCATTTTAAACACGCCGTTCAAGCGCGCTTTTTCAGGTTTCTGGGCGAAAGCGATCACAAAGGTGTCCTGGCCGTTAACATTCTGGCGCCCGAGATACCGAAAAGTGGATTCGGCCTGGTAGGCGGGATGGAAGATGAGGGAAGCGGAGGCGAATCCCGAAGTCAGCATGAAACCGTCGCTCAGGCCTCTCAGCTGACCTTCATCTCCTGACAGACTGGCGCGATACTCGTTAAAGCCCAGTCCCGTCTCCTCCGTCGGCGTTAAACACAGGTAGTGGAACTTCTGATCCATAGTCCCGCCGACCTTGCCTTTGTGGGAGAGCTTTTCCTGGTGAATTTCCTCCAACGAAACCGTGTTGGGGAAGTTCCGGAAATACGTCTCCACGTTCTTACCCACGGCGGTGAGGACGGAATCCAAGGGCGCCTGGTCCTTGGCGGGCACCAGGCCCTTGAGCTCCGGCACGGTGTGGTGGAGATAGTCGATGGATTCATTGACCTTGGGCTTCACCTTAACATAGGCTTCCTGGACTTTCTTCTTGTCCGTAATCCGCGCCCAGATCTGGCGGACCGGAAGGGGCATAGTCTTTATATCCCGCCCGTCCAGGTAACGGTTCATTTCCTGGTTCGCCCCGTCGAAATTACCTCCGCCCAGCAAAGCCTCGGAGCGCAGGAGTCGCGCGTCCGGTGATGCGCCGGCGGCCTCTGCCGCGCCCAGGTAGTCATTGGCCGTCGCCCAGTTCTGCATGAGCAATTCCATGCGCCCGATTTCCTGGAGGCCCAGCGCGTCCTGGGGAGCGAATTTGAGCGCCTCCTTGAAGAAGCCCGCGGCCCGGTCGAACTGGCGCCGCCAGCTCTCCATCACCCCCAGGGCCAGCGCCGGCTCCGGCCGTCCGACGCCCGGATGCACGTCCGCGGCGCCGATGCGCTGGCCGGCTTGACTCTTGGAGACCTTCCGGACGTCATCAACTCCCTGCGAAAAGTTGCGGGTGGCGCCGTCCCAGTCTCCCGACTGGAGCTCGGCAAGGCCCAGCATCATCCGGCATCCTACGCAGGCAGGGTCACGAGCAATGACTTTGGTGAGAGACGCCAATGCCCGGTCCGGGCGGTTCTGATCGAGAAACTCCTCCACGCCGTGCGCGTAGTCCTTGTCGCTTTTGGCTGAGAGGCCGTCGGCGGGCCCGAGCTTCTTCAGCCGCGGCGCCAGGGCTTTGACAAAGTCGTCCTGCGAGAGCAGTTCCGGGTCCGGATTCGGGTCCCGAAGGGTAATGGGAATCGCCCAAGTCTTGTCCACGTTGCCAAAATCAATCAGCTCATGGGCCTTGAGAAGGCCCTTCTTATTCACGTTCACCACTACGCTGAACTCTCTCACCTGTTCCACATTCAAGGTGTATTCGGTAACGAACTGCCCTTGAAGGTCGGTGGTAAGGATCCGGCTTTCACCGGCGACGGTAGGGAGCACATAGACTTTTGCGCCGGCGACCGGATCACCTTGGAGGTTCATCACCTTGCCGGACACCAGCCAGTGTTTCTGAAGGAGATAAAGAGGGTTCATGGTGTTGAAGCTGGGGCCTCCCGAGTTGGGATTCGTGCCTATCGACCCCCCTATCGAATCCAAGGGGATTGCCTGAGCCATCATTGCCGCGGGCAAGCAACTCAGCGCCGCAAGTATCATGAGAGTGCGGAAGTAGGGTTTCATAATGACAACCTCTTGAAACAAATTATCGGGAGGGCGTCGGCGAGCAGTTCCGACCGAGGCTCCCCGTCAGTATACCACATCAACCTGAATGAAATTTCTTCGTTTGGCAGGTGGGTTGTGCTGCAGTTTGTCTCTGTAGCGTCGATCTCCGATCAACGGTCCGGCGGTCGGAGACCGCCGCTACAAACTCTGGATTCCCCCAAGTCCGGATTGCGCAGAGTGAAGCTCTGCGAATCCATGATCGCAGAGCTTCACTCTGCGCAATCCGGCCAAAAAAAGAGGGCCAGCACAGGCTGGCCCTCCGCAAGTTCGTTGATTCGTGAAACGTCTTAGAACGATACCCGAGCGCCAAGTTCGACGACGCGCGGACTGTTGTACTGGGTGCCCAGGTCCCCGAACGAGCTCGGGCTAAGGTAGTTGATGCCCGGGTCGCCGAACATCACGTGGTTAAAGGCATTCAGGAACTGCGCGTAGATCGTCACATTCCAATTTTCCTTGATATGGGTCTGCTTCGCCAGGGTGAAGTCCACGTTCCAGCGACGCTGCCCGTAATACGGACCATAGTCATAGCCATAGGTATCCAAACCCAGTTGCGCCGGCCGATAGCTGTTGAACACCGCCGCCGGATTCTTGAACATGTTCAAGCCGTAAGTGTTGGGCGCGCAGACTTTGCCGCCGCAGTCGGGATAGGGATCATTGGCATAGCCGACGAGTGAGCCCTGGCTGGGACCCGCGAAACTGGCGGTCGTCGAGCTGGCGTGATAGCCCCCTCCGTGGTGGCCAAAGCTGCCGGTGTTCACCATCGGCACTGCTCCCGCGCACCAGGAGGTCTGGTTAGTCGCGCCGAATTCATTGCAGGAGCCCGTGTAGCTCTCGATCGGCAGCCCGGTGCTCCAGGTGTAAACCGGTGAGAAGGTCCACCCGCCAATCATGCGGTCGAGGACGGAATTCTTGGTGGCGAAGTATTTCCCCTTTCCGAAAGGCAGTTGATAGTTGGCCAGGATATTCATCACCTGGGTGCGATCAAAAGGCGCCGGGGCGTAGTCATAGTGGGGGTTCCACTCAAAGTTTCCCGAGTACGCCGTATACTCCTGGTTGAGTCCGATGGTGTTCAGGGTGTGGGAGTAAGTGTAGTTGCCGCTCACCACCAAGCCATGCCCGGTGCGCTTCTGCACGGTCACGAACAACGCCTGATAGTTCGCAAGGCCGCTGGTGGTTTGGCTGTTGTTATACCCGTAGTGCCCGACGCTGCTGGGCAGAATTTGGCAGCCCACGCAGCTACCGAAATTCCACATGCTGGGGTTGGCCCCGACGCCGTAAGCGTTGGTATCGAAATCCTGAAACAGCGCATAGGGACTGTAGTAGGTAATGTTGCCCGTCGCGCCCGCCACCACCCCCCCTTCGTTCTGGAGAACCGCCGTACTGCAATTGGCGTAGCCGGTGCAGAAGGCGCTGCTGGGGCCGCCCAAGGCCGTTTCGAAGAAAGGTTGCGCGGCGATGGTGGTGGCGCCTTTCTGATCGGCTAGAAACAGAGCGCGATACGCCTGAGCGTAGGTCTGTCCACCCAGGGTCATCATCACCGGCACATTGTCGGTGCTGCGGTCCTCACTGAAGTGCCTGGCCCAACGACCGTTGTAACCCACTTCCAGAATCAACTGCCCCGGCAATTCGCGCTGGAGGGTGAAGTCGATTTGGTCGTCGTCGCCTGGTCGCGTAGCGGCATCGAGGGAACTGAGGCTGCTGGCCCCGGGAGTGTTGAAACCCGGCTCCGCCGGAACGGGCAGGGTGGCGGTAGCCGCGGGGAAGGGCACGGTGTTGCCGTCCGTGCCGATGCGGAAGGCGTTGGCAATGGTGACGGAACTGGTGACGCCGGACAAGGTACCGTTCATGTTCGCGCCGACGCCGCGCAGAGGCTGGCCAAAACCATATCCCAGCAAGGGCGTCAGTACGAGGTTCACCGAATTGTTCCGGTCGAAGATGCGCACGTAACCGCCGCGAATAACCGTCTTCTTATCGCCCAACAGCTTGTTGATGAACCCAATGCTGCTCCCTTTGGGGCTATAGGCCAGCGACACGCGGGGGCTGAAGGCGCCGTAATAGGGGGCGAAAGGATACTTGATCCCGCTTTGCATGCCGAGAATCGGCGTAAAACCCCACACCGGGTTGTTAACCCCTCCGTTGAGCGCCGCGGTCTGCGCGCCGTTGGCCATGCCGTTGTAGGTCATGGCATTCCCTAGGGAATCGGTGAGAATATCCTGAACGCCGTTCTTCTCGTAAGGAGGCATTTGCGTGCCCCACTCCAAGCCATAGTTCAGCGTCAAGTTGGGCCGAATCTTCCAAGAGTCGGTAAAGAACAGGCTGTACGAATCGATTATGGAGTGGTCGATGAGAGTGTTGGCGCCGGTCAGGGAGAAGTTGCTCCCGCCCCGCACAAACACCTGCTCATCTTGGCTTACAATCCCCATCAGCTCCGCTGCAAGCCCCTCGTAACTGCCCCGCTGGGCGCTCGCCATGCAGTAGGTCGCCGCGACGGCGCCGCTCCCGCAGACTTGGGGGTAAAGGCTGCTGGTCCAAAGGAGATCACTGTTGCCGCTGCTAATCTGGTAGACCAGTTGGGTGAGCGCGGCGGTCACTTCGTCGTCGCGTGCGTGGATATCATAGAAGTGCGCGAATTGGCCGCCGATCTGGAGGTAGTGGTTGCCATGCAGCCAACTCATGGTATCGGACCAAGTCCAGTCCTGGCCGTCCCAGAGGCGGTTGCGAGCGTTTTGGGTGTCGAAGTTCATGGGGGCCAGAGGGGTGGTAGTTTCGCCGCCGACCTCGAGGCCGCCGGGAATGCCGAAGAGTCCCGTCGGAACGCCCGCCCGCTGCCAGTTCCAGTCGTTGCGCAGCATGTTGACGTGGAATTCGTTGGTGACCGACGGGGTAAGGGTTCCCGTCACACCCACTACGTAATAGCGTGGGGCGCCGGGATTGGAGGATGCGGACGCGGGGTTGCCCAGGGTATCGCCGGGCAATACCCCACCGATATCCACCTGGTTGGTGGAGGGGACCATCACGTTGTAGAACCGGTAGCTGGCGTAGGCGCGCCACTTGGCGCCGAAGTCGTGGTCCAGGCGCCCCACCATAAAGTCATCGCGGATGCCCAGCTTCAAGGGGGCGTAAAAACCGCACGTATTATGGAGGTCGCCCGTGCTGCCGGCACACGAGCCATTGGCCCCCACGGCCTCATTGGGGAGGGGCATATACTTGGTCCACAACTGGTTAATTATAGGGTTGATTGCGGGAGCGGATTTGGTCCCGGCTGGGCCGCGCGGGTCGCAGGGCAGAGTGGCCGTGGTCCCGCATTGCGTCGAGGTGCCCAAGGGATATTGCATCCACACGCCGGCACTGTTGGGCTCTTGGATGATTCCCTGGCGCAGTAGGGCGGTGGGCACGGGTTTCTCATAACGGCCGTTGGCGTAAGGATATCGCCGGCCCTCGTAGTTGCCATAAAAGTAAGTCTTGCCGCCCCAATGCGAAGGCAGAATGGGTCCGCCGAAGGCGGCGCCAAAGCGGTTCTGGTGCTGCTTGACCGTCGACACATTTTTCCCATAGGTGGAATTCAGATTCCAGCCCCGGGCATCTAGCCAGTCCCCTTGGAAGTAATCATAGGCGGAGCCGTGGAAGCTGTTGGTTCCGCGCTTGGTCACCAGCATCACCTGGCCACCCGACGAGGTGCTGAAGTCGGCCGTCTGATTGTTGGTGGAAACCTTGAACTCTTCAATGCTCTCGACGGGGGTGGGGATGGCCGCCTGCGGGCCGAAGTATTGGCGGCCGCCCGAAGCATAGCCGGCGCCCGAAACATAGCCGTTGTCACCCGCCAGGTCATCCGTAGCGTTGCCACCGTCGAGCGTGAAGGTGTTCTGGTCGCTGATAGCGCCCGCCACCTGCCCGCCCGTCTCGTTGCCTTCCGCCCCGCCGAACACGGGAGCGGTCATGGGCTGGAAGGTCAGCAGCGTGGTCGCGTCGCGGCTCGCGTTAGGCAGCGCCATCAAAATATCGCCGCCCAGGGTCGTGCCCACGGTGGAGCTCAGGGTTTGCAGTTCCGCGCCGGGGACAGCCTTCACTTCCACCGTCTGGGTTGCGGCGCCCACTTCCAAGGTCAGGTTCAGGGTGACCGACTCGCCCACAATCACCTGCTGGTCGGGCACCGACAGCTTTCGAAAGCCTTTCGCAGTCACCGACAGGTCGTAAGTGCCGGGCCTTACGTTAGCGAAGACGAAACGCCCGACGGAGTTGGTGGGTTGTCCCTGATAAGCTTTGGTGGAAACGTCGGTGAGTGTCACCTGAGCGCCTGGCACCACGGCTCCGCTCTGATCCGTGACCTGCCCAATAACCGTGCCGGTGGTGGCAGCCTGCCCCCACATCAAACTTGGGACAGCGAGCAATAGAACAAACAAACAGATCGCAATACGCGACGCGTGCCTCATGGATGCCTCCCGATCGATTGGATTACAGTTGGGTTCGGAACTATCTGTGTTGAGCCGGACAAGTGCGACGGTGCGAACTCGAAATCACCGGCCAACCTTCCCCTGCTGGCTACCACGGAAAATTAAGGATTTGTTGAGCTACCGTTAAATTCCCGACGAAACGCCGAAAAGATATAGAAGCCAGAATCTGTTGTCAAGCAAAATCTGGGCCATTGCTGCCACTAATGTAGGAGCATTTTTTGTTGAAAACAAAGGGGAAGAAGAATAGGTGTGGCCCAATTGGTCCATTTCTACAGATTGTCATATACAGAAATCGGAAAAAGATAGGGCGGGATGGTCTGTTAAGATACACCTCATATGATGTTGTCTCGGACATAAACGCCTCTGTCGAATCAGATTGCGCCGAGCAAAGCTCGGCGTTCCCGAAACGCTAAGAATCAATCCGCGGGCCGAATCGGATCGCCCGAATCGGATTGCGCCGAGCAAAGCTCGGCGTTCCCTGGCCGCAGAGCTTCGCTCGGCGCAATCCGGCGTTTCCTTGCAGAATTTCAGTTTCTTGCCCTCCACCCCTCGATTTTCAGGAGGGCCCTACTTCGCGGCGGGTTTTAAGGTCCAGGCCTGGAGCTTGGCGAGCGACATCAACTTGGGCGCATGAAACCCGCGGTCAGAACTCCACTGACCGCGGCTACGCGCTTTCCCCCCGAAGGCAGCGGTGCCGATCGGAAATAATCTGGACACTCGGCTTATAATAGGCCGGACTGAAGAGGTGTGCCGGCCGCCCATCAGTCGGCTTGCGGAGTGAGGAGGATGTCGTGAAACAATGGGGAGCCCACCGCCTGCTGGTGGGCGTTCTGGCTGTGGCCACCGGCATGGTTCTGTGGCGGGGGGCCGTGCAGCAAGGTTCCTGCGCGGCAGATTTGGCTTTTGCACGACAACCGGCAAGTGCGGGTGCCAGAGGTTCTTCAGCATCCTCCCACCCTGACGGTCCGAAGCCGGCTGCGATTACCGTCGATTATCCGCAGGAAGGATCGATTTTCCCGCCGGAGATCACGCCCCCGACTTTCCTCTGGCGTGACGCTTCGAACACCGCCTCGGTCTGGACGCTTGACGTGGCGTTCACCGACGGTTCGGCCGGGTTCCGGGCGAAATCAGCGGGCGAGGGGCTGCGCCTCGGCGAGATCGACCCGCGTTGTGTTTTCGCCACCAACAAGCCCCCCAAACTGACTCCCGAGCAAGCCGCGGCGCGAACTTGGATACCCGATGCCGCGTCCTGGGAAACGATCAAGCGACACTCGACCGAGCATCCCGCCACCATCACCATCAGCGGATTCCAGGACGAGCATTTGGATCACCCCGTTTCCCGCGGCACGGTGACGATTCAAACCTCGAGGGATCCGGTAGGCGCGCCCATCTTCTACCGCGACGTGCCCTTGATGCCCGCAGGGACGCAAAAGGGGGTAATCAAACCGCTGCCCCCGGAGTTTTTGCCTTTGATTGCCTGGCGGCTGCGCAACATCGCCGAGCCGCAAAGCCGGCTGCTCCTGACGGGCCTTCACACCTGTGCCAATTGCCATTCCTTTTCCCGCGACGGCAAGACCCTGGGCATGGATCTCGACGGCCCTGAAAACGACAAGGGGCTGTACGCGCTCGCCTCCCTCCAGCCGGAGATGTCCATCCGCAATCAAGATGTGATTTCCTGGAGTCTCCCCCGGGACCAGACGGTTCCGACTTCGAGAGTCGGTTTCATGTCGCAGGTCTCGCCGGACGGCAGGTACGTCTTGACCATGATGCCGGGGTTGGGAAAGTCCACCGTCAACATGTATGTGGTGAATTTCCTGGACTACCGTTTCCTCCAGGTGTTCTTCCCGACGCGCGGTATTCTGGTGTGGTACGACCGCGCGACCGGCCAAAGGCGGGCCTTGCCGGGCGCGGATGATCCGCGCTACGTGCAAACGGACGGCGTGTGGAGTCCGGACGGCAAATACGTGGTCTTTGCCCGGGCGGAGACGGAGGTACCTTACCTCGAAGGTCAGAAGCTCCCCGCCTATGCCAACGCCCCCGAGGAGACCCCAATCCGATACGACCTCTACCGGATTCCTTTCAACAACGGCCAAGGCGGCCGCCCGGTGCCCATTTCGGGCGCTTCCCAAAACGGCATGAGCAATACCTTTCCCAAGGTATCGCCGGATGGCCGCTGGATTGTTTTCGTGAAGTGTCGCAACGGTCAGTTGATGCGCCCTGACAGCGAGCTCTATATTGTGCCTGCGGAGGGCGGCGTGGCGCGCCGTTTGCGATGCAATACTCCCTTGATGAACTCCTGGCACAGTTTCTCGCCCTCCGGCCGTTGGCTGGTTTTCTCCTCGAAGAGCCGTTCGCCCTATACCCAGATGTTTCTGACGCACCTGGACGAGCAGGGGAACGACAGCCCCGCCATCCTGATCGAGAACGCCACGGCGGCCAACCGTGCCGTGAACCTTCCGGAGTTTGTGAATATTCCCCCGGACGGGCTCAAGAAGATCGACGTGCCCGCGGCCGAGTCGTACCGACTTTTCGACCTTGCCTTCGACTTGGCCAACAAGGGCCAGCTTACGGGGAGCATCGCGGAGTATCAGAAGGTCTTGGAACTGGATCCTCTCAATGCCAAGGCCCACAACAACCTGGGGGCCGCGCTCTGGCAGCTCGGATTCGGGGCCCAGGGCAGCCTCCAAGTGCAGAGGGCTCTGGAGATTGATCCCGACTTAGGCGAGGCCCACGGCAATTGGGGAATGTGGTTGTGGCAGCAAGGTAAGCTCGACGAAGCGATGCCACATCTCCAGAGGTCGCTGGAGCTCAAACCCGCCTTGACCAAAAACTTTAAACTCTTCATTTCCAACCTGGGCTCGCCCGCGAGTCCTCCTGAAGGGGGCCTCAAACTGCGAGGTGCGGTTGGTCCCAAGGCGGAGGAGGTAACGGCCGAGAACCCCAGCCGGCGGAAGCGTGAAAGGCTTGATGCCCAGTACCGGCAAAAGCTCCACGGCGTGTTCGCTTACCTCCTGGCCGCTAAGGGTCCCGGCCGCGGCGCGGAACCCCAAGAACTTTCGCCGGATCAGCCCAAGCCACAGGAACCACGGGACGTCCTCCTGCCGCCCAACGGCTCCCCCGATTCTGCTCGGCCCGGCAGCGACCGCCCGGAAGCTGAGGATCCCGGCCGCCGCGCGGAACCCCAAGAACTTTGGCCGGATCAGCCCAACCCACAGGAACCACGGGACGTCCTCCAGCCGCCCAGCGGCTCCCCCGATTCTGCTCGGCCCGGCAGCGACCGCCCGGAAGTGGAGAAGCTGATCGCGAGCTTGGATATTCCGGGGGTGCGTCGGCTCGCGGAACAGGGCAAGGACCCCGACAAGCAATTTGCGGCCCGGCGGCAGATTCTGCGCATCTTCCTCCATACCCTCGCCGTTTCGAACACCTTGCTCGGGCAGAAGCGGAACGTTCAGGCCCTGGTGTGCCTCGAAATCGCGGCTCAGGCCGCGCCCACGAATCCTTACGTCTCCTACGACATGGCCAGAGTCCTGGCGCTCAACAGTCAGCCCAAGAAGGCTCTGAAGACCCTGCAAACGGCCGCCCGGCAAGGCTTCGACGACCCCGACGAACTGGAGGGAGATGGCGCGTTCGAGGGTCTGCGCGGCGAAGCAGATTACCAAAAAGCCCTCGCCATCATGCGCGGCGGCAAGCCGCGCACCCAAGCCTCGCCGTAATCGAGTTTCCTCTTGCCCATTACGCCTGGCCGGGATTCCCATGTGAGCTCCCCACGCAATGCAGTGCGGCGTTCCCCCGCCGCAGAGCTTTGCTCTGCGCAATCCATGGGGACGTAGCACGGCCATCCTGGCCGTGACCGGCACGGGCAAGATGCCCGTGCTACGTCGCGCAAGAAAAAGGGGCGTCCCGCCGATGCGAAACGCCCCGAAAATCTTTCAGAAATCAAGAAAAGCTAAAATTCGACTCGAAGCCCAAAGGTGATTCGCCGCTGACCATTGGCTGAGCCTCCCGCGAACAAGGTCGGAATGCCAAACCCGGTATTTTCTGACAGCTTGCCAGCGTCGTCGAGGTAAGCGTCAACCGAGCTGAAATTGGGGTGGTTGAACACATTGAAAAATGTAGTGTCAAACCGCATTTTAACACGCTCGGTAACTTTAATGTATTTGTAAATGGCAAAGTTGGCGATATTGGTTTGGTAGTCGCTCACAGTATTGCGGCCGACGTTGCCAAACGGCGTGCCGTAGACCGACTCCGCCGTGGCGCCGTTCACGATAAAGCGTACGGCGGAGGGCGTGGTCGTGGCAAGGGTTCCCGGACCATTCAATTGGGTCCAACTGATCAGGGTATTTGCCGCCACGCCACAGGCTGCACTGGCGGCTCCTTTGATTTTGCAGGCGTCACCCGCATAAATGCCCACTTGCGAAACCGGGGCACTGAGGCTGCCGGCAAAGGGGCGGGTATTGATCGAACCATAGGTGAAGAACCCGCTGTTAAATGAGGTGTCCATCCACGTGGCCCCCGAACTCGCGGCCAGGTTAGCCTCCGCGGGCGTGTAGGGCTGACCGCTGGTGATGAGGTAATTCCCCGCGACACCCCAACCTCCCAGAATATGTCCGACCAGGCCATGCTGGCTGCGAAGCAAGGGAATATCCTCCCCGAAGGAGAGGGTAAATGACCTGGGAAGATTCTGCCCGGAGAGGCCGTGCTCCCCATGGAGGTTATCAAGAGGATTTTGCGAAATGGCGACGGTGTTCCCCCCGGCCCCGGAGCTAAAGATCTCACTCGTGTTGTCGGTGGTCTTGCTCCAAGTGTAGGAGGCCTGCAACGTCAACTGGTCCCACAGGTTGGTGCCGCGAAGTTCCGTCTGCCAGCCGTTGTAATCAGACACTCCGGTATTGGTACGCTCGCGGAGCACCCCCAGATTGCAGTTCACGCGGCCGGTCGCCGTGGGGACCACGGCGCTCGCGGCGGGGCAAGGGGTGACGCCGGAAACCGCGTTGGGAAAGGACGTCAAGAGGTTACTGACCAGAGGATTGCCGTCGATCGATTGAAACAGGCCCCCGCCATGGTTGCCCACATAGCGGGACTCCAGCACGGCGTGCTGGCTAAGCTGCCGTTGGGCTCCGAGAGACCACATCTGCACATGGTCGGCGGCGAAATTCGGGGTCACATTGGTCTCGTTGAACGACCGCGGATCGGACACACCCGTGGTGAGGTACGGCGCGGTCAGGGCACGGATGGCGTTCCCCGTGGGGTTCGCCGGCAGGGGGACGCTCGCCGTCGTGACCGGAGTGGTGGTCTTGGTTAAGGTCAGGGCCAGCACCTGCGGGCTGGCGGTGGCAATGTTCAGGTAGATGTTATAGTACGGCGGGTCGTAGGCCAGCCGATAGCCGCCGCGAATGACCGTCTTGCCCGCGCCACCCCCCCACGTCGGGGTGTAAGCAAACCCCGCACTGGGACCGAATTCGGTTTTGGGAGAGGGGATCACCGGGAAGGTCCGCACGGAAAGGGGCAGAGCGGGATTGTACATGGGCTTGGAACTGGTTTCGTTGGCCGTGTCCAGCCGGTTAAACAAATTGGCCGGTTGCCCGAAGTAGGTGTAAGTAAGCCCCAGATTAAGGGTAAGGTTGGAGCGAAGCTTGTAGTCGTCCCCGACATACCAGAAGGAATCGTGCTCACGGAAGTCCAGGTTCGCACTGCCCAAGCTGATGCTGAGCGAGTTCGGGAGGTTGGCGATGAAATCACCGAAGCTGGCGAAGGCGTAACTTCCGTTGAAGTTAGCCGGGAAGACGTTCGGCGACCGCTCGTAGGTAAGGTTCGCGCCCGCCTTGATCTGGTGTCGGCCGCGGACGTAGCTGAAGTTGTCCTGCAACTGGTAAGTGTTGACGATGCGGCCCTGGGGGAGGTTGTTAGCCGGCCCGAAGCCCAAATACCCTGACGGCATGGTGATGGAGGCCAAGGCTTGGTCCCAATTGCTCGTGGTCGGAACGCTGCCAAAAGGGTTTCCACCAAATTGCACGCCCAGCCGCCCGAAGTTAAGCTGGAGCTGATTGAACATACTGGACGAGAACGTCCGCACCCAGCTCACTCCCCATTGCTGACCGATGGATGGAACGTTAACAATGTACCCGGTAGACCCGGTGCCCGAGGCATCGTTGTTCAATTGATGCTGGTACAAAAAGCGCCCGTATACACGGTCTTTAGCGCCCTGCACATCCAGGCGCTCGAACACGTCGAACTGGTGGTAGGCCGTGTTCAGCGTACGTTTAATTCCGGTGAATTCCACGTTCGCACAGGAGGCAAGCCCCGTGGGCGAAATGGTTTGGACCGAGGGTGTGCCCTGGCTCACGGGGTTGCCCCCTTTAACCGCAAAGGGGCCATAAGCTGCCAGGGCTTGGAGAGAGGTGCTGTTGGGGTAGCAGGTCTTCAAGGTGCTCAGCCCGGCGGCATCGGGTGTCAAGCTGCCCGACGAAAAGACTGCGCCGCCGGGAATGATCTCGTCGTCAAAGCCACTAAAGAGGAAGACCTTGTCCCGGATGATGTGACCCCCAATGGCGCCCCCGGAAAACTCGTCGTTGCGAACCGGCAGCTTGGTTAGACCCTCGAATGACTTCTGGGCGCTGTTGAGGGTGTTCAGCTTGGCGTTGCCCTCCGTCACGAAAAGGTCTCCGTGCCAGACATTGGTTCCCGCCTTGGTGATGACGTTGACCACCGAACCCGCGTTGCGTCCGTATTCAGGGCCAAAGTTGTTGGTGGTGACTTGATACTCCTGCACAAAGTCGGTGTTTCCAACGAACAGGCCGGGGCCCGTCACGGAGTTATCGTTGTTATTCGCACCGTCAATCTGCTGGTCGTTGGCGCGTCCCCGGAGCCCATTGACGGAAAATGCCGCGCCATTGGTGTTCGCCCGGTTGTTGTCACGCGTGCCCACCACGCCCGGGATTTGCATTACCAGACGGTCCAGCCCGGTGTTTAAATCCAGTCCTGGGAAGACCGTGAGCTGGGAGGAGGTAACGGTAGTGGAGATCTGGGATTGGGTGGTCTGAATCAACGGCGGCGCAGCGCTAATCTCCACAAGGGTGGTAACCTGGCCTACTTCCAGGCTGATGACGCCCAGGCCGTGGTCCTCATTTACGCCGACTTCGACGTTGGCGAAAGAAGACCGCTTAAATCCTTCCTTGGTGACCTCCACGGAATAGACCCCGGCCCGCAGGAAGGGGATCTTGAACAGGCCGGTCGCGTCGGTCTTGATGGAAATTACCTGTCCCGTTGAGGCCGCGGTCGCCTTGACCTCCGCATCGGGGACTGCCCCCCCGGTGGAGTCTTGGACCGTGCCGGAAATTGATCCCGCTACAACCTGGGCGCGGCTCGTGCTGACCGCCGGCCCAAACATGACGAGACCAGTCAACAACGCCAACATCGACGCTAGAGCACATCTTCGTGTCCACCTTCCCATATTCCCTCCTCATCAAATTGATCTTCGAGTATTACCGGATCCTCAGAAAAGGACCAAATAGATTCGCCCAATCATTATTGTTAACTGCCGTTTGTCTTGGGAAATACTGCTCGAACATCAAAAAATCTACTTACATTTGATTGTATCGAGTGTACAGGTTGAACGTCGACTGAGCAGCTTCGAGCTTCAGCTTGGGAGGGTGCAAACTGATAGCCAAACTCGCTCCAATTGTAAGTAGGTGAATTTAAATGAGAAAACTAAAAATCGAGTGTCCACGAGGTGATCGCGGTATGATAAAGCATAGGGAATTACTGATAAATTGTAATATTCGTTAAGGACGTTTTGTCGGCTTTTGGGTGAGCCTCTTTCTGCCTCGGTTGATTAAGACTTGATCCTGCGTCCAGACTTACTTCGACGCGGGCTTTAATGTCCATGCTTGCAGCTTGGCGAGCGACATCAGTTTGGGCGCATGAAACCCGCGAGGAAATATCACCCAGTCCCAGAGGTCGGGGGAGTCCTCGGCGACATAATCCGCGGCGGCCAGTCGTGCTGGCGAAAAGCTAACAACATCGGGCATTTGTGTTTTATCCATAATGCTTTTGGCGACGTGTGCGATTCCTACGAGATAACTTTCCGGCGGAACAGATTGGCTACCCAGCCAAATGGCGCTGGGAATCCGTCCGGTCTTGTCCAGGTCGTCCTGAACGTCCAGCAGCGTCCGGCGGACTTGCAGCCAAGGAGCGACGAGTTTGCCGGTGAGCGGTTCCGGCGCCGAGGCCGGGCCGTAAGGGGTCCGCTCAAGCACGAGCGCCTCCGTCCCTTGCTGCTGGACCATTCCGGCTAAATATTTGTTGATCACGTAAAAAACTTCGCTGGCGCTCAGGTTGAAACTATCACCCGCTTGAAACGACACCTCGGAATCCACTTGGCCGGCGATGGCGCCCACTTCCTGGGCCGAGAAGACGTGCATTTGCGCGTGGTCGCGAAACTTCTCGGCGGCGCCGGAAGCCGTGAGGAACTGGACGCGAGGGAATGACTTCATGAAGCACACCAGCTCTTCAAAATACTGGAAGGCCTTCTCCGTCTCCTCCGGCGTCTTCACCGCCGGCAGCTTCCACTGATCGGGCGGCGGATTTGCTCCGTCGCGGAAATTCACGGCGTCCCAGAACTCCTTGTGCACAAATTCGCAGGGATGGAAGTAGACACTGATGACGCCGCCGGCTTTCCGCGAGGTCAGGTTGAGGTAGGTATCCTGGAATCGGGCTTTGGCCAAGTCCAGGTTGGACCAGTTTGCGTCGGGCCGAAGTTGCTCGCCCTCCCGCGTGTTGAAGATGTTGAGCAAGCGCCCGTACCAGAAGGGCCTGCCGCGCAATCCCACCTGCTTGCCTTCGTCCAGATAAACGCGCACGCCCCACTTTTGCAGCGGTGGAAAAGCTTGCGGCGCCCAGGAAGCCCCCGGCTGTCCGTAGGCCACCGGAGTCTTTCTGAAAACGCGCGCAACGTCGTCAAAGCCCGGACGCTCGCGGCGCGTGAATTCCTCCACGCCCGTGTCCCAGTCCAGGTTGGATTCGTATTCGGCCACCGTGGGGTGTTGGCTGTGGGTATTCGAGTGATAGCCGATTTCGTGCTGGGCGAGAGCGGAGATGACGTCCTGCCGCTCGCGCCGCTGGAGCACGCGGGCCTTTTCTCCTACCACTTTGAAGGTGGCGGGAATTCCCTGCTGCGTCAGGAACACCGCGAGGCGTTTGGCGGCGTCGTCGCTTTGCGGCAGAATGTAGTCTTCTGTGTCAAACCAGAGCAGGATGTAGACCTGCCCTTCCGTGGGAGTTTCCGGCTGGGGCGGCTCCTGCCGGGACCCTCCTCGGTGGGGGAAGTGGAACGGAGGCGGAGAAGGATTCTGCCCCGGCCCCGGCGGCTGCCCCGGCGCTTGTCCGGGGGCCTGCGCAAACCCCGGCGCGACGCCGAGCACAATCGCCGCCACCCACACCGCCGCCAACATCGTTGCTTTGATATTGGTTCTTGTCACGGTCGAGAATTATATCCGCAGATTACGCAGATTACACAGATTAAGCAGGGAGAGAAGAAAACATAAAGCAGCCGGTTGCAAAGGCGTGCTTGGGAATCCCCAGATGCCTCGACGGAGCGCCAGCTCTCCCTTGAGTCCGTTCTGCGCTGCGCCGTGCCTTCTCATTGCCTTTGGATTGCCTAACCTGTGAAATCTGCGTAATCTGTGGATCAAGCAGCAAAAGACTTAGGGAATTCGTCGTCGGGGCTGGAGGCACCCTGTTGCAGAAATTTCTCAATGCGGCTCGGCCACTCGTGCAGGGCTTTTTGTGCCGAAGCGTGGTCCCCCCGCAACTCCCAGTATTGCAGAGCCAGGGAAAGACTTGACCCCGGGACTTGGACCACGAAATTGTCGCCATCGATGTGCCAGGCGGCTTGAGAATAGATGGAGGATAGCTGATGGTAGGCGTTTGCGTAGCGTTGCAGGCGCTTCAGGATTTCGGGGGCCAATTGCTCCGCGGTGTCCGCCAGCGAACGGCCTTCCGCCACCATGGTCACCACGGCTTCGTAAACGTTGGCGTAATCGGTCAAGGCGCCGCGCCGGAAGAACGCCAGCGGCGAGCCGAACTCCACGAGCACTCCGTGGTCCCAGAGGCGGGCCAGCAAGGCGGCTTCCAGGTAGGCAAGATCGACAAAGGCGGTGACCAGCGTTTTACCCGCCGCAATGTCCTTGCCCCACACGCCCATCCAACCGTGATAGTCGGCCGACAGGGTCAGGGCGAACTCGCCTAGCCGCTCGAGCGCCAAGCGCACGCCCCGCGCCATATTGGGAACGTGGCTCGCTGCCACGCGGACTTCCACCTCGATCAAATCTTGGTTCGTTTCCTTCCGGCACGCTGCCGGAACGACTACGGCATGTACACCGGGTTCAATTTCTTGTTGGGTCACTCGCCGTGTGGAGTAACTCAAATCGAGAAGGTCCAACCAGCGCTGGCGAACCACTTGGCTGGAAGTGTTGGGTAGGCGTGATGGCTGTTTCGGTTTTGCGGTTTCTGCCATTTCCCCCTCGTTCTTGCATGACAACTGCCATCCAGGCCGCCAGCACCGCCAACTAGCCCTATTGATTTCAGAAGGTTAGCGTTACGCCCGAAACTCACGGAAGGCAAAGTCAGCAAAATTGTGGGGCAAACTACGCAGAATCTTGTTCCCGCTGAGGAAAGGCTCACCCGCCAAGGTCGATGAATTTAACGCCCCAAATCGATACTCTGCAATATTTTGTCAAAGGTCGGAGCGTAGGATTCAAAAGCGCCAGCAGGAGCGATAAAGATGAAAGCCAACACGGAATCGCCCCGGCGAACCGTCACCAAATGATCCGTTTCCCTCTGTCCCTCAATCGGAGAATCATTTTGCAGCAGGGTGCTAATCGCCGGACTGCCGCGCAGGTTCATGCCGGTTTGTTGCACAACGTGCAGGGAGGGATTCGACTGCCGCATCGACTCGATGAGTTCCTGAGTCGCATCCACGAGCCCCCATTTCTCCTGCTGAGGCGCGTAGAAGCTGACGGATGCGCCGTAAGCCTGCGCTGTTTCCCCTTCGGCGCCCGTCACCATGCCCCCCGGAGGAAACAGCGCCACGCTATCCTCGCCATGCTGCACCTGCCAGTTATCGGGGTAGTCGAGGGCAAATGTTTTGCCGTCGTAACGTATCAAGTTTGCAGAGGGCGGGGGCGGAGGTTGCTTTTTGGCGTCGATTTTTGGCGTGCCTTTCCGTTCGGGCGGCGGAGCGAGCGCCGCCAAATTCTGCTTAATCCCCTCGAATTCCGGACTGTCTGTCTTCGTCCCTCGGGGCGGACCCAATTGGGCAATCTCTCGGTCCACATCCTTGATGCGGTTCTCGGGATTGGGATGGTCCGAAAAGAATTGCAGGGTGCGCTGCGGATATTTCTTGGCGATAATCTCAAAGAACTGCACCATGGCATGGGGATCGTATCCGGCCTGATAAAGAATGTAAGTTCCCACTTCGTCAGCTTGCGTTTCCAAGGTGCGCGAGTTCTTCAGCAGCAGCGAATCCACTCCCAGGCCGAGGCCCAATTGCGCCAGTTGACTGGTCAGGCTGCTGCTCTGGCCAAGAACGCTGGTCAGGATGGCCATGCCTCCCTGCGCCAGGACGGCTTGCGAGGCAATGTGCGTGCCGTGGCGCATCACCACGTGGCCGGATTCGTGGGCGATCACCCCCGCGAGTTGCCCCTCATTATCGGCGGCCTCAAACACCCCACGGTTCACATAGATGTACCCGCCCGGCAAAGCGAAGGCGTTGATCTCCGCGCTGTTGACGATGCGGAACTGCCACGCGTACTCCGCATGGTTGTTGGGCGCAAAAGCCACCAGCCTTTTTCCCAAGCTGTTGAGGTACTCCAGGGCCTCCGCGTCGTTCAGTAAGGGCAATTGCTTGTCTACTTGCGCGGAGTATTCCTTGCCTAATTGCACGTCCGCCGGGGGAGAGTAGAAGTTGAAACCAGGCTTGAAATCGGGCTTGTAATCGGGCTTGCCAACTCCCCGGGCAAGCGTGGGCGCGAACGCCAGCCACGATAGAAATAATGCGGAGGCGAGTTTCCTGAGTGCCGACCTTGCCACCTGAAGGGTCATTTGTTACCCGTAGAAGTCACTGCGATGGGCTATTTTGAGCACGAGAACCTCATTGGCGCTATCCTCGACCTCGTAACCCACGCGCCAATCCCCGACACGGATTCGCCAGACAGCTTCCGCGCTTTTTACCTTCAAACATCCATGAGGCCGGGGATCAGAGGCGAGCGCCAGAATGGCGGAAACGCCCCCGGTTCTTGACGGGGCGGTCGAGGCGCTTGAGGTCACGTTCGGCGCTCGAGGTAATGCTGACCTTATACATCAATCTCGTCCGTCGCGCGCAATTCCTTTATCACGTCTTCAAACGGCCGGTGTGGCTGAGATTTACTTTCGCATGCGGCACGGCCCATGTGAAGGTCTTCCATCATTTCCTCATACTCTTCGATGGGAAGGATGACGGCCTTCCTGTGCCCCTCTGTGTCAATCACGAATTGCACGTTTTTCTGCATCGCGTCACGCCTCGCATCCATTCTACCACGCCCCTTGGCGGCAATCATTACTGCTTGGTTAAACTCCACGAGCTTTCCCACCATGGGAAGGTGCGCGGGGACGACAGTTCTCAGTTCTCAGTTCTCAGTTCTCAGTTCTCAGTTTTCAGTTATCAGCCATCTTCTACAGGACGGCACGGGAGCGAGCCGTTACTAATGACTGACAACCGAAGACTTCATAATCTCGCCACCGGTTGCCCGGCGGCGTCCACGCGGTCGAGCAGCCGGTATCGCGCCCCGCAGGTTGGACAGCACACCTCGAGTCGGCCAGGCGATGCTTCCGCGCCCACCTCACGCACCAGGCCGAAGTGGCCGTCGGGCGAGCGGTAAAATTCAAACATCATTTGCCCGCAGCGCGCGCAGAATTGCCGGCGGCGCACCACGCGAACCGCATCGGTCATGGTAAATCCCACCCCTCGAAACTGTGCAACTGAAGAGTGTCAAAGGGGCTCAAGAGTATACTGGAAATGGCAAGGGCCGCGTGGGAGACCCCGAAAATGCACACGGCAAACTCATGTCTATCGCCCGAGCCGGAGCGATGGCGGGACTCTATATAAACGACAGCCGTGGAGTAAAGGAGTCTCTGTTTAAATTATGCACCCCGGACGTGCTCAAGAACGATGGTAACAACCACGGGCACGCCCTGCTGAGCGCTGGCAGCAGCCGAAGTGATTAGAATCGGTCTCCAGTTCTGCGCAGCGAATGGCGCAAGGAGTATGTCTAATTTCTCTGGTTGCCCAGAGACCACCTTGAATTCTGACTTTTGGGGCATGTGGGGCCTCCTCAGTAAGCGATTCGTTCGCCCAGCTCCCAAACGTGATCGGTGATTCCCGCTTCCATCGCGGGCGTGACTCGAAGGGTTTGGTGAACGTGGGCGAAATTGTACCACGTCATGGAGAAGTCACCGGCGGCTTTAAGATGCGAGAGTTTCTTGGAAAACCCGTTCGTCAGTCTAGTGAATCTGCGGAGCTGCATTCTGACGGCTGGGTTCGAGCGCTCAACGTAACTTGTGCAGACGTGCGCCAGATCGGGGTTGCCACTGACTAGGGTTGGGAGCGCTTCAATAACCTTCGGGGGACCGTGCCGGTCCGGCCCGGCGTTGTCAGGTTTGAGCGAACAAACAAGAGGCTAGGCAGGGTCTTTATGCATTCAGCCCCGTGCTTGTGGGCGGTGGAAACACTCCGGTATCACCTTTCAACCTCATCAAGTTCAAATTCAATTGCCGACGTACTTCTCCGGCGCTTGATCGAACTTGGCCTTGCAGCCCTTGGCGCAGAAGTAGATGGTTTGGCCTTTGTATTCGCTGCTAGCGGCGGCTTTCTCCGAATCGATCGTCATCTTGCAGACTGGATCAACAACTTTCATAGATCCTCCCCTGTGAACATACCGGCCAGATTCTATCGTTAAATACTGCGGGAGCAGTGAGTGAGGGAATGAGGGGCGTTGTGCTCCGTCGGGTGATGGGGATAGTGCGGAATCCTGAATGCACCCCCCGCCGAGCAGGTTTAGCAGACGACGTTACAGACGCGCAAGGAAAGGTTGCGCAGGAACTCTTCCTCCCCCATCCGCGCCAGCTCCACCTGGCAGGTGGGGCAGATCAGGATAATGCTGGCGACGCGCTTGCCTTCCACTCGTTGCACGTTCCAACGGGTGCTGATGGCTTCCTCGGCGCGCGGCAGCCGCTGGTCGCAGTACCAGCAACGGCCCTTGCCGGTCGAGCAGATGGCGCGCAACGCGGCGTCCACATCGAGCAATGTCCGCCTGCGGGTTTTAACTGCGCTCAAACTCACCTCCCGCCTTCAAGAAATTCTCGGCCATAGTGACAAACTCGCGAGCCTTTCGAAGTTCCGCCTCGGCACTGTGACGGGGTATTTCGGCTCGGGCGTCAAGCGCGTAATCAGCATCCTCACGAAGTTCAAAGGCCACCTTCAGGTTGTGGCCAAATCTTGGCTCGACCCTTCCAGTTTTGGCCAATAACTCGCCGAATTTGCCGATTACGCCCTGATGGCTTTCGAACACCAACCCGAGACTTGCGAGCATTGCCGAGGCCGCCTCAAACATAGCGTAGTACGTGCGATTGACTGTGCCCGCATAGCGGTCTAACGAGAACATGCCCTCAGCATCTTTGAGCCGTTCCTGGGCCTTTCGCAAATGAGCCAGCACATGCTGCTTCATCTGACTGGAATCGCGTAGGACGAAATTACTCGAGTAAAGTTCGTCTGTCCCTCTCGAAATTCGGCTTCCTTAATCGGGACCACGGAAATGACCAGTCCATGTTCCAAGGAGAGGTCGTAAACAATGTCTCCGAAGCGTTCCCTTTCGTCATATAAGTTATCAAAGTCGGAAAGGATTAACGCCACATCGAGGTCGGAATTCTCGCCTAAGTCGATCCCCGCATCCGGGCGGGCGTAGGAACCGAAAACATAGAGGCCCCGGAAGCGTTCGCCGTAGAGGACCCTGAGCTTGTCATTGAGGGCGTCAAGGATGGGCTGAATACGAGAACTGGCCCACTTCGAGATGTCGAGGATGGCAGCGTTAAGCGGCTGCACGTCTTGGGCATTAAGCTTGGCGATGGCCGGGTCGGCGCTCACATGACGCCACGATAAGTGCCAAAGGATTTCTCCAACGTATTCGATGAGGCTGTTTGCTGTAATCTTCCCACGAGCATCTCGCTCGGCAATCACCCAGTCCAGTCGTCCCGGGAAATGAGCTTCAAGCCGCCTCCCAATTTCAGCCGCCGCCTCACCGTCACATTCCCCAGGGAAGATCATCTTCCAGTCCTCGGAACCCTTTTCTATGGGCGATAGATCCTGATGTTCAGAGAAAAACGCCTTAACTTTCTCGCTCATTTCGGCCGAACGAGCCTCCGGCCAATCCGCCCACATGAATTTGATATAAGTTCCCCGCGGCGACAAAACGGGTGCTGGCAGTAATCCATTCGCGGGATCGCGCAATTCCAGGAGCGCGATCTGGATCGTCAAGTCACCCTGCGGATTGTAAGAACATAAGGCTTGCATCGCGCCGTTCCTTGGATCCTTGCCCCCCAGGTTCGTCACGCTCAGGATTTGACCCCTTCAGGGTCAGGTCCATATGGGGAACGCTCTCCGGGGGCGTTGCCCCCGGCTACTAAATAAATCCCCTGCGGGGATTTGTGGTCAGCACGCGAAGTACGATGCCTCGCGTCCCGAAACTACCTGCTTCCCAAAGACCGTCTACCCCAAGGACGTTGGGCGGTGGGACCATGTTTCACCCTGGGCGTGTCTTTTCGTCGGCGCCCTTCCCAGCTCTCTAGCCCACGGCGCCATTTCATCTCGATCATCCTCCAGAAAGCAGCGTCATCAGGAGGGGCCAGCAGTTCATGGTCAAAAATCTGCAACACAAGCATGCCACCCATGGTCACCACTAGACTGCCCTCGCGTCTCAGGACCTGTCCATCTGAAACGTGAAACGCTGCCTTTGCCGGAATCAGTTGAGATCCCAAATACTCCTTAGCCTTTGTAATGTGTTCCTCAAGATCCATTGCTAACCTTCTGGTGTCAGCACCGAGGTTGTCGCCGCTTGAATCGTGCCGTGGCTACCCCCTATGTGTGCCACTGCCTACTGCCTCCTGCCCACTGCCTACTCTCTTCCTACGAGCACCCGCTGGTCGATCCGCAATTCAGGCACTTATAGCAGGCGCCGTTGCGCACCATGATGGCGCCGCAATCGGCGCAACTGGGAGCGTCGTCGCTGGGGTTGACGCCCACCAAGCCCCCCTGGCTCATGGCGGAGGCGAATCCGCTTGGGGGCGGGGCCTCGGTGGTGGCGCGCGTGAACTGGCTGGCCAATTCCGTGGCCTTTTCCGCCTCCGTGCCATTCAGCGACTGAATGCTGGCATCCTCGCGGGGCTGCGCGTCGCGGGGCAGAAATTTGAACGCCAGCCAGCGGAAGATGTAATCCATAACGGACTTGGCATAGCGGATTTCGGGGTTAGGGGTCCAGCCGCTGGGCTCGAAGCGCGTATGGCTGAACTTATCGCACAGCACCTTGAGCGGCACGCCATACTGCAAGGCCAGGGAAACGGCAGTGGCGAAGGAATCCATCAGGCCGGAAACCGTCGAGCCCTCCTTGGCCATGGTGATAAAGATTTCGCCTGGTTGACCGTCTTCGTAAAGGCCCACGGTCAGGTAGCCCTCGTGCTGCCCCACTGCGAACTTGTGGGTGATCGCCTTACGCTCGTCCGACAGCTTGTGGCGATAGGCGTGCCCAACGGATTCCGCCCTCACGTCCTTGCTATTTTCTGACATCGGGTTCCTGGCCTCCGCCTCCTGCTGGGGTTTCGCGTCGGAGGTGTTGAGCGGTTGCGAGCGCTTGGAGCCGTCGCGGTAGATGGCGATGGCCTTCAATCCCAGCCGCCAGCCCTCCGTGTAGACGCTGGCGATCTCCTCCGCCGTCGCCTCTTCCGGCATATTCACGGTCTTGGAAATGGCGCCGGAAAGGAAGGGCTGCACGGCGGCCATCATGCGCACGTGGCCCATGTAATGGATGGAGCGCTTGCCGTTGGCGGGTTTCAGCGAGCAGTCAAACACCGGCAGGTGCTCCGCCTTCAGGTGCGGCGCGCCCTCGATGGTGCCATGCTGATCGATGTAATTGACGATTTCGGAAGCTTCCTGGTCGTTGTATCCAAGCTTGAGGAGCGCGGTGGGCACCATGTTGTTGACGATTTTGATCAGCCCGCCGCCCACCAGCTTCTTGTACTTCACCAGGGCCAAGTCCGGCTCGATGCCCGTGGTGTCGCAATCCATCATGAAGCCGATCGTCCCGGTGGGCGCCAGCACCGTGACTTGCGCGTTGCGGTAGCCGTACTTCATGCCGCTGGCCAGGCACTCATCCCAGGTCTTCTTCGCCGCTTCCCACAGGTT
>JBEKNU010000085.1:0-33351 GCA_049522495.1 Terriglobia bacterium
AATTTGTGGTGATCCTGCCCGACACCGGCGCCAAGGCCAGCGTCCAGGTCGCCGAGCGCATTCGCAAAGCCGTGATGACGATGGTAGTGCCTTCCAATACGGAAAAACCCCTCCCCCAGCTCACCGTGAGTATAGGAGTTGTGGCCTTCCCTGAACACGGCCAAACCCTGGAGGAGGTCATTCAGGCTTCGGATAAGGCTTTGTATGAATCCAAGCACGGCGGGCGCAACCGCGTAACGGTGGCAGAGGCGCCCGAAGCTGCGGCAGGCTAGCGCCGCTCAACAAGGTTCTCCTGAAGAAGACTCGGAGCTGTGCTATCATCCTTCGTGTGAAGCCAGTTTCCTCAGCGTAGGAAGACGGCACGCTGGGGACGAGATAACCAGGACCTTGCACCACTACTTCCGGAGCGCGTCGCAGTTCCTGCTCCGGGGAATACGACAAAACACATGGCAAAATACTCACGAGGATTGCTGGCGCGCGCCAGAAAGATTAAGTTGCTGCTGATGGACGTGGACGGAGTTCTGACTGACGGGAAATTCTATTACCTGACACGGCCCGGCGGCGGCATGATCGAGACCAAAGGTTTTGACTCCCGCGATGGCCTCGGCCTTCGCTTGGCCCACCACGCCGGCCTCAAAACGGGAATCATTACCGGACGCAGTTCATCGGTTATCGAATATCGCGTCAAGGATCTGGGAATTCATTTCCTTCAACAAAATGCCCTGGAAAAAATCGAGCCCTACGAAAGGATTCGTAACGCCGCGCAGTTGGAGGACGCCGAAGTCTGTTACGTGGGCGACGACATTACGGACTTGCCTCTGCTCACCCGCGTCGGCTTAGGCATCTGTGTGGCCAACGGAGACGATCTCCTGCGCGAAAACGCCCACTTTTGCACTCGCCGCCAGGGCGGTAACGGCGCCGTGCGCGAAGCCATTGAATTGATTCTGATCGCCCAAGGGAAGTGGGATGCTATCCTGAAATCCTATCTCCGAGGAGATCGCACCATAAACCTTAAAACCGTCGACGAAAACGACCAGCCTTATCCTCTGCGTCCCGAAGGCCCTCGGCGGATATCCCGCGGGGGTGGAGCTTCCTAAACGGCCAACATCGGGTCGGAGGCTGGACGGGCATCCGTTCACCTCCCGACGATCCCCACGCGATGTTACCCGAATTCAGAATTTGCAATCGCTTTACCACCCGCCGCCTCCTTGTCCACCTCCCCGACCTCTGGAGGACCCTCTGCTGCCCGAACTCGAACCGGGAGCCGACGTCGATGAAGATATCGCGCTGGAGAAGGAGGTGCCCAACGAGGTTGCAAAGGATGCGGCGGTAACGCGGTCCCAGGCGGCGCCTGAGTACCAGCCGGGTGAATAATCCAACGTTTCCCCTTCCGCGGTTTGTACCAATGCGGCAGCAAATTTTTCGCACCACACTTTTTCCACATTCAATGCCATCGCATAGGGGAGATACCTTTCGAACAGAACGGGAGTGGTCCCAAGAGGAGTGTGCGCGTCGTGTTGGTCCTTTCCCGTGGTCGCCAGAAACGTTCGGAAGCTCTCAATCTGGTCCATCAGCGCGCGGCCCGATCGTGTCGGGGCCCTGAGCAGGATGTGGAAGAAGTAATTGGTCACGACCAGGAGTGTCAGGACAACAACCACTCCGGGGGAAGCGGCCCAACCCATCACGCTCAGTCCAACCGCTTCGCAGATGAAGAAGAGAAGGCAGATCGCGCCCATGACCATGGCCCGTTTACGCGCTGTGGGCGGATGGAGAGGGTCAGAAAGCGTATACTTCCACGCGGCAATGGCCAGGAATGCCACGGTCAGGCAACCCAGGCCCCAGGGGACGAGCCAGATAGTTAGGAAGAGCACGAGAAGTCTCTGCCCCCCCTGAATCAAAAATCCGCAACGAACCACGGTAGCCAGTGAGATCAATAAGCCAGGAATCAAGTAGCGGCAGTTGGTCATGAAATATACTTTTTCGAGGCTGAAGCGCAGATGGTGATGAAGCGCTTCGATGGCGCCGCCAACAATTGCGTGATTGACGGGCACCATCGGAATCGTATCGCCCGCCGCAAAAAGCTTATCGAGGACGAGTTTCTCATCCGGGGTGACATCCGGCGCGGGACCTTGCCCGGAGCCAAGTCCCCTGCCGGTGGGCAGCGGATTCGACTTCAAGCGGCCCAGAATGTAGGTGCCGGAGGCGTCTTGCAGAATGGCCATCTGTTTCTTCACGGCCAAATCGACCAGATTAGCAATCAGCGCTTTCTGGTCAAAAGCCGTGCGCCATATGTAGCGAAGAGCGGCAGGGGAGAATCCCCGCGGTGGTTCGGATCGCGGTAAGACCTCGCCGTGGGCCGGAGCACGCCCCACCAGAAACCACGCAACGGCGTAATAAATAAGGACCAGAATGAGCCCCATGAGGCCGATCAAACTGGTTTGATAGTCCTCCAGGAAGTAGCGGAACTTTTGGTCGTCGGTTGGCGGGTGCACAAATCCTTTGGGCCAGCGGGCTACTACGGTCAGCCCCTCATGGGGTCCAAGGGCGCGCCTCGCGCGGAAGGTGGCATTGCTCTGGTTATCAGCGGATGCGGTGTAGTCGGCTTCAGCGGAACCCTGCCGCCCCGTATAGGCATCCAGCAGGATTGCCTGCTGCGCGATTCCCTTGGGCAGATGGAGGGTGGCAGAGGCTTTCTGAATGGGAAAAATCCACTCGTCGCCCGTTGCATTCCAATATAGCTCATCGTGGTCGGAGAAAAATCCGATTTCGCGATCCACGCTATAAGTGAGTTCATAGGTGTGCTCACCGGGCGGAACAAGGTCGCGGCTTTTGCCCATGTAAATGCGCAGGCCATTCGCGAGCTTTCCCAAGTGGAAGTCCTCCGGCTGGTCGTCGCGCTCAAGGGATATGACTTCGAAATGGATGATGTAAGGGTTGCCAAAGTTATCCTGGTAGCGAGTGGGGACGTCCCGATGGATTCCATACTTGATCTGCGCCCCCGTCGCAGAGACCGTAATGGTCTCGCGAACCAGGAGCGTGCCGTCAGCATTGACCGTCAGGTCGCTGTTATAGGAAAGGATCTGCTCACTGTCCGGCGCCGAGGCGCTTCCTTGCGCGATCAAAACTCTGGCGAAACTCGCCATAGAGATGGGGATTAGCGTAACGGTCAAGAACGCGAGTCGCTTCAACATATTAACCATACCGAGGATGCCGGATGATTATAGCGTTCTTTGGTCGGCATCGAAGGTCTTCGGTCGAAACATATCCCCGGCTTGGCGAACCACCAACCGGCGTGGCGCCAGCCGCTGCACGAAGATCATCAGCCGGTTGATGAATCGTGTGACGGTCAGGCTGCGGCCGCGGTCGAGGGCGCGCAACCCCACCTCCACCACCTCTTCAGGCGATTGTAATCCACCGGGAAACTCGCGCTTGCTGAAGTGGCCAGCGTCAAAAAAGTTCGTCGCTGTTCCGCCGGGACAAAGCGCTAGAACTTTCACGCCGTATTCGGACACCTCTTCTGCGAGCCCCATGGAAAAACTGGTGACGTAAGCCTTGCTGGCAGCGTAGACGCTGGTGTAAGGGATGGGCTGAAAGCCGGCGGTTGAGGAGATGTTGATGATGCCACCGCCATGCTGTGCCACCATGGCCGGAAGGAGCAGGTGGGTCAGCTCGGTAAGCGTCACGATGTTCAAGCGAAGCATCTCCGACTGGCGGTCAAGGGGCAGCTTCCAGAATTCGCCGTGGGCTCCGAAGCCGGCATTGTTCACCAGCAGGTTGACAGCAATCCCGCGTTCTTTCAGGGTTGCAGCCAGTTGCTCGGCCGCTCCCGCCAAGCTGAGATCCTGCCGGATGACTTCGATGCGCAGGGGATCTTTCCCAGCGATCTCGCGCGCCAGGGCTTCAAGTCTATCTTTTGATCGCGCCACCAGGACCAAATCCTTCCCGCGGGCCGCCAAGGCACGTGCGAAACAAGCACCAATCCCGCTGGAGGCCCCGGTGATCAGGGCGAACTGATCCTTTGTCTTCGTGGCCGTTGTTTGGTTTTCGCTCTGCGGATTGAGCATGGCTAATCCTCCCCGTGAAATCATCACATGATCCGACGGTCGGGTGAACAAAGAACGGACAACACGGGTTGGTTCCTAGCTTACCGGATCACCCCATCATCCGATTGGCGCCCTGCGATACGCCGAGTTAACATGCCTCGTGCCCGTGGCCATAAGGTGTTCGGCCTCGGCAATGGACTTGATTCCACCCCGCGCCCCCAACGCTGTGCAGTTGAGCGCGGCCATGGCGTTCGAGAAGTCCAACGCCCGCGTCATATCCCAGCCCGCGAGCAAGGCGTAATCAAAGGCGCCGTGGAAAACGTCACCCGCGCCCGTGGTGTCCACCGTTTCGACCACGAATCCCGGCGAATAGAAAAAACGCCCTGCCTGGTAAACCAAAGCGCCGTCGCGGCCCAGCGTCATGCCGGGCGTGCGGACGCGGTGCTCGCGCGCCATGTATTTGAGCACCTTGAAGGGGTCGGCGCGGCCGGTAACAGCAGGCAAGAAATGGGTCGAGGCGATCAGGTAGTCGATGTAGGGAAAAAGCTTCTCGACGTGTTTGTAAACGGTGTCGAGGTCCGCCACCACCGGGATGCGCGCGCGGCGCGCCCAGCGCGCCGCCACCAGCGCGGCTTCCACGTCGCAGCAGTCGAGATGCAATAGGCGCGCGGAGGTGATCGCGAGGGGCTTTAGTTCCTTGGGTTGAACCGCCAGCCGAACGTCGCGATCCCAGAAAATGGTGCGCTCTCCCGTTGCCTGATCGACGATGATGGTGGCGTATTGGCTGGGAGCGCCGCGCACCACCTTCGTGTCAACCAAGTCCAGACCTTCACGTCGCAAACTGGCAAGCTGCAATCGGCCGGCGGGGTCATCACCAACTTTTCCGATATAACGGACCTTCAGCCCCAGGCGGCGACACGTGACCATAGCTGTCGCCACCTGCCCACCGGCTTGCACGGACGACGCCATCACGCGCTCCTTGCCGCCCAAGGCTGGGAACTCGCGGACCATCAGCACCGTGTCCGTTGCGTTCAGACCGAGGCCGACCACATCCACTTGGGCGCGCGCCAATCACTCCTCCGCAATCCTGTGAGGCAAATACTCTATCACCGATTGAGTAATTGGGAGATCGGGTCATCTGACCCTCGGCCCATCGGGCGATTGGACAATTTCTGATATGTGATTCTCGAATTCAGAAATTTGATTCATCTTCAACCACTGAGGTTCATTTCCAAAACCACAGGGCCATCTTGCCCACCCATGATCGTGGTGATACATTTCCCACAGTCTATAGCTCCTTCTTTTGATGTACCCAAGTCATTGAGAGTAAGATGGAAGTCCGAGTCGAGCGCCGTCCAGCCAGGAAGAGCCTTGACTGCGCATGTGACGTGTTTTACATGACGGTTGTTGGAGCATCTGCGCAGTGATACAACTGCCCAATGCTGTCGGTGTTGGTCGGCAGGATGATCTCACGTTTCCACGCCATGTGCGTGGCTATGCCTGCTGAATGCCTTGCGATTGCCCAAAGGATCCCGACAACGAATTAGAATGCCAACGGCAACGCCTCCGGAGTCAAAGATGGCGACTACCTCACGGATTCTAGTCCTGCTGTTTTTCACTTCCACCCTCATGGCGCAGATGCCGCAGAATCCATCACCCATGGTGGAACACACCAGAGAGCATCCGCGGCTGACCAAGGATATGCCCCCCGGCCGGCGAGTGGCTCTTGGGCTGGGCACGCTGTTCGTCCCGGAGAGGGTCAAGAACACGCGGCGCGTGAGGCTGCTGTTTTTCTTTCATGGCGGTGACTGGCTCCCCGAGGTTGCCGTCGCGCACCAGCGGAAAATGGCTGTGGTTAGTGTCCAGGCTGGGCAGGGTTCGAGCACTTATGCAAACCTGTTTGCAGACCCGCAGCGGTTTCCGAAGCTAATCGCCGAGGCCGAGAACAAAAGTGGCCTGAAGTTTAGCGAGGTGGATCTGGGAGGGTGGAGCGCGGGCTGCGGGGCGTTGCGGGAGATTCTGAAAGATCCTTCATCTTATAAACGCGTCATGCGTGTTCTCTGCATCGATGGGGTTCACACGGGTTACGTAAATGCCGCGCCCGGTCCGGCCGAATCCTCGATCCAACCAGATAATCTTCAGATTTGGCTGCACATCGGCCGCGACGCCATGGCTGGGAAAAAGCGTCTGATCATCACCCACTCGGAAATCTTCCCCGGGACGTTTGCAAGCACCACAGAAACTGCCGATTACCTCCTGCGGGAGTGGGGGTTGAAACCTCATCCGGTGGTCAAGTGGGGGCCGATGAAAACACAGATCCTGAGTGAGGTAAGAAGGGGCCGGCTGCGAGTGATCGGCCTCGCGGGCAACTCGGCGCCCGACCATGTGGATGAACTCCACTCTTTGCCGGAATACTTGAAATGGCTGCGGTAAGGGCGCAAGTTGTCTCGAATGAATGGCTGGGAGGCAGGGATTCGAACCCCGATACGCAGATCCAGAGTCTGCAGTCCTACCGTTAGACGACCTCCCAGTGAGGTGTTCTGATAGAAGTAAACGGGCGGCCCGCCGGTTGTCAAGGCTTCTTTTTCAAACGCCTTGATGCGCATGGCCCGGGCAAATAGGCAGGGTGCTCAGAATAATCGGAAGCTGACTTCCACCATGACGCGCACCGGCACCGGCGTACCGTTTCTCGAGGCAGGTTTGAACTTCCACGTCCTAACCGTTTCAACAGCTTTTTCATCCAAGCCGAGACCGAGGGGCTTCACGACTCGGCAATCCGTGACGACCCCTGAGGCATCGACGACTATCCACAGCACCACAGTGCCTTGATACTTCGCTTTGCGTGCTTCCTCAGAGTAAGCGGGATCAGGCTTGTAAATGGGGACGGGCTCGCTGACGCCACCCCCCACGCTATAGACCCCGCCACCCACGCCGCCGCCTTCGCCGGGACCCAGGCCACCGCCTTTGCCGGAACCAATCCCCGTACCTTCTCCGCTACCGATGCCGCCCCCAAACCCAGGGCCGTTCGAGGCGGGCCCTACCACCCCGTTCGGATCACCCCAGGGCATGTTAGAACTCATTTGCGGGAGCTTCAATTCCGGTGGCCCCAACAGCGTGGGTGGAACCTGCAGTTGCGCGTTCGGGTTGGGAATGACCGCCATGGGCGGTGCCAGCTGCGTCTTTGCAAACTTGGGAACGGCGCCTTTCGACGCTGGTGTCGGCGAGCGATCACCACCGCCTCCACCGCCTCCCGCCTTCTTGCCTTTTGCGTCGGGAATTAGCGGGAGGTAGGGTGAGATATCCACAACCTCGGCCTTAGTGGCGGCTTTCACCGGCTGCCACATGCGGGAAAGGACGTAGGGAAGCAAGAGCAGGGTCAGCGCAATGCCGTGCACCAGCAAGGAATTGACCCAGGACGCGGCCTGCTGACGATAGTCGCGCCAAATGTCGGGAGGGTACTGCCGATTCTTGAAGATGAGCGAGCCCACGAATTCGCCCACCGCGAATCCTGCTATCACCCCTAAAAACAAACCGATGTCCCGTCTCCAGAACCAGCCGCCCGCTCCCAAGGCAAGGGCCACGACGAGGGCGCACAGCGCGCGCTTTTCCTGCTGCGCATAGTTGTAATTTCCAATCGGGTCGCGGGGCCTTTCAAATGCCACCTTGATCTGGGAGGGGAGATCCATGAACCAGGGGCGCATGTCCGTGGCCGGCAGATTGACTTCGCCGCGATAGTATTGCGCGGGCACCGTCATCTTCGGTTCACGAAACCAGTCGCGGATCTGGCGGTAGGCGGAAACGAATAGGGATGGGGGGTCGACGAGCGTGACTTCGAACGTCTCCTCGAGCGAGTGCACGTTCTTGGGTGGAATCTTTTCCGGGCTGGCTTCAACCTGAAGGTTGCTGGTTGACATTAACCTTTGTTCCCATTCCTCGGGCTCATCCTTCGCCCGGGCGCGAGGCTTTGCGTTACCCTTATACCATGATGGCGGACGGCGCATCGGGGTTGTATCGGCATGGAGTTTGCAGTTCGTCCGCCACGACGTTCCTTTATACTACCACATCAAGCGCGTGGTGATAAAGCCCAAGATGTCCCTGCGTGTGAATTGACTCCCTCATGAGATGCGCCGGGCGGCGAGAAAGTTACGGTGGGTACCGCTCCCCTTGCCGCCGGCGCGGCGAATCGCGGACCTTGCCCGGGCGGTCCTGGCGCCTGACACGGACCCCTTGGTCGATGAACGGTGCCACCGGATTTCCGAATGCTCCGCCGACCGGCTTGAGATAGACGCACCGACTTGATACACTGTTCCTGCGACTTGATTTCAAATTGCGGATGGTCAACCTCATATGCCAGCACGAGCCAGTTTTCTTGATCCGTTGGAGCCAGCCAATGGCGAACACGGGAGGCTTTATGTAGTCGGCACGCCGATTGGAAATCTTGAGGACATCACGCTGCGAGCCATTCGGATCCTCAAAGAGGTGAACCTGATTGCCTGCGAGGACACCCGCCGCACACAGAAACTCCTGAATGCTTACCAGATTCAGACGCGCACCGTTAGTTATCACGAGCACAATGAGATGACGCGCGCGCCCGAGCTGGTCATTCAGATGGAAGAGGGCAGCAGCATTGCCTTGGTCACGGACGCCGGCATGCCCGTGGTGTCAGACCCGGGCTTCCGCCTGGTGCACCTCGCGGTTCGCCACAGTATTCCCGTAATCCCCGTGCCCGGCGCCTCGGCCTTCGTGGCGGCGCTGGCGGCTTCCGGATTGCCCGTGGATAAGTTCCGTTTTCTGGGATTCCTGCCGAGCAAGAGGAGCGAGCGCAGGAAGGCTTTGGAGGAACTCAAAGACGCCACCCGGACGCTGGTTTTCTACGAGGCGCCGCATCGCCTGCTGGAGATGCTCAAGGACGCGCGGGAAATCCTCGGCGAGCGGGAGATCGTTATTGCCCGGGAAGTGACGAAGGTCCACGAGCAGTTCCTGCGGGGAACTATCGGGGCTACTCTCGAATATTTGAAGAGGCGGCCGGCGAAAGGCGAAATTACCGTACTGATTGGACTGCATGTCGTATCCGATGCTGATGGCGGCGTTCCACCTGCAAGGTCCATCATTTCCGAAATCCAAGCGGTCATGGCTGGGCGGAAGGTCGATGAACGAGTCGCTTTGAAAATTGTGGCCCGCGCCCGCGGCGTTTCGAAGAGCGAAGCCTACCGCCTGTTCCAAACCGAAAAGAACCGCAAGAGCTAGCCAGGAGTCTGCACTTTCCAACGATTTTCATCGTCCCCGAATTGCCAACTTTTCCTGACACTGCATGCCGGTTCTGGCGCCTGAGTGGGCCTTCCTTGGATTCTCTGCGCGACGGGCGGCACGGGGCGGGGGATCCCGTTAGTTAGAAACTACACCAACTCCCATGTTATCAATTAGTTGCACAGTCTCGCAGCCATTGCAGAAATGCCCCTCGGAATTCATGGTTTGGTGGCCCGATTGCCTCCTTCCGGTCCAGAACGATCCGACAAGGAGGTTGCCATGAAGCGCACATTCTGGTTTTTGGTAATGGGCTTGGGGTTGGCCACGGGCATGGTCTGGGCTGCCCAAGAAGCTACGCAGGCAGGTGCCGGGCAGGGTAACGCGGACATCTTCCACAAGGCTGAGCAATCCATGGCACTCATCATCGTGGGGGATGGTGGCGGCCGCGTGCTGAGCGTGAGCACCGGTGCGATCATTCGTTCCGACGGCATCCTGCTCACGGCTTACCATCCCATTAAGGGTGCGCAGGAAGTGCAGGTGCGGTTGTCAGATGGCGAAATCTACGACCAAGTTGATCTGATGGGATTCGATGAGCGCCGCGACGTGGCCGCGCTGCACTTTACTGCCAGTGGACTTGCGTCTTTCGCCGAGGCGGCGCTGGGAGAAGCAATGATGGGCGATAAAATCCACGTGTTGGACGCCGACGGAGCGAAGGCATGGTCGTCCTCTGACGGTGTTCTGGGCCCGGTCAGGCTGGCCGATGAAGTTATAGGGGCGGGCCACGGCTATCGAGTTATTCAGTTCATGGCACCCAGTCCTCAAGGCGCACTGGGCGGCGCGTTGGTCAATTCGCGGGGCCAACTCCTGGGAATCATCACGGGTTCGCAGAATATCGGGGGACAGCAATTTGCGGTTCCCGTGGAGAGTGTCGCGGGGCTGCCCGGTCAAGGTCTGCATGTGGTGCTGGGCACGGGAAAAAATCTCGCGCCGTCCGCGGTCGTCTCCAACTCGGAGCCCGCGCCGGAAGATCAGCCCAGTCCGATCGCGGCACTTGCCAAAGCCCGCACCCTGCGTGTGACCACAAAAACTACGTTTTTCAACCCTTTTGTCCTGGAAAAGGAACTACTGAACGATATGGAATTTCGGGTTCTCGGACTCAGTGTGGTGAATGGTTACAAGGGCGGGGAGTTGGTGGTTAATGTCAACCGCCCCTTGTTCACTTATGATTGGACCTATTCTGTGAGTGACTCCCGTACGGGAATGGTCCTTGCTACGGGCAAAGTTACTGCCATGGACGGCGCGCGCGCAGCGAAGGGGATCGCCAAGAAGCTCATCCAGGAATTCGAAAAGGCCCGGGCAGTGCAGGCGGTGCAGTCAAACCCAGAGGAAGCGCTCGCCGTTCAGCAGTGACCAACAACGAGCAATTAACTTGTGCGAGCTTTCACTGAAAGGATACGCCACCAGAAGAAAAGGCCGTCAGACGCCCTCGGCGCTATACATGGGAAGAGTGGCTCCCATAAAGCGAACGCTTGTGCGATAGAATTCCGCGTCTTCTTTGACGCTGCGGACTACGGTGGCTTCGGTAAAAAAATCCGTGGGTCCCTCGTCGGGCCGAACCGGGCCGCGGCCGGGGATAACAACGGTGAGCGCGGCAAAGACGGCCAAATCGTGCTTGGTGAGAAAGGAGAGGCCGCGCCGGCTCACTTCCAGCGCGGTGGTGGCATCGTCATACTCCTGGCCGGCCGCGTCCAGCCCTCTCACCCGGATAGGGATGGCCGCTTCGACCCGACGCTGACTTCGTTTATTCTCGCTGGGAGGCTCCATCAAGGTCCCCTTGTTCTTTCAGGAGGCGATTGCCGCTTCCGGGTGGGCGGCGAGCGAGGTGAAGAACGCGTCCACGCGCGCGAGCACTTCACCTGTTTCGCGCGCGCTTTGCACCTGCCGCCGTAGTTCCGTTCCGCTGCGCACGCCATGCGTAAACCAGCTTGCAAATTGCTTCATCTTGCCGAGGGCGCCGGGAATTTCCTCGGTGACGAGCATAGAGTAATAAGTGCGAATCAACTTGTAGCGGTCGGCGTCAGCCGGCGCGGGGTAGGCGCCCGTGGCAAAGAATTCCGCGAGTTGGCGGAAAATCCAGGGATTAGAGGCGGCGGCGCGCCCGATCATCACCGCATCGCAGCCGGTCTGTTCGTGCAGCGCCAGGGCGTCCTGGGGTTTAAGCACGTCGCCGTTTCCAATCACGGGAATGCGCACGGCTTGCTTGACCTGCTGGATGATATCCCATTGTGCCCGGCCGCTGTAACCCTGCACGCGGGTTCGTGGATGGATGGCCAAAGCATCCGCGCCGCAGTCCTCCGCCAAACGCGCCACTGGCAAGGCAACAATTTCCTCGTCGCTCCACCCGGAACGGAATTTGATGGTGAAGGGAATCTTCACGGCGGCGCGAATGGCGCGCAGGATTTTCTCCAGCAGCGGCAGGTCACGAAGTAGTCCGGAGCCGCCGCATTTGACCACTTTTTTGGCGGGGCAACCGAGGTTCAAGTCCACCAGGTCAAATCCCAGGTCTTCGATTTGGCGCGCGGCTTCTGCCAGGTGCGCGGGGTCAGCGCCAAAAATCTGCGCACTGATGGGCCGCTCTTCCTTCGTATAATACAAATATCGCTGCGAACGGAAGTTCTGGCGAATCATGCCCTCGCTTGATACAAATTCCGTCATGATCAGCCCGCAACCACCCAGGCGCTTGATGAAGCGGCGGAACACCGTGTCGGTGATGCCCGCCATGGGCGCCAGGATGTGCGCCGGCCGGATAGCCACATCGCGAATATGCAGGTCCGCAAATACCATGTTGATGATTTCTTCTCAAAACAACATTGCCGACTATCAAGCAATCCCTGCAGCGATTGTGTGCTCTTCGGGGGAGGTTGTCAACACCCGGTGGCGGGTATGTTTGATCCCCAACACAGGCGTTCGAGACAAAATGCGACTCATGAGGCGCGAGTCAAACACCAGTCAGGTTGTCGAGCGCCTGCTGCGCGTCGATCCGATGCAGAAGCAGGTAATTGTCCCAACCCCGAGATCCCTCACAGGTGACGATGGACGACCGGCGCAAGCGAGGGCCCCTTTCGCGATGGGCCAGCTCGTGCAAATGCACCATTCTCCATGCACGTCTCACTGCTTGGGAAGTAAACAAGAAGGAGACCAACAAATGTCTTGGGCCACGCTGAATTGGGCCCCCCGAATCTCCGGAGGGAGCGAGAGTCGGGGCATGAGCATCGAGACCGCATTCACGCCAATGCCTGGAGCCCGGTTAGGCTGACCCTGCAAGCAGATCGTCCGCATGGCAGTTTGTCTGGCGACGTTGCCCTCGCCCACTACCTGCGTAATTATCCGACATAGGTCTCAAACTGATCCACCGGCCTTTCCACCAGGCATGACATCATCGGCGTTGGCAATGCCGAAGCGCATTTGGCCCTCAGCCACCAAATCGCCGTCGCGGAAGATGGAGCCGTGCAACTCACCGAACTGCGCTTTCATCCGGACCACTTCGGCTTCCACACGCACGGTGTCACCGGCCTCAATCGGTTTAATAATATGCGCCGAGGGTATATGCAGGATCAGGGCGATCTTGCCGGCCATCTCCGGGCGCTCCATCACCAATACCGCGCCGACCTGCGTGACGAGTTCCAGAATGACGCCGGTGGGGATGATCGCGACGCCCGGGGCATTCCCGCGCGCAGCTTGATCGTTTACGGAAAAATGCTTCATCGCCACGATGCGCTGCCCGGGAACGAATTCCGCAACTTGGTCGACAAAGAGGAAAGGGAAGCGGTGGGGGAGAGTGCGCGAGACGGCGTGAGAGGAGAGGAAAGTCATGGGCTGATCCGATAAAGGGTAAGGTGTTAAGGCTAATAAGTGCCGTCTCCCTTATACCATTTGTCCTTTACACTTTACCCTTAATCTCTTGGCGGCTTTAGCAGTTCCCGCTTTAGCGCCGGATTGCGGCTGGTCCAGTCGCCCGGGCGGTCCCGGTCCGCCGCGTACTGCTCGCGCACAGCTTCCAGTTTGGAGTCCATCTCGTCCAGGAAATTGACCACCAGGGCTTCGGCAAACATCGGTTCCTTGGGTGAGCCGAACTCCAGCTTGCCGTGATGGGAAAGAATAATGTGCTCAAGCTCGTCCTTGAGTTCGCCCGGGAAGTCAGGGATCTGGTGAATCCTCGTCTGCACCATTTCCAGCGCTATGGTGATATGACCGATGAGTTGTCCCCGCGTGGCGTAGCGGAAACCGCGTGTGAAATTCAGCTCTTCCGTCTTGCCAATATCGTGGAGCACCAGGCCGGCCACGATCAAGTCGCGCCGCAGCCAGGGATAATGATCCACCACGTGATCGGCCATGGCAATGAGCGACGACACGTGTTCCAACAGCCCACCCAGGAAGGCGTGGTGATAGCTCATCGCCGCAGGGGCCAGCTTGTACTTTTCCGCCACGGACGCGTCTACCAGGATGCTCAGCAACAGTGCGCGGAGAGGCCCCTCGCTCATGTGGCTCACGCGCTCGAGCAACGCCGCGTACATCTCTTCCGGGTCACGCTGGGTGCGTGGAAGATAATCGAATAGATTCACTTCATCGGGCGTGCAGAGGGTGATCTTTCGGATGCGAAGCTGCGGTGTGCCACGATAGCTTTCCACATGCCCTTCCACATGCACGATGTCGTCCGCCTCAAAAGCAGGGGTGGTGCGTTCGGAGTAGTCCCAGAGTTTGGCGGAAATGACGCCCGTGGTGTCTTGCAGGCTGAGGTCCAGATAGGCGGCGCCGTTGCTGGTGATCTTACGTTCTTTGGATTGAACCAGGAAAGTACTGCGCACCAGTGAGTCCGGTGCAAGGTCCTTGATGAAGGATTGCTTCATTGAGTTTTTTCGGAGGTCAGCGCCGCACCGGGCGTATCAGCCCCGGTGTCAATGTATCCCGGCGCAATGAAAAAGTAACTGTCCTTGCGAAGCTGGCTCAGAAATTCGCGCAACTTCGGTTCCATGCGCTGGTTGTATAAGGTCTCGTTAACGCGCGCTTCAACCTCATCAAACGTGGGGATGCCGGGGCTGAAACGTTCCATGAGCTTCAGGATCAGGAAGCCGCTCTTGACGCGGATCGGGTCGGTGTATTCATTGGTTTCGAGCTTGCCGAGGGCCGCGGCGATCGATGGCGCGATGGATTCCATTTTCTGAGGGCCAATATCGCCGCTCTGGTCTGCACTGGGATCATCGGAATATTTCTTTACCACTTCGTTAAAGCGCGCGCCCCCTTTGAGTTCCGCCTCGGCATCCTTAGCGCGCTTTTCCGCCTCCTCAGGCTTGTACTTGTCTGTCGAAACCAGGATTTCCGCGAGGTGGACCAGGCCTGGAGATTTGAAATCCTCCTTGTGCTGATCGTAGAATTGCCGCGCCTCTGTCCGCGTCACCACAATGCGGGAACCGACGTCGCGGCTCATGACTTCCTGCATGAGGAGTTGGCGGCGGATATGGTCTTTGAAATCCTCCCAATTCTCGCCTGCTTGTTCCGCCTCCTTTTGCAGGTCCTCGATGGTCGCGAGGTTATACTGCTTGCGCATTTGATCCAGTTTCTTGATGATGTCCGTTTCCACGTTGACATCCTCGTCTTTGGCCTTCTGGACCATCAGCGACTCGTCGATCAGGTCGCGCAGAAGGTTCTTGGTTGCATCATTTAATTTGGCGTCGAGATCGGGGCCGGAGTATTGCTGGGCCAGGCCCGCGCGGAGCTGGGCTTTTTCCCGTTCATACTGTCGCTGCGTGATGATCTCACTGTTAACGCGGGCAATGATGCGTTCCACTACGTGGGCGGCCTGGACTTGCGGCGCTGCAAAGGATGCCGCCAGGATGGCGCTTGCCAAAATTTTGACCGCTCGTTTCATCGTCCCCCCCCCGGCAAGTCATCAGTCATCAGTAATCGGGGTGTCTTTATGGGTTACTGACCACCGACAACTTATTTTAAGGCTGGGGGTGTAGTTCCTGCAAGACGTTTTGGACTTGTGCCAGCAAGGTGCCCTCGCGCTCGCGCATGCGGAAGCGCAGGACACGGTCAGGGCGGAAGCTGGCCTCTCGGCGCCGCCGCACCAACTGCGCCAGCCGCTGCGCATCAACCGGGGCCTGCTCATGGAACTTGATCCAAATTTCATCCCCTTTGCGCTCCACCGTTTGGACGAGCAAGCGCTCCGCCGCGCTTTTCAGCAAGGCGTAGTCCAGCAGGTTGGAAACCGAAGGGGGAAGGGGGCCGAAACGGTCGGCCAGCTCGGCTTCCAGGTCCGTCCGCTCGCCGGGCGTGGCGGCGCTTGAAATGCGTTTGTACATGCGCAGCCGTTGGTTCTCGTCGGGAATGTAAGCGTCGGGAATCTTGATGTCGAGGCCCAGGTTGAGCGAGGTGCGCACTTCGATCTTGGCGGGTGCGCCCTTCAGCTCCTCCACCGTCTGCTCCAGCATCTTGAGGTAGAGGTCAATCCCCATGGCGTTCAAGTGGCCATGTTGCTCGGCCCCCAGCAGATTACCGGCGCCGCGCAATTCCAGATCCAGCGCCGCCAGGCGAAAGCCCGCACCCAGATCGGAAAATTCCTTTAGCGCCGCGAGGCGCCTCCTGGCGATGGGCGTCAGCGAATCTTCCGACGCAATAAGGAAGAAGGCGTAGGCGCGGCGGTTCGAGCGGCCCACGCGTCCGCGAAGCTGGTAGAGATCCGCAAGGCCGAAGCGGTCGGCGTGATTCACCATGATGGTGTTGGCGCGCGGGATGTCCAGCCCGTTTTCGATTAGCGAGGTGGCCACCAGCACATCGTATTCAGCCCGCATGAACTTCAGCATCACCCTCTCCAGCTCTTTTTCGCCCATCTGGCCGTGCGCCACGCCAATACGCGCGGTGGGCAGCAGGCGCTGTAAAAGTGCGGCCATCTGGAAGATCGATTCCACCCGGTTGTGCACGAAAAAGACCTGACCCTGCCGTTGCATCTCCTGCATGATGGCGGACTGGATGAGCGCCTGATTGAAAGGTGCGACGGTGGTTTGAATGGCCAGGCGGCCGCGGGGCGGGGTTTCGATGACGGAAAGGTCGCGCAACCCGCCGAGCGACATGTGCAGGGTGCGCGGAATGGGCGTGGCCGACAGGGTCAGCACATCAACGCCGGATTTCATTTTCTTCAGCTTTTCCTTGGCCGCCACGCCGAAGCGCTGCTCCTCGTCCACAACCAGCAAGCCCAGGTCGCGCAGGTGTACGTCCTTGGAGAGCAGCCGGTGCGTTCCGATGAGGATGTCCACGCGGCCGGCTTCCGCGTCGGCGATGATTGTTTTCTGCTCCGCCGCGGTGCGGAAGCGGCTGAGCATTTCCACGCACACGGGGAAAGCCGTCAGGCGCTGGCGAAACGTGGTGTAGTGCTGGAAAGCCAGCACCGTCGTGGGGGCAAGCACCACCACCTGGCGGCCGTCCTGAATCAACTTGAATGCGGCGCGCATGGCCAGCTCGGTCTTGCCATACCCCACGTCGCCGCAGAGCAGCCGGTCCATGGGCTCGGGGCTTTCCAGGTCGCGCTTGATGTCGGCAAGGGCGGAGAGCTGATCAGGCGTCTCCTCAAATTCGAACGCGTCTTCGAACTCGCGCTGCCAGGGCGTGTCGGCGGAGGCGGCGACCCCGCCGCGCATTTTGCGCTCGGCGTAGAGTTGCAGGAGTTCCTGCGCCATGTCGCGCAAGGCGCGCTTAACGCGCGTCTTGGTGCGTTCCCATGTGGCGCCGCCCAGGCGGTCCAGGGGAGGTTTGGCCCCTTCGTGGGAGCGGTACTTTTCCACCAGGTCCAGGCGTTCGAGCGGTACGTAGAGCTTGGCATCGTCCTGAAAAGTCAGCAGCATGAAGTCGCGCGCCGCCCCCGCCACGGACAGTTGCCGGAGACCTTGGTAAATACCGATTCCGTGATCAATGTGCACGACGTAGTCGTCGACCTTTAGGTCGCTGAGGTCAGAGATAAAGCTGGAGATTCCGGAACGCTCGCGCCGTCCGCGCGCCGCCCAATCAAAGCCCCCGAACAAATCCGCGTCCGCCAGCCACAATTGCTTCAGTTCGGGAATGGCCACGCCTTCGCGAATCTCACCCCGGGCAATAAACACTCCCCCGGCTGCCGGCCCGGAGGGAGCGGCATCGCGCTTTTCCTTTTCTCCTGCGACCGTAGAGAAGGGAATTTCGTAGTCCTCCAATATCTCCCGCAGACGATCCACCTTGCCGCTGGTGGGGACGACGAAAATGACGGACTCTCCTCGCCTCTGACGAACGCGCAAATCTTCCGCCAGCTCCTTGACTCTCCCTTGATACTTGGGAGGAGGCTGGGTAAGGAGAATCAGTTCATCGGGCCATCGGGTCATCGGGCCATTGGAGGAATCGGGTGATCGGGTGATCGGGTGATCGGGTGCATGAACCCCTGGGTCATAACTTTTCACTTGGGACTCGGCACTGCTCTCATGACCCGGTTGCTCATTACTCTTCACTGTCCACTGTGCACCGCTCTTTGCCCCCTCTGGAGGGAAGTATAAGTCTCCGCCGATCACCACTGCCTGTGAGTCGGTCTCCGCCGCCGCCGCGAGGTTTTCCAGGCTTAGTTCTTTCAGCGAAATTTGTGGAACGCCCTCGAGCGCCTGGAGGAGTTCCGCCTCGGTCAGATAAATCTCGCGGGGTTCCGGGCGGGGCGGAACGATGTCGCGAACTTCTTCAAAGCTCGCCGCCAGGCTCTCGATGGTGGGCAAAAGTTGGGCGCGCCGATCGAGGAGTTCGTCCCAAACCAGCACGGGGCGCTCCAGAAGGGAAAACAGCGTGTGCGCGTGCGGTTCGACGAGCGGAACGAAAAACTCCCACCCCGGGAAAGTATTGGTATGTTCCGCGGCCCACTCGGGTTCGCGTTCCGGCAGCGGAGTTCCTCGCGCTTGAGCGTGATCACGGGCCCGCAAGGTGAGCACTCGCACCAGCCTTTCGAAGAATTTCGGGGAACGCTGCGCTTCTGAAAGTGGCAGGAGCAATGCTCGGGGCACGGGTTTGCGCGAGCGTTGCGATGACGGGTCGAATTCCCTCACCGACTCGAGTTGGTCGCCAAGAAACTCCAGGCGAAAGGGCCATTCGGCTTCGGGAGGGAAGACGTCCACAATTCCGCCGCGCACGGAGTATTGGCCGACGGCCGCGACGGGCTCCCCGGGCTCGTACCCAACGCTCCGCAGGTGCTCCACCAAGTCGTCCAGATTCAGCTCGTCACCGACTTTCAATTCGAGAGCGAGCGAGGCGTAGAAGGCGCTTTCGCGGAAGCGCCCCAAGGCCGCGGCCACGGGAGCGAAAATCACGCGCACAGCGCCGCGCGCCAGACTCCAAAGCGCTACGGCCCGCTGCTCTTGGATTTCCGCATGCGGGGAGCGGCCTTCGTAGGGTGAGCAGTCCAGCGCCGGCAATATTTGGACTGACCTGCCGGCGCCGGGCTTCAGCCACTCCAGAAATGTCGCGGTGGTTTGCCGGTAGTTTTGGGCAGTTTCATTGTCCTGGGTCAAAACCACTACCGGCCGCTCGACCTGATGCGCCAGCGCCGCTACCACCAGCGCCTTGGCCGCAGGGGTCAAGCCGGATATGGCGGGGGGCTGACCCGCGGCAGGCACGGACAGCGCCGCAATCGCCGCGCGCACGCTGGCATGCTCAAGAAGTGGCTGAAGCAGGGAATGAATATCGGCCATGAAATTACAGGGACATTTCTCGGACTACGAGCCATAGGACCAGCAACCGGTTAATCTGTGGCTTAATCCATGTTTTTGCCACGAATAAACCATAACCTTGCCGCCGATGCCCCGGCAACTTTTTTGTTGACATTTGGGCGCCGGGGGATCTTCCGATGCAGCGGCGAATAAATTCTTCCGCATCCAACCGGACAGTGATTTTTGGGAGGGCGACCAACTTAACGTGACTGGTTTCTTGTACCACCTTACGTGGGAGGATCTGATCACGATTTGACCTTTTGAACTTCGATTTTGTAATGGTTGAGGAGCATGCCGGTGGCGTGGTCGACGGCGGCGCGGGCAAACTGGTAGTTGATTTCTGCTTGGAGCACAGCGGCCTCTGCCGTGGCAAGCACGGTTTGTGCTGTCAAAACAAAATAGATCGTTTCGCTGCCGAGTTGATACTTGCGCTCCTCGGCCTCCAGGCTTTTGCGCGAAAGGTCAAAAGCCACGCGGGATGCGTCCAGAGAGATGCGAGCTTGTTCGAGCTGATGGACGGCCGCGGCCACCTGGAGCGTGATTGCCTCCTCTTGCTGGCGCGCCTCGTACTGGGTTCGCCGGCGTTGGACCATGGCATTGCCGAGGTTCGCTTCCGCGGCATGGTTCTTGATGGGAAGATTCAGCGACAAGGTAAAGCCATAGGTGGGGTAGCCGAAGCCCCCGATCTGGCTGAAGGCATCACCCAGACCGCCGCGAGAAAGGAGCACGGGCGGGGTGACGGAGGTATTGTACTGATTGCCTCCTAATCCGTTGGAATAATAAATACCGCTCAAACTCAGGTTGGGCAGAAGAGAGTTGTGGTCGAGCCGGATGGCGACGTCGCTCGCGGCCATCTGCTGGCGCAGGGCTTCCAACTCGGGGCGATGCGCGAGGGCGGTAGCGATGGCCTCCTTCGCGTCGGCCTGAGAAAGCTCCCCGGAAGGCTCGGGATTTTCCACCAGATCCAGGTCCAAGCTGCGAATGTCCGCGTCCTGGTCAGCACCCAAAGCATACCGGAACTGATCCTCCGCGGACTTGAGCTGATATTGCGCCTGGATCGTCGCGACTTTGCGATTCGCAACTTCCGCTTCCGAGCGGTAGATATCGAGCGGCGGCAGGGCGCCGAGTGCCAGCTTGCGCTTGTCGAGATCATAGGAAGCCTGCGCGAGGTCCTGCGACTTCTGGGCAATCTTCATGTTCTCGCGCGATTCCACGACGAACCAATAAGCCTGCACCAGTTGATAGAGCGAATCGCTCACCTGCCCCTCAAACTGGGCGGTGGTTTGGGCCAGGTTGCGGCGGGCGATGAGGATGGGAGCGCGGTTCACAAAGCGCCCATTGCCCCGCAGCAGGGGTTGGGTGACGGTGAAATCCAGGGAGGCGGAAATCGAGGGGTTAAGAAAATTGTAGATGCTGTTGTTGGAGGATTTGCCCGCGTCGAGCCCAATGCTGAGATTTGTGCCGGTCTGAAACGTCTGGAGGTAGTCGAACGTGGTTTGCTGTACCAGATTGCTCAGCGTAGGCGCGCCCTGCAACTGGGAATAGGTTGGGGATATTTGCCGGCTGGTGTTGAAGCTGGAAGTTAGCGCGGGATCGAAAGGCGCGAGGGCGCTCTCCACGTTGAATTCCGCCGAGGTCACCGCCAGGCGATCGATGTGCACGTCCGTGTTATGCTCCAGCAAAAGGAGCATGGCGTCCTGGAGAGAAAGGCGCAGCTTGCCATCGACAATATAGTCGCGGAAACCCTTGGTGTCCGGCAACGGTTGCGGGGGCTGCGGCGAATAGACCAGCTCATGAAAATAGTCGGGCATGGGAAACGTCTGGGCGCGGGCGGGCGCGACCCAAGCGCCAAGGATCAGGCAAGCGGCAATAAATTTGCAGCAAATTTTTGCATACTCCTCTGGAAAGTGATTGCCATTATGGAAAGTGGTGCAGGCTCACTCGTACCGCAGTGCTTCGACCGGATCGAGCCGGGCGGCTTTCATGGCCGGATAGATTCCAAATACCAGGCCCACTGCCGCCGAAACCAGAAAAGCAAGAAGGATGGAGGTGAGCGTAACAATGGTGGACCACCCCGCCAGCCAGGCAATCAGCCGGGAAATTCCGATTCCGAAGAAGATGCCGGTAACGCCTCCCACAAAGGAAATGAGCAGCGCTTCCACCAGGAATTGACGGGAGATATCCGATTGCCTCGCCCCCACGGCGCGGCGGACACCGATCTCGTGGGTGCGCTCCAGAATTCCGGCGAGCATGATGTTCATAATGCCAATCCCGCCGACGAGCAACGAAATAGCGGCGATGGCTACCATGACAAATTCGAAGATGCGCTGGGTACTGCGCTGCTCCGCCAGCAGCTCGGAGGGCACGATCACGCTGAAATCACCGGCGTTGTGGTGCGAAACGTTCAGGATGCTGCGCACCACCTCCGCAGACAGAAAGCTGTCCGTTCGGGCATCGAGGTGAAGATAGATGCCGTCGATTTCGTCGCGCAGCTCGCTATAAGTGTCCTCCAGGCGCAGCGTGGCGGCATAAAGGGGGACGTAAATCAGGTTGTTGAGATCCTGCGCGGGCAGGCCGGCGAGGGGAGTCTGGGCGCTCAGTTGGGGGCCGACGACGCCGATCACATGGAACCACTGCTCGTTGACCTTGACGTACTTGCCCACAGGATCCTGCTGCCCAAACAGATTGGCGCTGGCGCCTTCGCCCAGAACGCAGACGGCGGCGGCGCGCGCGTCCTCATCAGCATCAAAGAAGCGGCCCGTCACCACGCGCAGATTGACGATCTGCTGGTAAATGGGAGACACGCCATAAATGACCGGCATGTCATGCTGCGACTTGGGAATCATCTTGGAGGGAGTGAAGCGCTTGCGCGCCGTGGATTCCTCGATGCCAGCGGTGTTGGCGCGGATGGCGCGCAGGTCCTGGAAGGTGAGGCCGGGGGAAATCTGGCGGACTTTTTGCTTCGCCTGCCAGTCGGTGGATTCCTTGGCCTCGACAATCAGATTGCGCACGCCGAGCTGCTCGATGAAAGCCATCACCTGTTGCTGTGCGCCGGCCCCGATGGAGAGCATGGAGACCACCGCCGCCACGCCAAAGATCATGCCGAGCATGGTCAAGAAAGTGCGCAGCTTGTGCACGATCAGCGATTCAAGGCCCTGGCGGAATTCCGGAAGATAGCGCGACCAGTGATAGGGCGAGCGAGGCGGCGCGGGCGCGGGCGTGGACGGGGCGAGCATGGTGGCGGGCGCGCTCATTGTTTGCCACCTCCCAACGCGGGTGAAGCAGGAGCGGCAGCGGAGACATTCCGGGTTTCCTGCTCAGGATTGACCAGCGCCACTTCCGTCCCCTCGGCGAGGCCCTCCACCGCGATGCGGGTTTCCGAGCGGCGAGCGATCTTTATTTTCTGCGTCACAAAATCGTCCCCTTTGCGAACGTAAACCACGGGATCGCCGTTCTTGGCGAAAATGGCCTGGGGTGGAAGGTAGAGCACGTTTTTCACTTCGCCGCCCGAGATGGCCACAGCTCCGGTGAGACCCGGCCGCAAATGCGGGTCCGGATGGTCCAGCGCGATGACTACGCCGAATTTGCTATTGCCACTGTCGTTAAAGAAGGAAGATTGCAAGGCCGCTCCGGCAACGTCCTTGACCTTTCCCGGAATCGTCTGGTGCGGCAAAGCATAGATATCAATTTCCACAGGCTCTCCCGGAGACAAGTTGGCTCGATCGACTTCGGCCACTTTCCCTTGAATCTCCATCTGCGCCATATCGAGGACCTGCGCCACGAAGCCACCCGGTTCAACTTCATCCCCTTGGCGGTACTCCGAGAAGCGCATCCCCGTAAACCACATGCCCTGCCTGTTCTCCTGCACGGCCACCACCCCATCCATGGGCGCGCGCAGATGCATGTTTTGAATGTTCTTTTGCGCCAAGCCCATGCTCAGCCGGGCTTTGGCGAGCTTCTCCTCGGCGACGGCGATGTCGGCTTGGTTGGAAACCGCGTGCGACGGGATATCCTCCTTCAATTGGGACAGGTGGCGGCGCGCTTCGTCAAGCGCCAGCAGATTCTTCTGCGCATCGATGGCGCTCACCAGGTCTTTCTTGCTCACATCCATCTCCGCCCGCCGGACGTCAAATTCCGCCTTCAGTAGATCGACTTTGTCCTGCGCATCTTGCACGGCAGCGTCGGCTTGGGCTTTGGCGATGGACTGCTCGGCCTCCCTCAGGTCAGAGGTCGCCACCTCCAGGTTATGTTCCTGATCGCTGGGGTCGAAGTCGGCCACCAAGTCCCCGGATTTGACGTGGGTCCCCGTATTAGCAAGGAATATCAGGTGGAGCGCACTGCCTACCGAAGGCGCGACCAGCATCGCGGTCTTGCCGGCGCGGAGCTCGCCCGTCGTGTAAATCTTCAGGTCGAGGTTGCCGCGCGCCACCCGGATGGTTGGGACGCCCCGCTTGGCCGGGTGCAGGCGCTTCAGTGCCACCGTCGAACCGGCGGCGGCAGCCGCCAGCAGCAACACCATCAGGATAATCCTGGTTATTTTGCGCGCACTCATCGCTTTTCCGTAACCAACGTGGGATCTTTCAGAGCCACCTTCTCGCCCGCCGCAAGTCCGGAGGTGATGGCCAGTTGCTCCTCATTGCGGGGCCCCACCACTACGGTCCGCTGCACAAACTTCGAACCCGACAAGATGTAAACGACGCTGGCTCCCCCCTGAGAAAATAATGCTGCGGGCGGAATCAGAATCGAACCGGGAATGCGGTTGACGGCAATGCGTCCACTGCCACTCATGCCGGGACGGAGGCGGGGATCCTTGGTATCCAGTAGCAGGGTGATATCAAAATTACGGGGCGGGGGCCAAGAGGAGAAATCCGTCTTGGCCAGCGCGCTAATCTGGGCGATATGGGCTTGGAACTGCCGGTCCGGGACAGCATCCACGCGAATCGTGGCCGTCTGGGCCAACTGGATGCGGCCGCGGTCCACCTCGTCAATGCGAGTGCTTATTTGCAAGGTGGAGAAATCGGGAAGCTCGGCGATGGTCGCGCCGTGCCATGCCCGGTCGCCGGGCCGGAACTCCGGCGGGTTGTCAGTGAACCACCCACCGGCGCGCCAATTGGGAAAGAGCGTGACCGCGACGTCCACGGGCGCGCGCAAGGTCATGGCGGCGATGTCGGCCTCAGCCCGGCGCACGTCGGCTTGGGCCTTGGCGCGGGCTTGCACCTTTCCGTTGATCGTTGCCTGCGAGCTGGCCTGATCCGACTTCTGCCGAGTCTCAACCTGCCGAAGACTCTGCTCCGCATCGGCGAGCGCCAGCTTCTTCTCCGCGCCCTCAATTTGGGAAAGAATCTCCTGCTGGCTCACGTCCAATTTGGCGCGTTCCACGTCATACTGAGCCTTGAGGAGGTCGGTGCGGTCCTGCTCATCGAGCAGGCGGGCTTTGGCGCGCTCCTGCTCGATTTCGGCGTCGGCCTGCTTCATGTCGGAGCGCCGCGTGTTGAGGGTGTCAACCAACTTGGACGTGTCAAACTGGGCCACCACGTCACCCTTCTTGACGGCGGTGCCAGTTCTCGCCAGCTTGACGATCTGAATATCACCCGCCACCGAGGGCGCCTTGACCTGGACCGACTTCTCCGCAATCACGTGGCCACGGAATTGCACGGTCTCAACAAACTCGCCCCGTTGCACAATGGCGGTGGGAATTACCGGCGCCGCGCGGGAAAAGCGGGCGGCGCCATAGGTCACTCCCGACACCACCACCAGCCCCACGACAATTACGAGGCCACGATGCCGATGCCAGACTTTCTTCAGGCTACTCCCCAACATAAATGCGCCGTCCTAAGCCAATGGTTCTTCTTGACCATGCGCGAAGCGCCTTGGACTGCGGCGGCTCGACGCCTCTTTGGCCTTTGTCCTCGACGTTATTCCAAGGCGGCTTCGAGCCGCCGCAGTCCAAGGTGCTTCGCCCACCTCTTTGCACGATCGTACTGGAATCGCCCGTATCGGCAGAACAAAAGAGCCGAACAGGGGACTACATCAATTCCCTGGCGGGGTTTAGCCAGGATTCCTCCTTACCAAATCTCCAGCGCCGAGCCCGGAGAGTACTACCGCCTCGACGTGATTGGTCTGGCCAATGGTGACAGGCCGTTTCTCGAAACCCGTTCCACGCTTGACCCAGACATAAGTCTTCCCGTTTTCCAGAAACAGGGCGTCGCGCGGCGCCAGCAAAACGTCCGGAAGGCGCTCCAGTTCCACGTCGACCGCGGCGGAAAGATCGGGCAACAGCCGGGGGTCATTTCCCTGAATGGCAAAAGTCGCATTGAAGTTATGGACGGCCTGAGATAGCGTGCTGGTACTGGCAATGGCCGCGAGACGCTCAATTGACCCGCGCAGGACAAGGTCGGAGTAAGCGTCCAGATGCACCTGCCCCCCCTGTCCGATGTGAAGATAAGGCAAGTCGACCTGGTTGACGCGCGCCGTCACCTGCATGGTGGAGGGGTCCACCACCTGCATGAAAGGCAGGCCCGACCATACCTGGTCGCCTTCTTGCGGATCGCCCAACGAGCTGCCCTTCCAGATTGGCATCAGCACTACCAATCCGGCCAGCGGCGAGTGGATCACCATGCGTTGAGCGTTGATCTGCGCGTAAAGCATCTGGCTGTGAGCCTTGTCGCGCTGGATCTCCAAGTCCTTCAATTGTGTTTGGCGGGAATGCTCCTTGAGGTCAAACGTCCTCGTTCTTCGCCATCTCCAATTTAGCTTTTTGGTATTCATCGTCCGCCGCCTGGAGCGCCGTCTGGTCCTTGGCGAGGTCGGTGGCATTGTCTGCCACCTGCTTCTTGATCTTGTCCAGAAAGCCGAGGTAATCAGCTTGGCTGTCCCGGAACTGCTTGAGCTGGTCCTGTTGATCAAACTCGGCGAGGACGTCACCCTGATGAACGCGTGTGCCAGCGTGTACTAGGCGGACCAGCACCATCTGTGATCCTCCGCCCGCCAGTTGGGGCGCCTGCACCACGTAGGCACGAACCGCTTCGGTGGAACCCGTGATGCGAATGGTGCGGAGGAAGTCCCCACGCTTGATGACTGCCGTGCGCGATTCGTCGGCAGCTACTACGGTTCCCTTGTGGAGGCGGGCCGCAAAGACCAGAATGAGAGCAACAACAAACGCCCCTAATGCGACGCGGAAAGTCCATCGGCTCATACGGGAGAAGAACGCTTTGGGCGGGGGGAATTGCATAAAAATAATTTCGTGGGCAGCGACCAGACTTTTCCGTCTCAAGTTAGGATGCAGGATACCAGAAAACGATAGCCAGGGCTCCCAACAATTGGACAACAATTGGACACCAACAATTGGACGATCAGACGAGGTCAACGACTTCACGGCCAAGTGGCCGCCCACGCCGTGCGGCTGACTCCAAACCGCTACAATCCCTACCCTGCATATTTCGGGCCATCAAGACGCCTATCCAGAATCTTATCCAATGGAGTTAGCCCTGTGGTAAAGCCCGCGTCCATGCTTCCTGCTTCCGCTCAGGCGAAATTCCGCCAAATGGCAAAAGTTTTTGCTTGACTTTTTTACTAATGCGTTATAATACCCATGGTACTCAGTTGATCAGCCTTGGTAGAGGTTTGTGTCGTGCGGGGCGTAGACAGGAGACATTTACTTGGAGTCCGGGTCAGGAATGACCAGCCATCCTAATATGTCAATGAAAATACAGGAAGTTAGCTATGAGAGAGGCCAATTTTCTCGACCAACAAAATATTTCATCATCTTTAAATTCAATAGGTTACGAGAGCGCTGCCTCGTCTCGGAAGCATGATGGCTTAAAGATGTTAAAAATGAAGGATGATCCTCAGATTTTAATGAAAACAAAGGGGCAAGAAAATAGATCCTCAGAGTTTATTGAAAATGAAATGGTTATCATATTTTCATCATTACTTCATGATATTTAAGGAGTTAGGTGTGTTTTTTCATCACGGAGAGGCCGTTCCGGAGCGAAATTCTCCTACCCCGCTACACAGTCAGTGCGGATTAGCGGAGCGACGACATTTTTGGGGTAGCTCGATTAGGTTTAACCTAGCGACCCGGTTCGAGAATCAATTTCTGCACCCGCCAATTCAACAATTCGGCCACGTAGAGTTCGGTCTCCGATGGGCACGCAATTTCATGGATCCAACCGAACTGCTTGAGTTGTTTGCCCGATTCTCCGAGCACGCCAAGAACCTTTCCCTCCAAGCTGAGCTTGTAGATTCGGCCGGGGTAGCCGTCGGAGCTGAATAGCACTTGATAGGGTCCAGGCGTGATGCAAATCGCCCAGGGTGCCCCGGGCGACATCGCGCCCGTGGTCGCGCGCGGCTGGTTGCCGATGGCTGGACGGGCGTTCGGATCGACGGGCACGTCGATGGTGATCTGCCGCAGGAACTTGCCCTCGCCGTCGAACACTTGGATGCGCCGGTTGCCGCGGTCTGCGACGTAGACGCTCCCCTGCGCGTCCACGGCAATGCTATGCGGAGTGTTGAACTGCCCAGGGCCGTCGCCCGGCTCGCCCCACGACTTGAGCCAATTCCCGTTTTTATCGATCTTAGCGATACGAGAGTTGATATAGCCGTCGCTGATATATGTATTCCCGGCCGCGTCCCAGGCCATGTCGGTCACCTGCCGGAACATGCCGTCCACCGGGGGCAGAGGTGGCTTGGGGTGGCGGAGCGGCTCGGTGCCCTCGTCCGAGGCTTCCTGTTTGCGGCCGAAGACCATCGCCACGCGGCCTTCCGGGTTGAACTTGATCACCATGTCCGACCCTTTGTCCGCGGCCCAAATGTTGTCATCCTTGTCGATCTTCACGGCGTGGGCGAACGACCAGGCATACAGATGATGGCCGATCTCGCGAAGGTATTTGCCGTCGGCGCCGAACTCCAGGAGTTGCGCGGCGCCCGCCCCATAGGCGGGGCCGGTGGTGTTGCCGCGCGAAAAGACGAAGACGTGCCCCTGGGAGTTCACAGCCACGCCCGCGACTTCGCCGAAATAGATGTCCGGCGGGATTTTCAGAAAATCGGGAACCGACCGGTATTGGATCTGGGGCGGGTGTTGAGCGAAAAGGGAAACACTGAGCAAGAATATTGGAACAAGCATCGAGCGTTGCATCGTTGCCTCCTGGCTCGGCGTTAAACTCCCGGGTGGGGGGAAGCAAACCGGTAAGAGCCTGACCCAACGGAAAACAGTGCGTAGCCATTTTCCAACCGCAAAAAGCGAACACCCTGAGCTTGCGTGGCTGGCTGGCCACCTTCTGTTATTTGCCCAACATCTGTCGCCGGCACATAGACGATGGCGGTGGCATTGGGAGGGATGGAGATTTCTTGAAGGAGACCGTCTTGGACTCTCCAATTGGAGACAATCTCTCCCATGACGGTTCGCAATGAGCAGGTGACTGAAGTCAATCCCTTGGGGAAAGCGGGCCGGATCAGGATCTCTTTATATCCGGGCTGCGCCGGCCGAATACCGCCCAATCGGGAATAGAAAGTGCTGCCGGGGCCAGCAAACATGGCATGATCATGGGTCTCCATGCCGCCAGTGAAATGCCACTGCTCCCAGGTCGTGGTGGCGCCCAGACTAATCTGGTGTCCGTAGCTGGGATAAGTGGTCTGAGTCAAAGCCTGGTAGGCGGCGTCGGCGAAACCGTTGTCAATCAGAACGTCGAACAGATAACGAGTGCCGAATATCCCCGTATCCAAATGCTCGTGATCTTTGCCTATCAGCCGTTCCCGCAAGGCATGCGCCACGGTAGGTTTCTGATCGGACGGCACCATGTCAAAGGCCAGCGGCATAACCGAAGTTACCTGCACCCCGCTTCCATAAGAATGGGTGGCCTCCTTAAAATGGCGGGCATTGAATTCGCGCAATATGGATTCCGCCTGGTCATGATAAGCCAAGGCGTCTGAGGTCTTGCCTAAGATTTCGGCCATTTGGGAAACCAGCCGGGTGGCACGGTAGTAAATGGAGGAATTGACGATCTCCCCTTCGCTGAAGCAGTCTTGGTATTGGCCGCTTCGTCCCGGCGGGCACCAGTCTCCGAAGGCGTCCGACCAGGGGTTCGGTTTGCTGGCTTGAGTTGCGAAGGCATCCACCAACTGCTTGGAGTTATCGTAGGTTTCCTCCAAAATGCGGCGACTACCATAATGCTCGTAAAGCAGCCATGCCAGAAACACCTGATCGCCGGACCAATTAGGGGCGTCTCGGCCTCCCTGGATATCCTGCAACCACTTGGTGTAGTAATTGTTCATGTCGAAGTTATAGAGGGCTGTCTCTTCCGCCATCATGGAATCCATCTGGCAAGGGGTGCGTTCGTTGCGCGTGGGGTTGTCGGTAGGGATCCCCACCAGATTGTTCATTACACCCCACTGGAAGTTTCTATGGATCTGGTTCAGGAGCGGATTGGAGGACTGAAATTTCCCCGCGGGCTCGACTGCCGCATGGATTACCCGGCCCTCCAAGCTGTCCAGCGTGGGGGTTCCTGGGAAACCAGTCACTTCGACATACCGAAAGCCGTGATACGTAAATCGTGGTTCATAGACTTCCACGCCCCCTCCCTTCAAAATGAAGGTGTCGGTGGCTTGGGCGCGTCGGTTAGTCGTAGTATCAAGAGTTCCATCCGGCCGGAGATCTTCTGCATGACGCATCACTATTTTGGTGCCTGCGGCGCCACGGGCTCGCACGCGCATCCACCCGGCCATGTTCTGCCCCATGTCAAAGATGAGCACACTCGGCTTGAGTTGATGCATCTGGCGTGGGCGCAGTGTGCGATTTACCTTGATGGGAGGCATCAGGCGGGATCGCAATAGACCGGCAGGGGCGGGGAAGAGCTGCACCGGTTGCCAGCCATGATCGTCGTAACCAAAGGTGTCCCATCCGGTTTTTTCCCGGCGGGCATCGTAGGTTTCTCCATTGTATATGCTATTCGAAAGAATCGGACTCTCCGTGGCCTTCCAAGATTCGTCGGTCACAATGTGTGAGCGCGTGCCATCCTCAAACTGGAGATCAAGTTCTAAGATCGCTTGTTTGGCCGTCATCCAGCGGTATCCGTATTGGTTGAAGTCCCGATCATAGCCATTGCCCAGCCAGAGACCTACCGCGTTGCCGCCTTGCTTCAAGAGTGAGCTCACATCATAAGTGTCGTAATAGAGGTTTTTGCCATAATTAGAATTGACAGGCGCCAACACGTAATCGCCAACCTTAACTCCGTTAAGGTGCAGTTCGTAGAAGCCGAAGCCAAACACATAGGCGGTTGCTTTGCTAATCTTTTTGCCCAACTGGAATTCGTTGCGCAGTAACGGACACGTCATTTCGTTAGGGCTGCCGATCCATTTCCCCTTCCAATCCGAAGGAGACAACAATCCCATTTCCCACTGCGCCGTGGATGACCAACCGGAGGCCTTGCCATCTTGGTCCCAAGCCCGGACTCGCCAATAATATCGGGAGCTGCTCTCCACGGCCGGTCCTCCATAGACGACGCCGAAGTTCCGGTCGGAGTTCACTTTGCCGCTATCCCAAATGACGCCTTTGCCGGATTTGAGCTGCTCGGCGGAGTCGCCCACTTGAATTTGAAAGGCCGTCTGCTTTTGGGCACGCCCCGTGGCGTTGAGAATCCAGCTTAAGCGAGGATGAAGCACATCGATTCCTTGTGGGTTTTCCAGGTATTCCGTTTTCAAACCGGCGGGCGTGAGCGCCATCGCCGTCTGGACCAAACAGAAGAACACAACAAGACTTGGTCGCATAATTTGTTGGAGGTTTTGGAGCGGCCAGAACTGATATTGATTGGAATCACATTGCATGGATGAACCGCCTGGTGCGTACTCCTCTTGGCTGGCGCCTCTCGCGGATCGGGGGGCTCGGGAAAGGCGCTCGCTGCATTCTGCCTACCGCTTACTGCTTACCGCTCTTCGCGCTGCTTCGATTATGGCGGTGGTGGAGTAGCCGGGCACGATAGGGATGGAAATCACTCGCCCGCCGGCGGCCTCCACTTCGTCCCGGCCAACGATTTGATCGAGAGTGTAATGCCCGCCCTTTACCAAAACGTCCGGCAGCATGCGGGCCACGACCACCAGTACCGACTTGTCGTCGAAGATCGTGACATAGTCCACGGCAGCCAGGGCGGCAATGATCTCCGCGCGCTCTAATTCCGGCTGAAGCGCTCGGTGGTTTCCCTTGAGGGCGCAAACGCTGCGGTCGCTGTTCATGGCAACGATCAAAACATCGCCCAATTTGCGTGCCTCCGCAAACAGACGCGTGTGGCCGGGATGGAGCAGGTCGAAGCAGCCGTTGGTAAGAACCACCCGCACACCGCGCCCTTTGAGCTCGTCAACCTTGAGATAGGCCTGCTCGAGGGGCAGGATTTTTTCGATCCCCATGGGGCTATTTCCCTTCCTGGGACGCTCGTTGCTCTTCCGGCCGGGCAATCTCCTTTCGCGAAATACGCGGGCGCCAGGCTTTGGAACTTCATTCTAACCGGGATTTGGCAAGTAGCCGAAATGTTCTCATCGTGTACACAGAAACGCCGAGGTCTACGAATTGTGGATGAATGCAGAAGTGGGACAACCTGCGCCAGCAGCCACCGCCATGAAGGGGCATGGGAGCTGAAAGTTACAACGCGAGCGAAAGGGCTTAAATCTGCAACCAATGAAACTAACTATCTTTATCGCAAGCGCTTACCAAGCTTCGCAGGAGGTCTGGGAGCCGCTGCGTGAAGGCCGAGCGAGCCATGATCGAGTCACATCCAGCCGCCCGGGCAGCGGAAATTAGCTCCTCCTGAACATGAGAGACAAACCCTACGATACGAATCGAGCGCGTCGCAGGGTCAGCTTTGAGCGCGCGAATCCAATCCACGGCGGGCAGTTCGCGGGAATTCAGGTCTAGAATGATGGCTTGCGGCTGGGCCTCGGCGATGGCAGCCGAGCCGCGTCGCAAGTCGTTCATCACCACCGTAACGCCAACAGCTTTCGCGGTTTCCCGGATCTTTGCCAGGAAGAAGAGGTCTTCCACGCATGCCACTATGGTCGCTGCCATGTCATCGCCCTCCCGTGTGTGTTTGATTGGCGAAGGTTGAGTCCTCCGGGTTGATCGCAATGGTTGCGACAAAAAGTCCAATCCACCCTCCCAATATACCTCAGGCAGGTTAAATTACTTTTACACTCTTCGCATCCGAAGATCAGTAACCCCAAGGGCTTGGAGGTCGTCTGAGCCAGTTATGGACTCGGAAAACATCCCAGACAAAGGTAATGAGCGTGGAAAGTCACTGCGCCTCCTCAGGCCGTCGATAGTGGTGCTTTGCGGCCCTGCGGCTTGCGGGAAATCCACATTTGCCCAACAGCACTTTCGTCCCACCCAGATTGTTTCTTCGGATTGGGCGCGTGCTCACGTCTGTGACGACGAACGCGACCAGCGCTTCAACACACAAGCCTTTGCGTTGGTGCATTTCGTTGTAGAACAGCGGCTCACGGCGAACCGACTGTGCGTGGTTGACTCGACAGCATTGACTCCGCAAGCGCGGAAGGAGCTGCTCGATTTGGCAAAGAAGTTCCAGGTCCCGACCACTCTGATGCTTTTCAATGCGCCTCTCGAAACTTGCATAGAGCGCGACGAAAAACGCGCGCGCTCAGTGGGCAAGGTAATCGTCGAGCGTCAGTACCGAGCCTTCGAACAGACCAAAGCGACGATCGGTCAAGAGGGATTCGATCAAGTCGTGGATTTCCAGGATGGCGATCTGGAAAAGGTCCAGATCGAAATCCTATTCCGCCCGGTAGTGCGCCCAGCACAGCGCTCCGACGCTGGTACTCCTCGACGACTCGAGCGCTCAGCGCAGCCTTCCCGACTCCGCCCGACCGGACCTGGAAAAAACGCCCACTCCGTAACGACCGCGTCCGTTCCGCCGGTAGCCCGACCCGCCATAGCGCCTCGGCCTACCACGCCCTCTGGTTCCGTTTCGACGCCGAAAATGGCAACCCAGCGACCGGTGGAAGCTCTTGCACCAGTGGCGACCCCACAAATCCCGACTGCGGCGCATCCGCCTGATTCCCCCGCCGTTCCAAACGATCCGATTGAGGTTCCGCAGGAGGGTGCATCTGCCAAGCCTGCGCCGTCTGTCGTTCCCCGGCCAGTTCCAGCGGGGGCGGAAACCTCAAGTGGAAGCTAGTATATCGTTTCGTTAAAAGATGTTCACATAGGCCCGCTTTCCTGGTATGCTCGGTGGCATGGCAGGAAAATCGAGGCGTGCAAAGTTGGTGTTGACCCCCGAGGAAGTTGAGCGACT